>NZ_MOWM01000116.1 GCF_016082275.1 Variovorax sp. E3
CGGCGTAGAGCGTGGCGTAGCCGGCGTCCTGGTAGTCGAGCACGCGGGCATGGCCGAGCGTGAGCAGGTCGTGCACGGCGGGCGGAAAGCGCCGCGCCAGGTCGGCGGGCAGGGCGCCGGCCGGGGGCGGCGCGTCGTGGGTGTCGCCGGCCAGCACGTTGCTCACGAAGGCGGCCTGCGCACGCGGCGCGCTCACGGCGTCGAAGGCGGCGGCAAAGCCGCGCAGGCTGGCCGCGGCCATCTTGCTCAGCTTGTCGGGCGCGCTGGTGTCGCCGCCGCGCACCACGTGCTCGTAGGCCTCGCGCGGGAACGGAAGCAGCCCGCTGCCCGCGATGGCGCCGAGCATCACCGCGCTGACCACGGTGCCGCTGTCGCGCGCGATCGCGTTCATGTCGAACACATGGTGCTCGCGGCTGAAGGCCTTGACCACGTCGACGAGGCGCTGCGCGTCGGCGCGGCCGTCGCCGGGCTCCATGCGCTCGGCCGTCGTGAGGATGCGCGCCGACGAACTGATGACCAGCGTGCGCAGCGGCGCGCTCATGCCGTTGCCGATCTGGCGCGCGGTTTCCAGCAGCTCCGACGACACGATGGCGTCGAGCGCGCCCGGCACCGGGCTCAGGCTGAACACCGGGCGGCGCCCGCCGAGCTGCGCGAGCGGCACCGGGAACACCTCCAGGTAATAGGTGGTGGCGCCGGTGCGCTGCGCCACGCCCGGGATCGACGTGCTCTGCGCCGCGTAGCCGGCGTGGCGCGCGATGTCGACCAGCCATTCGGTCAGCACGCCGCCGCCTTCGCCGCCGAGGGCGCAGACGAGCAGGGTCAAAGGGCGGTTCTGTTCCATGTCCATGTCCGTTCAGCCCTTCATGCCGGTTGCAACGCACGCACGACCGCGCCGCGCAAGCCGTGCAGCAGCCGTTCATGCCACTTCGGGTTCTGCACCACTTCGGCCCGGTAGAAGCTCGGGCACAGCGTGGCCGCGTGCGCGTTGGCGCCGCACAGGCCGCAGCCCACGCAGCCGTCGATCACGGTGGCCACCGGGTCCACCTTCAGCGGGTCGGGGTTGTCCTTGAGCGTGAGCGTGGGGCAGCCCGACAGGCGGATGCAGGCGTGGTCGCCGTTGCACACGTCTTCGTCGACGCCGTATTTCACGCGCACCACACGCTCGCCCTTTTTCAGCAGCGCGGCGAGCCAGGGCTTGATGCGGCGCTGCCGCTCGAGCTGGCATTCGCCCTCGGCGATCACCACCTTCAGGCCGTTGAAGTCGCTGGTGAGCGCCTCGGTCAGCGTCTTGCGCATGCGCTCCACGTCGTAGGTGGTCACGGTGCGCATCCACTGCACGCCCAGGCCCTTGAGCGTGGCCTCGATGGTCTGGTTCTTGTCGACCAGGCTCTGCTGCTTGTCGACGGCGCGTTCCTTGATGTCGTCGTCGGGCGTGGAAATGATGTCCTGCGTGCCGGTGGCCGAGGTGTAGCCGTTCTTGAAGATCAGCAGCACCGCGTCGTCGCCGTTGAAGAGGGCGCTCTGCACGCCGGTGAGCAGCCCGTTGTGCCAGAAGCCGCCGTCGCCCATGATCGACAGCGTGCGGCGGTTCATCATGGGCGCCACGCCCGCGCGGCTGGCCAGGCTCATGCCGTAGCCCAGGATCGAGTGGCCCATCGAGAAGGGCTCGAAGGTGCCGAAGGCGTGGCAGCCGATGTCGGCCGCGATGTGCACCGGCCCCGTTTCCTGCTGCGCCAGCTTCAGCGCCGAGAACACCGGCCGCTCCGGGCAGCCGATGCAAAAACTCGGCGGCCGGTTGGGCAGCGGCGCGCTCAGGCGGCGCGCCACGGCTTCGCGGCGCTCGCGGTTGCCGGCCAGCCAGGCCTGAGCCGAGGAAGAAGCCTCGCTCGCCGCGATGTACTTCGCGGCAAAGGCGCCGATGCCGCCCGACAGCACCTCGACGCCGTACTCGCCCGCGGGCGGCAGCATGTCCTTGCCGTGCAGCGGTGTCTGGATGTCGCGCCGGCGCAGCAGCGTGGCGATGTCCTGCTCGATGTATTCGGGCTGGCCTTCTTCGACCACCAGCACCGCGCGCTTGCCCACGCAGAAGTCGGCCACCTGCTCGGGCACCAGCGGGTAGGTCACGTTGAGCACCAGGATCGGAATGTCCGTGTCGCCGAAGGCATCGGCCAGCCCCTGCTGCTGCAGGCTGCGAATCAGCGCGTTGTACAGGCCGCCCTGCACCACGATGCCCAGGTCCGCATGGCGCCCGCCGGGGATCAGCTCGTTGAGCCCGTGCTCGACGATGTAGCGCCGCGCCGCCGGAATGCGCTCCTCGCCCTTGAGCTTCTCGTGCCGGAAGGTCACGGGCGGGTGCGCGAGCCGCATGTAGTTGAAGCCGGCCGGCTCGCTCATGAGCGCGCGGGTCGAGACGGCGGGCGCGATGTTGTCCTTGCACTCGAAGCTGCCGCGCACGTGGCAGGTGCGGATGCGCAGCTCCATCAGGCAGGGCATGTTCGAGCTTTCCGAGAGGCGAAAGCCTTCTTCGACCATGCGCACCATCACGCCCAGGTCGGGGCGCGGGTCGAGCAGGCACATGCTCGACTTGAGCGCATAGGCGTGCGTGCGCTCCTGGATCACGCTGGCGCCTTCGCCGTAGTCTTCGCCCACCACCACCAGCACGCCGCCTGTCACGCCGGGCGACGACAGGTTGGACAGCGCATCGGCCGCCACGTTGGTGCCGACGATCGACTTCCAGGTGACCGCGCCGCGCAGCGGGTAGTGGATGGACGCGCCCAGCATGGCCGCGGCCGAGGCTTCGTTGGAGCAGGCCTCCACGTGCACGCCCAGCTCGTCCATGTAGGCCTTGCCCTGGACCATCACGTCCAGCAGGTGCGACACCGGCGCGCCCTGGTAGCCGCCGACATAGGCCACGCCCGACTGCAGCAGGCCCTTGGTGATCGCGAGGATGCCCTCGCCGTGGAAGGTGTCGCCCGCGCCGAGGCGCAGCATTTCCACTTCCTTGCTGAATGAAACTTCCATCGTGTCTCTTTGTTCTGGGGGCTCGAGAGGAAAGACGGGAGTGTGGGTCGCGGGGCGCCATACTTCAATAAAATAAGCCAGCTATCCAATATGAAATCAGTGCATATCGACGCGGTCGACCTCAACCTGCTGCGGCTCTTCGACGCGGTCTACCGGGCCCGCAACGTGAGTCGCGCGGCCGAGGCCCTGGGCCTGACGCAGCCGGCGGCCAGCCATGGCCTGACGCGGCTGCGCCTGCTGCTGGGCGACGCGCTGTTCACGCGCACCCCGGGCGGCGTGGCGCCGACGCCGCGCGCGAGCGGCTGGCGGTGTCGGTGCAGTCGGCGCTGGCCACCCTGCGGCAGGCGCTGAGCGAGCCCGAGCGCTTCGACCCGGCGGCCTCGCGCAAGCTGTTTCGCATCCACATGAGCGACATCGGCGAGGGGCGCTTCCTGCCGCCGCTGATGGCGCGGCTGCGCGAACTGGCGCCGGGCCTGCGCCTGGAGACCATGCCGCTGGCGGCGGGCGAGATCACCACCGCGCTGGACAGCGGCAAGGTCGATTTCGCCTTCGGTTTCCTGCCCCGCGTGAAGGACACGCAGCGCGCCCTGCTGCTGAAAGACCGCTACATCGTGCTGCTGCGCAAGGACCACCCCTTCGTGAAGCGCCGGCGCAGCGGGCAGGCGCTGCTCGAGGCGCTGCAGGAGCTCGACTACGTGGCCGTGCGCACGCACGCCGACACCCTGCGCATCCTGCAGCTGCTGAACCTCGAAGACCGGGTGCGCCTGACGACCGAGCACTTCATGGTGCTGCCGGCCATCGTGCGCGCCACCGACCTGGCGGTGGTGATGCCGCGCAACATCGCGCGCGGCTTTACCGGGGAGGGCGGCTACGCCATCGTCGAGCCGACGTTTCCGCTGCGCGACTTCAGCGTGTCGCTGCACTGGAGCAAGCGCTTCGAGGCCGACCCGGGCAACCGCTGGCTGCGCCAGGTGATCGTCGCGCTGTTCTCCGAGCGGGCATGACGGCGCGCGTGATGCTTTTTTGCAGACAGCCGCCGGGCGTTCATGCCCCGGTCAGATTGGCCATGCCACTATCCGGCTGACATGAAAAAACGCATCCCCTCTTTCCTGCGCCACGTCGGCCCCGGCGTGGTCACCGGCGCGGCCGACGACGACCCGTCGGGCATTGCCACCTACACCCAGGCCGGCGCCCAGTTCGGCACGGGGCTGCTGTGGACGGTGTTCCTGTCGCTGCCGTTCATGGTGGCGATCCAGCTGGTGTCGGCGCGCATCGGCCGGGTCACCGGCAAGGGGGTGGCGGCCAACCTGCGCGAGCACATGCCGCGCGGCTTCCTGATCGTGCTGGTGGCGCTGCTGGTGGTGGCCAACACCATCAACATCGCGGCCGACATCGCCGCCATGGGCGAGGCGCTGCAGCTGGTGGTGGGCGGCGGGGCGCACTTTCATTCGCTGGTCTTCGGCGTGGTGACGGTGCTGCTGCAGGTGTTCGTGCCGTACCGCAAGCTGGCCCACATCCTGAAGTGGCTGACGCTCACGCTGTTCGCCTACGTGGCGGCGGTGTTCGTGGTGCAGGTCGAATGGGGGCGGGTGCTGCACGACCTGGTGGTGCCCAGGCTGCAGTGGAGCGGCGACTACTGGATGATGATCGTCGCGCTGCTGGGCACCACGATCTCGCCCTACCTGTTCTTCTGGCAGGCCTCGCAGGAGGTCGAAGAGCTGCGGCTCAAGGGCGGACAGCGAGGCACCGACCAGGAGGTGCGGCACGACCTGCGGCGGGTGCGGCTGGACACCTGGATGGGCATGACCTTCTCCAACCTGATCGCGTTCTTCGTGATGGTGGTGGGCGCGTCGGTGCTGTTCTCGGCGGGCGTGCATGACGTGACCTCCGCCGCGCAGGCCGCCGAGGCGCTGCGCCCGCTGGCCGGCGACTTCGCCTTCTGGCTGTTCGCCGGCGGCATCATCGCCACCGGCCTGCTGGCCGTGCCCGTGCTGGCGTCTTCCGCCGCCTACGCCGTGGCCGAGGCCTTCGGCTGGGAAGAGGGGCTGGAGCGGCACTGGCGCGAGGCCAAGGAGTTCTATGGAATCATCGCGGTGGCCACGCTGGTGGGCACGGCGCTCGACTTCACGCCCATCGACCCGATGAAGGCGCTTTACTGGAGCGCGGTCATCAACGGCGTGGTGGCCGTGCCGATCATGGCGGCCATGATGATCCTGGTGACGCGCGAGAAGGTGATGGGGGCGTTCACCTCCGGGCGCCGCACGCGCTGGCTCGGCTGGGGCGGCACCGCGCTGATGGGCTTCGCGGCCCTGATGATGGGGTGGGACCTGATGCGCTGAGCGCGCCTTGCCCCTGCGCGCCGCTTGGGGCACGGCCGCGCGGTATTCTTGGAGGGCGCCCGACCGGCGCCTTGTCCGTATCCCGATCCGCTCCGAATGTCCGTTTTGCACCCCGTTTCGCCCGCCGTTTTTCCTTTCGCCTTCCGCTCCCGCCTCGCGTTTCCCGCTCCCCTCTGACGACGTTCCCCGGTGCAAGCGATTCTTTCCGAGGCCGGCCCCGTGCTGGTCTTCATGGCCTGCGTGGCGCTCGCCACCTATGCGCAGAACCTCACGGGCTTTGCCTTCAGCCTGATCCTGCTGGGCCTGGTGTCGGTGTTCCACGTCGCCAGCGTGAGCGACGCGGCCAATGCCGCGACCGTGCTCACGCTCATCAACGCCTGGACCTATTTCCGCGCCCGGCCCGGCGTGGTGCCCTGGCAGCTGATGAAGCCGGCGCTCAACGGCAGCACGGTCGGCGTGATCGTCGGGCTCATGCTGCTCACGTGGCTCAGCGGCGGCGCGGTCAACTGGCTGCGCGGGCTGCTGGGCGTGTCGATTTTGGGGTGCGCCGCGCTGCTGGTGCTGCAGGGCCGGCCGCTGCCGGTGGTGTCGGGGCGCCCGAGCTTCGCCGTCATCGGCGGGTTGTCGGGCGTGCTGGGCGGGCTGTTCTCCAGCTCGGGGCCGCCCATCGTGTTCCACATGTACCGCCAGCCGCTGGATCGCGAGCTGGTGCGCCGCGCGCTGCTGCTGATGTTCGCGTTCAACTCGCTCGTGCGGCTGGTGATCGTGGTGCCGACGGGGCATTTCTCGTGGCGCGCGGCGCTGCTGGCGGGGTGCGCGGTGCCGGTGGTCTACGGCGCCACGCGGCTGCACCATCGGCTGCCCAACAAGCTGCAGCCGCGCACCCTGAAATGGGTGGTCGGCGGGCTGCTGGCGGCGGCGGGCGCGACGCTGATCGCCTCGGCCTGGGTGGCCATCGCGCACGGCTGACCGCGAACCGGGCCCCTGCCCGGGCCCGGCTCGGCCCGGCTTGGCCCAGGAATTGCAGCGCCCTCGCAAGGGTTTCCCCGTACGTGGCATACCGGGCCCTACATACGCGTTATGGGCACCTGCGTATGCACGACACCGCACAAGCCGCTAACGTCCATGACTGACCCACAACGGGTCCCCCACGAGCCCCAGAAGCATGAGCACCGACAGCAGCAAGATTCAACCGATCCGCTTTTTCCATCGCGGAAAAATCGTCGACGTCACCGGCGTCCATCCGACCCGTTCGGTCCTCGACTGGCTGCGCGAGGACGCGCGCTGCACCGGCACCAAGGAAGGCTGCAACGAGGGTGACTGCGGCGCCTGCACCGTCGTCATCGGCGAGCTGGCCACCGACCCCCAGGCCCCGGGGGCCGTCGGCGGGCTGAACCTGCAGACCGTCAACGCCTGCATCCAGTTTCTGCCCACGCTGCACGGCAAGGCGCTGTTCACGGTGGAAGACCTCAAGACGCAATGCCAGTCGAAGGCCCACAAGCCCGAGCAGAAGGCCAAGGACGGCAAGCACGCCGTGCACACGCTGCACCCCGTGCAGCAGGCCATGGTCGACTGCCACGGCTCCCAGTGCGGCTTCTGCACGCCCGGCTTCGTGATGTCGCTGTGGGCCGCCTACGAGCACCACCAGTCCGAAGGCACGCAGCCCACCCGCCAGCAACTGGCCGACGACCTCTCGGGCAACCTGTGCCGCTGCACCGGCTACCGCCCCATCCTGGATGCCGGTCAGCGCATGTTCGACCTGCCCTCGGTGCGGCTCGACACCCAGCCCGTGGTGGCCGCGCTCACCGCGCTGCAGAACGGCGGCCACGACCTGAACTACGCCGCGCCGCTGGGCGCCCGCATCGACCACTTCCACGCCCCCAGGACGCTGGCCCAGCTCGCCGCCCTGCGCGAGCAGAAGCCCCGCGCGCAGCTGCTGGCCGGCTCGACCGACGTCGGCCTGTGGGTCAACAAGCAGTTTCGCGACCTGGGCGACATCATCTACGTGGGCGACGTGGCCGAGATGAAGACCATCGAGGACCGGCCGGACAACGGCGCAGAGCTCTACATCGGCGCCGGCGCCTCGCTCGAATCCGCCTTCGCCGCGCTGGTCGCGCGCGTGCCCAGCCTGTCCGACGTGTGGCTGCGCTTTGCCTCGCCGCCGATCCGCCATGCCGGCACCATGGGCGGCAACGTGGCCAACGGCTCGCCCATCGGCGATTCGCCGCCGGTGCTGATGTCGCTGGACGCGCAGATCGAGTTGCGCCGGGGCGACGTGGTGCGCCGCATGCCGCTGCCCGAGTTCTACCTGGACTACATGAAGAACCAGCTGCAGCCCGGCGAGTTCGTGCAGGGGCTGGCCATTCCGCAGGCCGCCATGCGCCGGCAGATTCGCGCCTACAAGATCAGCAAGCGTTTCGACTGCGACATCTCGGCGCTGTGCGCGGGCTTCGCCATCGAACTCGAAGAGGGCGGCGACACGGTCAAGGCCGTGCGACTGGCCTTCGGCGGCATGGCCGCCACCGTGCGCCGCGCCGCGAGCGCGGAAGCCGCGCTGCTGGGCAAGCCCTGGACGCAGGCCAACGTGAGCAACGCCAAGCTGGCGCTCGCGCAAGACTTCAAGCCGCTGTCGGACATGCGCGCCTCGGCCGACTACCGGCTGCTGGTGGCCCAGAACCTGATCCAGCGCCTCTGGCTCGAAACCCGTGCCGAGGACGCCCTGTCGCTGGAAGAAACCAGCGTCTGGAGCGTGATGCCGCATGCCGCGGCCCATGTCACCAAGGCCGCGGAAGGCGTCTGACCATGAACAAACCCATCGACGCCCGCCTGCTGCAGCCCGCCGAGGCTTTTGCCGACTACCTGAGCAACACCGCCGCCCGCATCGACGTGGGCGCCGAAGCGCTGGCGCACGAGCGCGGCATGCGCGTGGGCATCAGCCGCCCGCACGAGTCGGCGCACCTGCACGTGGCCGGCGAGGCCACCTACATCGACGACATTCCCGAACTCGCCGGCACGCTGCACTGCGCGCTGGGCCTGTCGCCGGCCGCCAACGGCCGCGTCACGGCGCTGTCGCTGGACGCCATCCGCGCCATGCCGGGCGTGGTCGCGGTCATCACGGCCGACGACATTCCGGGCACCAACGACTGCGGCTCGATCATCCACGACGACCCGATCCTGCTGCCCGTGAACGACGGCGGCGAAATCCGCTACCTCGGCCAGCCGGTGTTCGCGGTGATCGCCGAGACGCGCGACGCCGCCCGCCGCGCCGCCGCCAAGGCCAAGGACGCACTGACCATCGAGGCGCAGCCGCCGGTGCTCACGCCGCAGGCCGCGCACGCGCGCGGCCAGTACGTGGTGCCGCCGATGCACATCGTGCGCAGCGGCGGTGCCGCCAACGAGGGCGACGAGGCCGCCGTGCGCGCCGCCATCGCCAAGGCGCCGCGCCGCCACAAGTCCACGCTGGACGTAGGCGGGCAGGAGCAGTTCTACCTCGAAGGCCAGATCAGCTACGCCATTCCCAAGGAAGGCGGCACGCTGCACATCCACTGCTCGACGCAGCACCCCAGCGAAATGCAGCACCTGGTGGCGCACGCCATGCACCTGCAGTCGAACGAGGTGCATGTGGAATGCCGGCGCATGGGCGGTGGCTTCGGCGGCAAGGAGTCGCAGTCGGCGCTGTTCGCCTGCGTGGCGGCCGTTGCGGCGCGCCAGCTGCAGCGCCCGGTGAAGCTGCGGCTGGACCGCGACGACGACTTCATGGTCACGGGCCGTCGCCACTGCTTCTGGTACGAGTACGAAGTGGGCTACGACGACGAGGGCCGCATCCTCGGCGCCGAGATCACCATGGTCTCGCGCGCCGGCCACTCGGCCGACCTGTCGGGCCCGGTGATGACGCGCGCGCTGTGCCACTTCGACAATGCCTACTGGCTGCCCAACGTGTCGATGCACGGCTTCTCGGGCAAGACCAACACGCAGAGCAACACGGCCTTTCGCGCTTCGGCGGCCCGCAGGGCGCCATTGCCATCGAGAACATCATGGACTCGGTGGCGCGCGAACTGAAGTGCGACCCGCTCGACGTGCGGCGCGTCAACTTCTACGGCAAGACCGAAAACAACGTCACGCCGTACCGCCAGACCGTGACCGACAACATCGTGCACGAACTCGTGGCCGAGCTGGAGGCCAGCAGCGACTACCGCGCGCGGCGCGAGGACATCGCGGCGTTCAACCGCAAGAGCGTGGTGCTCAAGCGCGGGCTGGCGCTGGCGCCGCTGAAGTTCGGCATTTCGTTCAACGTGAAGCACTTCAACCAGGCCGGCGCGCTGGTGCACGTGTACACCGACGGCTCGATCCTGGTGAACCACGGCGGCACCGAGATGGGCCAGGGCCTGAACACCAAGGTGGCGCAGGTGGTGGCGCACGAGCTGGGCGTGAGCTTCGAGC
This sequence comes from Variovorax sp. E3, assembly GCF_016082275.1. Classification (GTDB taxonomy): domain Bacteria; phylum Pseudomonadota; class Gammaproteobacteria; order Burkholderiales; family Burkholderiaceae_C; genus Variovorax. Next base: position 9,801 of record NZ_MOWM01000116.1, read on the forward strand.
GCGTGCGCGTGACCGCGACCGACACCACCAAGGTGGCCAACACCTCGGCCACGGCGGCCTCGACCGGCGCCGACCTGAACGGCAAGGCCGCGCAGGACGCGGCCCGCCAGATCCGCGAGCGCCTGGCCGATTGCGCGGCCGAGCGCCACGGCGGCACCGCCGGCGCGGTGCGCTTTGCCAACGACAAGGTCGAGGTCAACGGCAAGTCGCTGGCCTTCAGCACCGTGGTGGGCGAGGCCTACCTCGACCGCAAGCAGCTGTGGTCCGACGGCTTCTACGCCACCCCCGGCCTGAGCTGGGACAAGGACAAGATGCAGGGCCGCCCGTTCTACTACTACGCCTACGGCGCGGCGGTGAGCGAGGTGATCGTCGACACGCTCACCGGCGAATGGAAGCTGCTGCGCGCCGACATCCTGCACGACGCGGGCAAGTCGCTGAACCCGGCGGTGGACATCGGCCAGGTCGAGGGCGCGTTCATCCAGGGCATGGGCTGGCTCACCACCGAAGAGCTGGTGTGGCACCCGCAAAGCGGCAAGCTCACCACGCACGCGCCCAGCACCTACAAGATTCCGACCGCCAACGACTGCCCGCCCGTGTTCAACGTGCGCCTGTTCGAAGGCCAGAACTTCGAGGACTCCATCCACCGCAGCAAGGCGGTGGGCGAGCCGCCGCTGCTGCTGCCGTTCTCGGTGTTCTTCGCGATCCGCGACGCCGTGTCGGCGGCGGGCGGGCACCGGGTCGATCCGCCGCTGAAGGCGCCGGCCACGAGCGAGTCGATTCTTCGCGCCGTCACCGCCGTGCAGGCGGGGCAGGCGGCAACGGTCGAATGAACACGGGCCGTGCTCGCACGGTCCGAGCTCCACTCCCACCCCCGGTCTGCCCCAATGTCGCGCTGTATAACTGTTCGCACAGACAAGAAAGGTGTGAACAGCCATGAGAGACCAAGCGCTTTTCGACAAGATCGATCTCCATCTGATCCGGGTGCTTCACACCGTGCTGACCGACCGCAGCGTCTCGCGCGCGGCCATTCGCCTGGGCATGTACCAGCCGGCCGTGTCGGCCGCGCTGAAGCGACTGCGCGAACTCTCGGGCGACCCGCTGCTGGTGCGTTCGGGCTCGGGCATGGTGCCGACCGACGCGGGGCTGCGCATGATCGAGCCGGCGGCCAGCATCCTGCGCGCGGCCGAGATGCTGTTCTCCGACGCGCGGGGGTTCGAGCCGCAGTCGGCGGCCACCACCTTCCGCATTGCCGCCAGCGACTACATGGACCCGCTGTTCCTGCCGATGCTGGTGGCGCAGGTCAAGCGCGACGCGCCGCTGTGCCAGATCGAGATCCATGCGCTCACGCCCGACTCCGACTACCACGGCCACCTGGCGCTCGGCCAGGTCGACCTGGTGATCGGCAACTGGCTCAAGCCGCCGGAAGACCTGCACATGGCGCGGCTCTTCGGCGACGAGGTGGTCTCGCTGGTCAACAAGGACCATCCGGCGGTGCGCCGCGGCTGGGACCTGGAGACCTGGCTGGCGGCCGAGCACATCGCGCCCACGCCCATGCACCCGGGCGGGCGCGGCATCATCGACCAGATGCTCGACGAGCTGGGCCGCCGGCGCAACGTGACGGCGCGCTGCGCGCACTTCGGGCTCATTCCCGACATGGTGGCCTCCAGCCTGCTGGTGCTGACCACCGGGCGCCAGTACTGCGAGCGCTTCGCGGCGCGGCTGCCGCTGAAGATCCTCGAATGCCCGGTGGCGCTGCCGCGCCTCATGTACTACCAGCTCTGGCACGAACGCACCCATTCGTCGAGCTCGGCGCGCTGGCTGCGCGAATGCATCAAGGACGTGGCGGCGTCGCTGCGTCCGCCGCCTTCCATGGCGCCAGCGGGTCCGCCCTTCGCCCCTGAGACATCCGATCCCTGAGAGATCCCCGTTCGCACTGGCGTCGTGAGCGGGGCAACGATGAAAACCGCCACAACAACAGCTGGAGACAAGCTAAATGAGTTCGTTTGAACAGGCGCCGAAAGGCGCCGAGCCCCGCACGCCGGGGCATGTCGAGTCCGCGCGTCCGCGTGCGGCTGTGGGCAGCGCAAGCGGCTCGGGTCTGCTTGAACGGGTGTTCAAGCTCAGCGCGCACAACACCACGGTGCGCACCGAGGTCATCGCGGGGCTCACCACCTTCCTGACGATGGCCTACATCATCTTCGTGAACCCGTCGATCCTGGGGGACGCGGGCATGCCGAAGGGGGCCGTGTTCGTGGCCACCTGCCTGATCGCGGCGCTGGGCACGCTGATCATGGGCCTGTACGCCAACTACCCGATCGCCATGGCGCCGGGCATGGGCCTGAACGCCTACTTCGCCTACGTGGTGGTGCTGGGCATGGGCTACACGTGGCAGGTGGCGCTGGGCGCGGTGTTCATCTCGGGCTGCCTGTTCCTGATCGTCACGGTCACCGGGTTGCGGGAGCTTTTCATACAGGGCATACCGCAGTCCTTGCGAACGGCGATCACCGTAGGCATCGGCATGTTCCTGGCGCTGGTGGCGCTGAAGGGCGCGGGCGTGGTCGCGGCATCGCCGGCCACCTTCGTGACGCTGGGCGACCTGCACTCGCCGCCGGTGGTGCTGGCCACGCTGGGCTTCCTGATCATCGTGACGCTCGACAAGCTCAAGGTGCGCGGCGCCATATTGATCGGCATCATCACGGTGACGGTGCTGTCGTTCTTCTTCGGCGGCAACAAGTTCCACGGCGTGTTCGACGCGCCGCCGTCCATCGCGCCGACCTTCATGCAGCTGGACATCCTGGGCGCGCTCAAGGGCGGCATCCTGAACGTGGTGCTGGTGTTCTTCCTGGTCGAGATGTTCGACGCCACCGGCACGCTGATGGGCGTGGCCAAGCGCGCCGGCCTGCTGGTGCCCGGCAAGATGGAGCGCATGAACAAGGCGCTCCTGGCCGACAGCGGCGCCATCTTCGCGGGCTCGCTGCTCGGCACCTCGAGCACCACGGCCTACGTGGAAAGCGCGGCGGGCGTGCAGGCGGGCGGTCGCACCGGCCTCACGGCCGTGGTGGTGGCGGTGCTGTTCCTGGCCTGCCTGATGATCTCGCCGCTGGCGGGCTCGGTGCCGGCCTATGCCACCGCGCCGGCGCTGCTGTTCGTGGGCTGCCTGATGCTGCGCGACCTGGTCGAGCTCGACTGGGAAGACACCACCGAGGTGATCCCCGCCGCCGTGACCGCGCTGGCCATGCCCTTCACCTACTCGATCGCCAACGGCCTGGCCTTCGGCTTCATCACCTACGCGGTGCTGAAGCTGTGCACCGGCCGGGCACGGGAAGTGCATGCGATGGTCTGGGTCATCGCCGCCGTGTTCCTGTTCAAGTTCGCCTATGTCGGCGGACACTGAAACAATGAACTGAGCTGAGCGCCGTCGGGCGCCGATGGTCGCGGCAACAGCTGTCAGTGCTATTAAACTGATAGCTGTTCCCGCTTTGTTGCTTCGAACGAGACAAAACCCACGAAACCCGGCATGACAACCCCCAGACTCCAGCTCGCGAGCATCACCAAGCGGTATCCCGCGGTGGTGGCCAACAGCGACATCTCCATGGCCGTGCAGCCCGGCGAAATCCACGCCGTGCTCGGCGAGAACGGCGCCGGCAAGTCGACCCTGATGAAGATCATCTACGGGTCGGTGAAGCCCGACGAAGGCACCGTCACCTTCGACGGCCAGGCCGTCAACCTGCGCAACCCGCAGCAGGCGAGGGCGCTGGGCATCAGCATGGTGTTCCAGCACTTCAGCCTGTTCGACACGCTCACCGTGGCCGAGAACGTGTGGCTGGGGCTGGACAAATCGCTGCAGCTGGCCGAAGTGGCGCGCAGCATCACCGCCAAGGCGAGCGAGTACGGGCTGGACATCGACCCCTCGCGCCCGGTGCACACGCTGTCGGTGGGCGAGATGCAGCGGGTGGAGATCATTCGCGCGCTGCTGACCAACCCCAAGCTGCTGATCCTGGACGAGCCGACCTCGGTGCTCACGCCGCAGGCGGTGCTCAAGCTGTTCCAGGTGCTGAAGAAGCTGTCGTCCGAGGGCTGCAGCATCCTGTACATCAGCCACAAGCTGCACGAGATCCGCGAGCTGTGCACTGCCTGCACGGTGCTGCGCGGCGGCAAGGTGACGGGCGTGTGCAACCCGCAGAACGAAAGCAACGAGTCGCTCTCGCGGCTGATGATCGGCAGCGAGCCGCCGCCGCTGAAGCACCGGCCGGTGCACGCGGGCGCGGTGGCGCTGCGCGTCGACAAGCTGTCGCTGGCGCGCGAGGACCAGTTCGGCGTCGACCTGGACGGCATCTCGTTCGAGGTGCGCGCGGGCGAGGTGGTCGGCATCGCGGGGGTGTCGGGCAACGGGCAGAAGGAACTGCTCTACACGCTCTCGGGCGAAGACGTGCGCGCCGAGGCCGCCATGGTCCGCGTGTTCGACAAGCCCGCCGGGCGGCTGCGGCCCCGCGCGCGCCGGGCGCTCGGCCTGCATTTCGTGCCCGAAGAGCGGCTGGGCCGCGGCGCCGTGCCCACGCTGGGCCTGGCGCACAACCTGCTGCTGACGCGCGGCAACGCGGTCGGGCGGGGCGGCTGGATCCGCACCGGCGCGCTCGAGCGCCATGCGCGTTCGATCATCGAGCGCTTCAACGTCAAGGCGGGCGGGCCGCATGCGGCGGCGCGCTCGCTGTCGGGCGGCAACCTGCAGAAATTCATCGTCGGCCGCGAGATCGACGCCAACCCCAAGCTCTTCATCGTCTCGCAGCCGACCTGGGGCGTGGACGTGGGCGCCGCCGCGCTGATTCGCGGCGAGATCCTCGCGCTGCGCGACGCGGCTGCGCCGTGCTCGTGGTCAGCGAGGAGCTGGACGAGCTGTTCGAAATCAGCGACCGGCTACACGTGATCGCCAAGGGGCGGCTGTCGCCGTCGATCGATCGCGCGGCGGCCACGCTGCCGCAGATCGGCGAATGGATGAGCGGGCTGTGGCAAGCGCAGCAAGGGCACAAGGACTCGGAGGCGGCGCATGTTTAAGCTCGAACCCCGCCCGGAGCTGTCGCGCTTCTGGAGCTATGCCTCGCCGATATTGGCGCTGCTGATCACCGTGCTGATCGGCGTGGCGTTGTTCGCCGCGCTCGGCAAGGACCCGGTCAAGGGCCTGCTGGTGTTTTTCTGGGAACCCATCAAGAGCGGCTATGCGCTCGGCGAACTCATGGTCAAGGCCACGCCGCTGCTCATCATTGCGCTGGGGCTGGCCGTGTGCTTCCGCTCGAACGTGTGGAACATCGGCGCCGAAGGGCAGTTCGTGTTCGGCGCCATCGCGGCGGGCGGCGTGGCGCTGCTGGCCGACAAGACCACGGGCCAGTGGATCGTCGTGGCCATCCTGGCGGCCGGCATCCTGGGCGGCATGGTGTGGGCGGGCATCGTCGCGTTCCTGCGCGACAAGTGCAACGCCAACGAAATCCTGGTGAGCCTGATGCTGGTCTACGTGGCCACGCTGCTGTTGGGCTACATGGTCTTCGGGCCCTGGAAAGACCCGAACGGCTACAACTTTCCGCAGACCAAGACCTTCGAAGCGGTGACGCAGATCCCGCGCCTGTTCAAGGGCTCGCGCGTGAGCATCGGGCTGGTCATCGCGCTGGTCGGCGCGGGCGCGCTGTGGGTGTTCCTGTTCCGCACGCGCGCGGGCTTCGCGCAGCAGGTCGGCGGGCTGGCCCCGGCGGCCTCGCGCTACGCAGGCTTCTCGGCGCGGCGCGCGGTGTGGATCGCGCTGCTGACCTCGGGCGGCGCGGCCGGCCTGGCCGGCGCGCTCGAAGTGGCGGGCCCGCTCGGCCAGCTCACGCCGTATGTGCCCGCGGGCTACGGCTTCGCGGCCATCATCGTGGCCTTCGTCGGGCGGCTGCACCCGGTGGGCATGATCTTCTCGGCGATTCTCATGAGCATGTTCTACATCGGCGGCGAGCTGGCGCAGTCGCGCCTCGGTCTGCCGAAGTCGCTCACGGGCGTGTTCCAGGGCCTGCTGCTGTTCACGCTGCTGGCCTGCGACACGCTCATCGCCTACCGCATCCGGCGCAAGGCGGCCGCCAAGGCCGCGGCCGTCGGCATGACCACCGCCTCGCTGCAAGCCAGCACGCCCATCACCGCGCCCGTCGCGCGCCCGACCGAGGGAGCCCTCTGACATGGAAAGCTACGCACTCCTGCTCGGCTCGACGCTGAGCGCGGGCACCGTGCTCGCCATCGCGGCGCTGGGCCTGCTCATCAACGAGAAGGCCGGCATCGTCAACCTCGGCGCCGAGGGCATCATGCTGTGCGCCGCCATCGCGGGCTTCGCGACGGTGGTGACCACGCACAACCCGTGGCTCGGCTTCCTGGCCGGCATGGCGGCGGGCGCGCTGCTCGCGGGCTTCTTCGGCGTGCTGGTGATCTGGCTCAACACCAACCAGTACGCGACGGGCCTGGCGCTGAGCCTGTTCGGCGTGGGCTTCTCGGCCTTTGCCGGCATCAACTTCGTGCAGGCCAAGCTGCCCGAAAGCGCGTCGTATGCGATTCCCGTGCTGGGCGACATTCCGCTCGTCGGCCCGGCGCTGTTTCGCCACCACCCGATGGTGTACGCCGCGATGGCGCTGACCGTCGGGCTCATCTGGTTCCTGTATCGCACGCGCGCCGGGCTCGTGCTGCGCTCGGTCGGCGAGTCGCCCGAGTCGGCGCACGCGCTGGGCTACCCGGTGCGGCGCATCCGCTTTCTGGCGGTGATCGCGGGCGGCGCGTTGTGCGGGCTGGCGGGCGCGTACCTGTCGACCGTGTACACGCCGCTGTGGGTCGAGGGCATGGTCGCGGGCCGGGGCTGGATCGCGCTGGCGCTCACCACCTTCGCCACCTGGCGGCCGGTGCGCGTGCTGCTGGGCGCGTACCTGTTCGGCGGCGTGTCGATGCTGGGTTTTCACCTGCAGAGCAGCGGGGTCGACGTGCCGCCCCAGTTCCTCAGCATGCTGCAGTACATCGCGCCGATCGTGGTGCTGGCGCTGATCTCGCGCAACCCGGCTTTCATCCGCGCCAACATGCCGGCTTCCATTGGGAAACCGTTCTACCCCGGCTCATAATCGCGTTTTTCGTTTTTCCGCCAACCCGTCCTTTTTTGAGGATTTCCGACAATGAATGATCTGAACAAGCGCTCCCTGCTCAAGCTGGCTGCCTTCACCGCGGTCGCTTCGGCCGCCCTGATCGGCTGCGGCAAGAAAGAAGAAGCCGCAGCACCGGCCGCCGCACCCGCGGCACCGGCTCCCGTGGCCGCCGCGCCGGCGCCCGCCACCACGGCGCCGCTGAACATCGCATTCGCATATGTCGGTCCCGTGGGTGATGGCGGCTGGTCGTTCGCGCACGACAACGCCCGCAAGGCGCTGGAGAAGGAATTCGGCGACAAGATCAAGACCACCTTCGTGGAAAGCGTGCCCGAGGGCGCCGATGCCGAGCGCGTGTTCCGCGACTTCGTGAGCCAGGGCAACAAGCTGATCTTCGGCACCACCTTCGGCTACATGGAGCCCATGCTCAAGGTCGCGGCCGACAGCAAGGACGTGAAGTTCGAGCACGCCACCGGCTACAAGACCTCGGAAAACATGCGCACCTACGACAGCCGCACGTACGAGGGCGCGTACATGGCCGGCGTGGTTGCCGGTGCCATGACCAAGAGCAACACGCTGGGCGTGGTCGGCTCGGTGCCGATTCCCGAGGTGCTGCGCAACATCAACAGCTTCACCCTGGGCGCGCAGTCGGTCAACCCGAAGATCACGACCAAGGTCGTGTGGGTCAACGAGTGGTTCAGCCCGCCGAAGGAAACCGAAGCCGCCACCGCGCTGATCAACGGCGGCGCCGACGTGCTGTTCCAGAACACCGACTCGCCGGCCGTGCTCAAGACCGCGCAAGAGAAGGGCAAGCGCGCCTTCGGCTGGGACTCCGACATGACCGCCTACGGCCCCAAGGCCCACCTGGCCTCGGCCGTGATCAACTGGACGCCGTACTACGTCAAGGCCACCCAGGAAGCCCTGGACGGCAAGTGGACCACCGGCCAGAGCTGGTGGGGCGTGAAGGAAGGCGCCATCGACCTCGTGTCGATCGCCGAAGACGTGCCCGCTGAAACCAAGGCCAAGGTCGACGAAGTGAAGAAGGGCCTGAAGGACGGCAGCTTCGTGATCTGGAAGGGCCCGATCCTGGGCCAGGACGGCAAGGAGCTGGTGGCCAAGGACGCCGTGGCGGACGACAAGTTCCTGTCGGGCATCAACTTCTACGTCAAGGGCGTGGAAGGCAAGGTTCCCGGCGGCGACAAGAAATAAGCTCGCCCCCAGGCTTCGCGGAGGGAGCCATGGTTGAATCGAAGGCCGCCTGAGGGCGGCCTTTTTCTTTGTCTGTTTGGTTGTTGCTGGAGGGTGGGGGAATGAATTCAACGTCGTCGATGGGGGCGGGGCTTCGCACTTTGTCCGTGGTGGCCATGGCGCTGGTCTCGCTGGCGGCCTACGCCTCGCTGGCGGTGTTTTCTAAAGACGAGCAGCCCCTGCGCAAGGCCGTCGAAGACGCCGCCATGTGCTTTCACTTCGCCGGCGAATTCAACGGCGACGGCTCCGCGCGCGACAAGGAAGTGACGCGCATGCAGCGCAAGGTCTGCAAGAAGGACGGCCAGCGGCTCGTGATGCAGGCCTACCGCAAGAACCCGAACGATGCGCGGCTGTACCCGGCGGTGCTGATGCTCGACGGCCTGACCTCGGCGCCGCCGCTGTCCGAACCCGAGAAGGCCCGCCTGTGCGCGGTGGCCAGGACCGAGCTGGTCTGCAACTGAAACAGCGGAACATCGGTGGCCGGCAACGTGTTGTTTTGAAGCTAAAAGTTCTCGCTTTACCGGCGTGCGCGGGTTTTCTTTTAGCGGTTTTCCGCTTGAAAAATCCCCTCTTCAGCTACAGTAACAATTAGTGTCCCAACTGTGACGCGCCTGACGGCAGATCGATGGTGGGACGCCTTCAGGAGGGCAATGGAAGCTCCCCCATAGACGAGGCTGAAATGCAGGTTGCTGTCACCGACCCCACGCGCGCAGCGTCCCGTGCCGCGCCGAATCCGCCGGAGATTTCCGGTTACGAATTACTGGACGCATTGGGTACCGGCGGCTACGGCACCGTCTATCGCGCGCTGCATCAGCGCACGGGAACGACGGTGGCCATCAAGGTCGTGAAGCTGCAGGACGGCAACCGGCACGTGGCCCGCTTCCACCGCGAGACGCAGCTGTGCGCCGCGCTGCACCACCCCCATATCGTCCGCTTGCTCGACAAGGGCGAGCAGGGCGATTTCGTCTACGGCGTCTTCGAGTTCGTGCCCGGCGAAACGCTCACCAGCCTCATCCGCCGCGAAGGCGCGCTGACGGCCATCGAGGCCGCCCGTCTCATGACGGAAGTGCTCGACGCGCTCGACTGCGCGCACGCCGCGGGCATCGTGCACCGCGACCTGAAGCCCGACAACGTGATGGTGACCTTCACCGGCGCCATCCCGCACGCCAAGGTGCTGGACTTCGGCATCGGCACCGTCATTCCCTCGCAGAAGGCCGGTCAGTTCCCCACGCTCACCATGACCGACGAGAGCCTGGGAACGCCGGCCTACAGCGCGCCCGAGCAACTGCGCGGCGAGCCGCCCAGCGTCAGGTCCGATCTCTATGCGTGGGGCCTGATGTTCCTCGAATGCCTGACCGGCGCGCCCACCGTGCAAGGGGTCTCGGCGGCCGAGATCCTGCACCGGCAGCTCAGTCCGCTGGAGGTGCCGCTGCCCGCCGAAATTGCAGCGCACCCGCTGGCCGCGCTGCTGCGCAAGGCCTTGAAGAAGAAGGCCTCGGAGCGTTCCGACTCCGCCGCCGCGCTGCTGGCCGAACTCACACGCATGCGCCTGGACGATCTCGTGGGCGTGCTGCGCTCGACCCGCCAGGTGCAGGACGAAACACTGACGCGCACCGTGGCCACCACGCGCGTCTTCTCCGAGAAGCGCCAACTCACCGTGCTGTGCTGCAGTGTCTCGGTCTGGCCGGACACCGACGCGGACGGCGAGAGCGTGGACGCCGCGCTGCCCTCCGACATCGAAGACCTGGAGCTGCTGCAGCGCGACGAGCTCGCGCTGTTCGCGGAAACCGCGACCCGGCGCGGCGGCCTGCTGGCGGGCACGCTCGGCGACCGCATGATCGTGCTGTTCGGCTATCCGCACGCCAGCGACACCGACGCGCGCCAGGCCAGCATGACGGCGATGGAGCTGCTGGCGCTGAGCCGCCGCCGGTCCGCCGCCATCGAGGAGGCGCACGGCGTGCACCTGGGCATTCGCATGGGCGTGCACACCGGCATGGCCGTGGTGGCAGGCGGCGAAATTCCGTCGGGCCACGCGGTCAACGTGGCGATGCGGCTGGAGGCTGTGGCCGAAACCGGCACGCTGCTCGCAAGCGAAAGCAGCCACCGCCTGCTGGGCCGCCATGCGCCGTTCGACAAGGCCGGCAGCGTGGCGCTGCCGGGGCAGTCCGCCGGCATCCAGACCTACCGCCTGAGCGCGGAGCCGCAGGCGCTGCCGAAGTCCGCGCCTTCCGCCGAGCAGGCGATGCAGACGGTGTGCATTGGGCGCGAGTCCGAACTGCAGCGGCTGCGCGCGGCATGGGCGCAGGCGCGCCAGGACAAGGGCTGCGCCGTGTGGATCCGCGGCGAGCCGGGCATCGGCAAGTCGTGCCTGGCCGATGTGCTGCGCGTGCATGTCACGGCCGAAGGCCTGCGCACCGTGGGCGCGCAGTGCCAGCCCGAGCATCGCAACAACGCGCTGACCCCGTTCCTGACGCTGCTGCGCCAGCGGCTCGACGCGGCCACCGACACCTCGCCCGACGGCCGGCGCGAAACCCTGCGCGAGATTCTTCGCGCCGCCGGTTGCGACGAGGACGCGGTGCTGCCCATCTTCTGCGCCTGGCTGTCGCTGCCGCTGGGCGGCTGCGAGCCGAGCCGCATTTCTCCGCCGATGCAGAAGGCGCTGCTGCTGCAATCGACCGCGCAGTGGCTGCTGCACATGGCCGAGTCCGAGCCCTTCCTGCTGGTGCTCGAGGACCTGCACTGGGCCGACCCCACGAGCATCGAGTTCATCGAGCAACTGACCGCGCAACTGCCGAAGCACCGCATCCTGCTGGTGCTCACGGCGCGGCCCGAATGGACGCCGCCGCAGACGCTGGAGGCCGAGTGCATCGACGTGCGGCGCCTGGAAAACGACCAGGCCGCCGAGCTGGCGCGCCAGGCGCTGGCGCCGCGCGCCGTGACCGCGGCGGTGATCGGCAACGTGGTCGCGCGCACCGACGGCGTGCCGCTGTTCATCCAGGAGATGGCGCGCATGCTGCTGGACGCCTACCTGATGGAAAAGGACGGTGTCTGGGGCTTCCGGGACACGGTCGAGCCGGCTGCCATTCCGGTCACGTTGCGCGACTCGCTGGTGAGCCGCTTCGACCGGCTGGGCCCCGTGAAAGACCTGCTGCAACTGGCCGCCACCATCGGCCGGCAGTTCGATGCCGACCTGCTGTGCGCCTGCTCGGGCCGCACGCGCGAAGCCATGGACGACGACATGGCCGTGCTGCGCGACGCGGGGCTCGTCACGCCCGACGAGATCGCGGGCGCGGGTGCCTTCATGTTCCGCCACGCATTGATCCGCGACACGGCCTACGAATGCATGCTCGTGGCGCAGCGCCGCCAGCAGCACCGCAACGTGGCGCAGACGCTGATGAGCAGCTACCCGCAGCGCGTGGAGGCAGAGCCCGGCGGCGTGGCCCAGCACTGGGCCGACGCGGGCGACCATGCACAGGCCGTCGCGCACGCGGTGCAGCAGCTGCGCATCACCCAGCACCGCTCGCTCAACGATGAAACCGTGGCCTACGCGCGGCACATCGACGGCTGGATGGCGCACCTGGACGACGCCGCGCAGCGCGAGGCGCGGCTCGACGTGAACAGCTACGTCACGCAGGCCATGATGAACACCTACGGCTGGGCGCACGAACAGGTGGTGGATCGCATCGCCCTGTCGCAAGACCTGCTGACCGACACCGTCGCGCCCGAAAAGCAGGTGCAGCACCTGTGGACGCTCATCACCTTCCACCACTCGCGAGCAACCGCGACGAGGTGCGCCGGCTGAGCCAGCGGCTGTACGACCACGCCATGCAGCACCAGGACCAGGGCGTGCTCGTCGCGGCGCAGACCTACCTGGGGCTCGCGCACTATTCCGACGGCCGCTTCGACCTCGCCGAGCAGGCGCTGACCGACGCCATCGAGCGCTACGACCCCGTCGCGCATGCGCACCACGCGGCCGAGTTCGGCTTCGACACGCGCGTGTGGGCCACCACCGGGCGCGCGCTGGTGCGCTGGTTCACGGGCCACGACGAGGCCGCGCGCGCCGACGCCACCAATGCCGTGCGCTGGGCCCGCGAGATGTCGCACATTCCCTCGCTCAGCATGGCCCTGCTGTACCAGAGCCTGGGCCACCAGGCCCGCGGCGACAAGGCGCGCGCGCTGGTGAGCACGGGCGAGCTGCTCGGTATCACGGCGCGCTACGGCCTGCCGGCGTTCACCGGCTACGCGGCCATCATCCGCTGCTGGGCCAGCGGCAGCGTGGACGAAATCGCGGGCGCGACGGCGCGGTGCAGGCGCTGTGGGGCATGGGCTGCCGCTACTGCCAGAGCTACTACCGCGCCTTCCCCGCCGAGACGCTGGCCGCCAGCCAGCGCTGGGACGAGGCCATCGAACGCATCGACGACTGCCTGCGCCTGACGGACGAGCTCGAGGAAAGGCTGTACAGCTCCGAGCTGCACCTCAAGAAGGCCCGCTACCTGCAGGCGTCGGGCGCCGGGAATGCGGCCGTGCAAGCCAGCCTCCTGCAGGCCGCGCAGGTGGCGCGCGACAGCGGCAAGCACCGAACCGAAACCGAGGCCCTGGTGGCGTTGCAGGCACTGGCACTCGCCGGTCCCGACGTGGCCGGGCGCCTGAAGGAGCTGGCCGCCCTGCGGCCGGAAATGTCCGTGCGCACGCCCGTGCATGCGCACATCACTTGAACCAAGGATGAAGTCACCATGACCGCCCAACGCCAGAACGCCGATCCGTTGCTCGAATTCCGCCTTGCCTACCTGCGCGGCATTGCCCGCTCGTGGCAAGACGACGCCTATCGCCAGGAGCTGCTCACCCAGCGCGACATCCAGCCGCTGCTGCACCGCGACTTCGACCTGCCCACGCTGTGGCCGCAGCTGGACATCTCGCTCTACCAGAGCGCCGACCCGCGCCAGCGCGCCGAGTGGAAGCCCATGCTCACCGCCGGCTGGATCGGCCCCGACGACGCCTTCGGCATCGTGCTGCCGCAGGCGCCGACCTCGCATGCCGCCGAAGCGCTGGCCGCCTACTACCAGCAGTTCCCCAACTTCATGGGCTCTTCCGCCCAGTTCGAAGCCTCCGAAATTCCGCCCGGCCTGCTGGGCGGCGGCCTGCCCACGGGCCTGGGCATTCCCGGCGGCGGCCCCGATTCGCTGCTGGCCTTCGGCGGCGTGGTGCTGCGCGCCATCGCGCTGGCATGGCAGTCGCCCGAGTTCCACGCGGCCCTGACCCGCGACGACGGCGCCGACAAGGCCAATGTGCTGAGCCAATGGCTGGGCTACAACAACCCGTTCAACTTCGAGATCCGGTTCACGACCAACGCGGCCTTCACCTGGGACGCGGGGCGCGGCGCCTGGAACCAGACGAACCCGGACGGTTCGGCCATCAAGAACAGCATCCAGCTGAACTACCCGAGCGCACCGGTCGAGGAAGACATGTGGGCGATCGCGCTGACCTCGTACAACAACACGGGCAGCGCCTATCCCTTCACCTGCTGAACCCGTCGCCGGCGCGCAGCGGGCACCGCAGGCGCTGCAAGGCGCCACGGCCACGCTGCTGCTGACGTTGGCCGCGCGCGCCGGGGCCGACGGCGCCGACGGCGCGCCGGGGTTCTTCGACCCCGAGGCGCGCCGCATTGCCGCGGCGCTGCCTTTCGATCTCTCGGCCTACGCGGTGGACGCGGCCTTCGTCCGCAGCGTGGTCGTGCGCGCGCAGCTGTTCGACCGCTTCGCGGCGGAGTTTTTCGCGGCGCACCCGTCGGGCCTGTGCATCGCGCTGGGCGCGGGCCTGTGCACGCGGCGCAGCCGGCTCGCCGCCGGCACGGTGCCGGGCGCGCGCTGGCTCAACATCGACCTGCCCGACGCCGTTCGCCTGCGCGAGCAGTACGCGGCGAGCGGCGAAGGCGAAAGCAACCTGGCCTGCTCGGTGCTCGACACGTCGTGGCTCGACGCCGCGGGCCTGCCGGGCGAACGGCCCGTGCTCGTGCTGCTGGAGGGCGTGTGCCCCTATCTGCCGCAGGCGCCGCTGGAGGCCGTGCTGCGGCAACTGGCCGAACGGTTCGCGCATGGCGGGCCGCCCTGCGTCGTGGTGCTCGACCAGGTGCATCCGGTGCTCGCGCGGCTTCCCATGCAGGTGGGCGGCATGCAGCTGCCGGTGGTGTCCGGCTTCAAGGACGCGGCGCAGCTGGCGCGCATTCATCCGTCGATGCGGGTGATGTCCGAAGACCACCTTTATCCCCAATTCTCCGAACAGCACCGGCTGTTCGACGCCGCCTTCCAGGCCACCACGGGCGCGCGGCCCTATGCCGTCGTCCGCCTCGCGTTGGGAGCTCAGGACGATGTCTAGCACCGCGGCACCCGACTTCTTCGGCGACGTCTTCCAATGGCACGAGAAGTACCTGCCGCCGGCGGTGCTGCCGGACCGCCTGCTGCTGCTGAGCGAAAACGAGCTGCTGGTGCTCGGCTCGCCCGGTGTCATGGCCCTGGAGCGCGTGCTGCGCAAGGGCGTGAGCCTGTCCACCTACTGCAGGGAGGCGGGCGCGGGCGCGCTGCTGGCGGAAATGCTGCATGCGCTCGGCGCGCTGTTGCGCCAGGGCCTTGTGCGGCCCGTTGCGATGCGCGGCGGCGAGGCCTACCTCGTGCCCGGCTTCTCGGCCCCGTCCGCGCGCATGGCGATCGCCGGCCAGGTCGATGCCATCACGCTGACCGACGCGGTCGGCCGCGGCGCCGCGTTGCGCTGGGGCCAGGCGCTGGTGTCGGGGCTTGCCGAGGCGGGCGAGGCGGGCGAGGCCGGTGATATCGGCGATATCGGCAATATGGCCCTCACCATCGTCTACTGCGACGACTACCTCGACCCCCGGCTCGCCGCGATCGACGCGCAGCAGCGCCTGAAGGGGCGCGCATGGCTGCTGGTCAAGCCGACGGGCGAGCAGGCGATGGTCGGGCCGCTGTTCACGCCGGGCGCGGGGCAGGCCCCGGCCTGCTGGCATTGCCTGGCGCACCGCTGGCAGCGCAACCGGCCGGCGCGTGCCTGGTGGCAGGCGCGGCACGGTGCGCGGGCCAGCGCGGCCGCCCATGCGCGCCGGCGCCACCTGGTGGTCGAGCGGCTCGAAGGCCTGCTCGCCAAGGCC
>NZ_MOWM01000117.1 GCF_016082275.1 Variovorax sp. E3
GACAAGCGCCGCCGGCCCCCACCCAACCCTCCCCCGGAAGGGGAGGGCTCTAGGAGAACAACATGGACATGGCCGTTGAAGCCGGGGTCATCAAGCAGCACCTGATCGACCCCGAGATCTGCATCCGCTGCAACACCTGCGAGGCCATCTGCCCCGTGAACGCGATCACGCACGACGACAACAATTACGTCGTGCGCGCGGACACCTGCAACGGCTGCATGGCCTGCATCTCGCCGTGCCCGACGGGCTCGATCGACAACTGGCGCACCATGCCCGTGGTGCGCGCGTATTCGATCGAGGAGCAGTTCACCTGGGAATCGCTGCCCGAGGAACTCTCGACCGAAGAACTCGAAGCGGCGGGCGTTTCGGCCGACGCCGCCGGCGACCCCGCCGCCGCATTGCCCGCGCAGACGCAAGCCCAGGCCGCCGTCGAATCGGTCGAGCCGGCCTTCAACTCCGCGCAGTACGGCGCGAGCGTGCCGCCGTGGTCGGCCGCGCATGCGTACACCAACCTCTTTCCGCCGAAGACGCCCACCACCGCCACCGTGGTCGGCAACTTCAACTGCACCGAAGCCGGCTTCGACAGCGAGACGCATCACATCGTGCTCGACTTCGGGGTGGTGCCGTTCCCGGTGCTCGAAGGCCAGTCGATTGGCATCGTGCCGCCGGGCGTCGACGCCATCGGCAAGCGCCACCATGCGCGCCAGTACTCGGTGGCCAGCCCGCGCAACGGCGAGCGGCCCGGCTACAACAACGTGTCGCTCACGGTGAAGCGCGTGACCGAAGACCACGAGGGCGACCCCGTGCGCGGCGTGTGCTCCAACTACGTGTGCGACCTGAAGGTGGGCGACACGGTGCAGGTGGTCGGGCCTTTCGGTTCGTCGTTCCTGATGCCGAACCACCCCAAGTCGCACATCGTGATGATCTGCACCGGCACCGGCAGCGCACCGATGCGCGCCATGACCGAGTGGCGTCGCCGCCTGCGCAAGAGCGGCAAGTTCGAGGGCGGCAAGCTCATGCTGTTCTTCGGCGCGCGCACGCAGCAGGAGCTGCCGTACTTTGGCCCGCTGCAGTCGCTGCCCAAGGACTTCATCGACATCAACCTCGCGTTCTCGCGCACGCCGGGGCAACCCAAGCGCTACGTGCAGGACATGATGCGCGAGCGCGCCGCCGACCTGGCCGCGCTCCTGAAGGACGGCAGCAGCCACTTCTACGTGTGCGGCCTCAAGAGCATGGAAGAGGGCGTGGTGCTGGCACTGCGCGACGTGGCGAAGGACGCGGGGCTCGACTGGGACACCGTCGGCGCCGCCTTGAAGCGCGAAGGCCGGCTGCACCTGGAAACGTACTAAGCTGCGGCGGATGCAGTTCGCCGACTTCCATGCGGGCCAGGTCATAGAGGCCGGCCCCTACGTGCTCACCGAAGCCGAACTGGTGCAGTTCGCGCGGGCCTACGACCCGCAGTGGTTTCACACCGACGCGCAAGCCGCCGCCGAAAGCCCGTTCGGCGGACTGATCGCCAGCGGCTGGCACACCTGCTCGATCGCCATGCGGCTGGTGGTCGATGCGGTGCTGGCGGGTTCCGAGTCGTTCGCATCGCCGGGGCTCGAGCATGTGCGCTGGCCCAACCCCGTGCGGCCCGGCGATGCGTTGCGGCTGGTGGCCGACGTGATCGAGGCGCGCCGGTCCGAGAAGCGGCCCACGCTGGGCATCCTGCGCTGGCGTTGGCGGCTGTTCAACCAGCGCGAACTGCTGGTGCTCGATGTGGAAGTCACGAGTTTGTTCAAGCTCAAGCCCATCGACTGAGGCGTTTGCCCGGCGAACAAAAAGGCCTGCCGCGCATCGAGCGCAGCGGGCCTTTCTGTTGTGGGGCCGGGCTTACTTCTGCACGTCGACAGCGCCCGAACCCTGGGCCTTGCCGTTGGCCTTCACGCCCGCGGCCGGCGCCTTCACCGCGCCGCCCGCCGAGCCGACGGCACCGGTCGCGCCATGCAGCGTGCCGCCCACGGTGTTGGTCACGCCACCCACCGCATTCGTGGCCCCGCCGACAGCGCCCGTCGCGCCGCCCAGCACGCCGCCGACGGCATTGCCCGCCGATCCGGCCGCGCCGCTGGCCGTGCCGCTGCCGTTGGCCTGAGCCCCGGCACTCGTGCCGGCATTCGCGCCGGTGGTTGCCCCGCGGTGCCGCGTGTGCCACCACCCGACGATGCGTTCACGTCGGCATTGACCCCGACGCCGACCCCGACGCCTTGCGCTTGGGCGGCTCCGCCGATGGCCAGCAGGCCCGCGAGCAGGGCGCCGATGAAGATGCGGTTGTGTTGCAGTTGTTGCTTCATGTGTGACTGTTCCTTTCGTAGCATGGTCACGATTCAAGGACCGACCGGGGTTCGATCGATCCGGGTGCAACCATGGCCGGGCCGCGATCTGTCGCCATGTGCGCCACTGTCGCCCGCACGTGTGGGACTCGGCTGTCGGCGGAATCGGGGCCTCGAACGTTGGGCCGGCGCACCCGGTTCGAGCGTCGGCACGCAAAAGGCCTCACGCATTGCCATGTCAATCACATGCAACTAATAATGTTGCATGAAAAGAGACAGCAAGCTTTCCGGCGTTCTCCACGTGCTGCTGCACATGGCCGAGATGGACGGCCCCATCACCTCCGAGTTGCTCGCGGTCGCGATGCACACCAACCCGGTCGTCATCCGCCGCCTCATGGCGGGCCTGCGGCAGGCGGGGTTCGTGAGTTCGGCCAAGGGCCATGGCGGCGGCTGGGTGTTGTCGTGCTCGCTGTCGGCGGTCACGCTGGGCGACATCCACAACGCCGTGGGCGCGCCCGCGCTGCTGGCCATGGGCAACCGCACCGAAAGCCCGGGCTGCGTCGTCGAGCAGGCGGTGAACGCCGCGCTCGACGGCGTGTGCGACGAGGCCGAGGCGCTGCTGCTCAAGCGTTTCAACAGCATCACGCTGGCCGATCTTTCCAGGGACTTTCACCGCCGCATGACGGGCGGCGGCTTCACCTCAAAGGACATTGAACATGCGACATGACGCTCTGATCGTGGGCGGCAGTTTTGCCGGCCTCTCCGCTGCGATGCAGTTGGCCCGCGCACGCAGGACCGTGTGCGTGGTCGACACGGGCGCGCCGCGCAACCGTTTTGCCGCCGCGTCGCACGGCTTCTTCGGGCAGGACGGCACGCCGCCGCTGAAGATGGTGGCCGACGCGCGCGAGAAGCTGCTCGCGTACCCTAGCGTGAAGTTCGTCAACGCCGGCGTGGTGGAGGCGCAAGCCGACGGCACCGACGGCGAAGAGGGCTTCACCGTGTCGCTGGACAACGGCGAGCAACTGTCGAGCCGCAAGCTGCTGCTGTCCTTCGGCGTGCAGGACGGCCTGCCCGACATCCGCGGCATCGGCGAGCGCTGGGGCAAGAGCGTGCTGCACTGTCCCTACTGCCACGGCTACGAGTTCGGCGACCGCAAGCTGGGCCTGCTGTTCCACAGCGGGGGGCCGCCGGACCATGCGCTGCTGATCGCCGAGTGGGGCCCGACCACGCTCTTCCTCAACGACGTCCAGGGCCCCGATGCCGAAGTGCGCGCCAGGCTGCGCGCGCGCGGCGTGACCATCGAGCCGGGGCGCATCGCCGGGCTCAAGGGGGAGGGCACGGCCCTGGCCGGCGTGCGCATGGACGACGGCAGGCTGGTGCCGGTCGACGCGATGTTCGTCGCGCCGCACACGCGGCCGGCCAGTCCGCTGGCCGAGCAGCTCGGCTGCGCGTTCGACGACGGCCCGCTCGGCCGCGTGCTGCGCGTCGACGCCATGAAGATGTCGACGGTGCCCGGCGTCTACGCGGCGGGCGACCTTGCAATGGCGTTCTCCAACGCCACGCTGGCGTCGGCGGACGGGTTGATGGCGGGCGTGTCGATGCACCGGTCCTTGGTGTTCGGCACGTGATGAAATAACTTTTTTCTCGGATTCGGGAAAAAGGGCAAAAAGTCACTCTATAATCTGAGGCTCGACGCGGGAGTAGCTCAGTTGGTAGAGCGCAACCTTGCCAAGGTTGAGGTCGAGAGTTCGAGACTCTTCTCCCGCTCCAACATTGCCGAAAAGGGCCACCCATCTGGGTGGCCCTTTTTCGTTGCGGCAAGCCTTTCGTCGGCTTGCCTTCTTTCTCTCTTTCCTGCTCAACGGTCCGCGTGCTTCAGCAGGTAGCTGTTCGAGATCGCCTTGAACGACAGCTCGCCGTCCAGCCGCTTGAACACCACGCCTTCGCGCGAGGTCCCGGGGTTCAGCGACGGCCCTTCGGCATACGCCAGCACCTCGGCGGTCGATCCGCCGAAGCGCTCGAGCGTGCTCACCTCCAGCAGCGGCACGGTGTTCACCGTTGCACCCAGCACGCGCAGCACGTCGACGACGGCATTGCGTTCTTCCATGCCGCAGTAGCCGCCCCGGTCGATGTCGAACACATCGAACACGTGGAACGCCTGGCCGCTCAGCTTCTCCGGGTTGCCCTGGATGCCCTCGCCGACGATCTCGCCCTGCAGCGCCAGGTTGCGGCCCAGCGTGGCCAGCGCCTCGAGCAGGCGGTCTTGCCGCGCCACGCGCCACAGGCTGTTGCCGGCGGTCTCGCGCAGCTGCCAGTTGCGTCCGCACACACCGAGCGCGCCCGCGTGGTGGAACACGGTCACGCTCGATCCGTCGAGCTTGACCGTGACCTCGAAGGCGTGCCCCTCGCTGGCCGTGAACACATCGGGCAGGTTCTGGACGCGTTCCTGCTCGGTCTTGCTGATGAACGACGGAAACGCGCCCTCCACCTCGCCCGACAGGCACGCGGGAACCACCGGCTCCCACTTGCCGACGCCGAACAGCTCCGCCCAGTCGCGCTGGCGCAGCGCGGGGTCGGCCAGCGCGAGCGCGTCGATTTCGGCGAACTGCGACAGCGGCAGGACGAGCCCTTGCGAGATCTGCCCGCGCAGCTTCAGCGTGCGAAGCCGCACGCCGCGCTGTTCGTTCCACGTGATGGCCGACTTCTCCAGGAAAGCGAAGCGCGGGTCGTCGAGCGGCAGGAAGGCGTCGATCTCGAAGAACACGCCGCGGTCGCCCACGGCGAACTCGCCTTTCCTGGTGACGACGGTCCAGCCTTCGACGATGGCGCATTCGATCGCGTCGGCCCCGGGGATGGGACGGACGGCGTCGACGGTGCGGACGGTGACAAGTTTGCGCATGGTTTTTTTCTCCCTGTGGTTGTGGAATCGATGGTGACGCAAAAAGAAAAGAGGCCCGGAACCATTCGGTGTCCGGGCCTCTTCGTAAAGAGTGCTGAAGAGAGGTGCGCGCTATGCGCCGCCTCCGCCCGGAGCGATGTGTTCGCCTGTTTGCTGCTGCCGCGGGTTCGTGGCATGGCCGATGCCGTGCGCGAACGCGCCACCCGTTGCCGGGCAGGCGATGCGGATGGTGGCAATGGCCAGTGCGGTGTTCACGATGAAGCTTCCGGAGCAGGTGTTCGTTTCGAAGGAGGCGGACTGTAAAGAGTATTTACGCGACCGTCAACCGCGCGCCGGCAATACCGTGCCGCGGCTCTCGCCGAAGCCGATGCGCGCATGCCCCGGTTTCTCGCACCAGCCGCGCAGCAGCACCGCGTCGCCGTCTTCGAGAAAGCCGCGCTGCTCGCCGTTGGCCAGCGTCACCGGGCTTTGCGCCGCGCGCGTCAGCTCGATGATCGCGCCGGCCTCGCCCGCGCCCGGCCCCGAGATCGTGCCGCTGCCGAACAGGTCGCCCGGGTTCAGGCTGCAGCCGCCCATCGTGTGGTGCGTCACCATCTGTGCCACGCTCCAGTACTGGTGCCTGAAGCTGGTGCTCGACAGGCGCGACGGCCCCGTCTTGTCGCTGCGCGCCTTCTCGCTCTCGAGCCAGACCTCGAGCCGGATGTCGAGCGCGCCGTTTTCGCGGTTGGCTGCGTTCTCCAGGTAGGCCAGCGGTTGCGGCTCGTTCGCCGGCCGCGTCCACGCTTGCCGGTAGGGCGCGAGCGCTTCCATCGTCACGATCCACGGCGAGATCGTGGTCGCGAAATTCTTGGCCAGGAACGGCCCGAGCGGCGCCATCTCCCAGAACTGGATGTCGCGCGCCGACCAGTCGTTGAGCAGGCAGATGCCGAAGATGTGTTCCTCCGCGCGCTCGAGCGGAATCGGCTCGCCCTGCGCATTGCCCGTGCCGATCCACACGCCCAGCTCCAGCTCGTAGTCGAGCCGCGCGCAGGCGTGGAAGGTGGGCGCCTTCGCGCCCGGCGCCATCGACTGGCCCATCGGCCGGTGGAAGCGCTGGCCGCTCACGCCGATGGTCGACACGCGGCCGTGGTACGCCGTCGGAATCCAGCGGAAGTTGGGCGTCACGTCGCCGTCGGGGTTCATCAGGCGGCTGATGTTCAGCGCGTGGTCGATCGAGGTGTAGAAGTCGGTGTAGTCGCCGATGCGCGCGGGCACGGTGTATTCGGCTTCGGCCTGCGGCACGAGGCATTCGCGCACGGCCTGCACCGTGGCGGCGGGCGCGCCGTGCTTCAGCAGGTCGAAGAGCGCGTGGCGCAGCGCCTGCCAGGCGGCGCCGCCGAGCGCGAAGAAATCGTTGAGCGCGGGCAGGGCGGCCACGCGTGCCGCGTCGAGCGCGAGCCCTTCGAGCGGTTGGCGCGAGACCAGCGCCGCGAGGTCCAGCACCTGGTCGCCGATGGCGACGCCGCCGCGAAACGCCTCGGCGCTGCCCGCGCGGCGGAACACCGCGTGCGGCAGGTTCTGGATCGGAAAGTCGCTGCCCGCCGCGTTGGCCGCTTCGAGCCAACTGCGCGCGTGGCTGTCGTGCGTGTGATTCAGTGCGATGCGCATGAACGGGCCCTCACACCGAAGCCATCAGCGCGTCGTCGAAGATCGCGACCGCGCGCGTCCAGCCCGCCGATGCGCCGCGGATCTTGTGCGGGAAGCAGCTGATGAAAAAGCCGGTGGGCGGCAGCGCCTCCAGGTTGTGCAGCTTCTCGATGTGGCAGTAGCCGATGTCGCGCCCGGCCTTGTGGCCTTCCCAGATGAGGGACGCGTCTTTCGTCTCTTCGTACTTCTTGGCGGTGTGCACGAAGGGCGCGTCCCAGCTCCACGCGTCGGTGCCCGTCAGGCGCACGCCGCGCTCCAGCAGGTACATCGTGGCTTCGTAGCCCATGCCCGCGCCCGACGACACGTAGTCGGGGTGGCCGTAGCGCGAACCGGCGCGCGTGTTGACCACCACGATCTCCAGCGGGCTCAGCGTGTGGCCGATGCGCGCGAGCTCGGCCTCGACGTCTGCGGCCGTCACCACGTAGCCGTCGGCGAAGTGGCGAAAGTCCAGCTTCACGCCCGGCTGGAAGCACCACTCGAGCGGCACGTCGTGGATGGCGATGGCGGGCTTCTTCTCGCCCAGCGCCTTGTCCATGGTCGAGTGGAAGTGGTAGGGCGCATCCAGGTGCGTGCCGTTGTGCGTCGACAGCTGCACCAGCTCCACGGCCCAGCCTTCGCCGTCGGGCAGGTCTTCTTTCTTCAGGCCGGGGAAGAAGGGCTCGATCTGCTCGTAGGTGTGCTCGTGCGTGAAGTACTGGATCTTCGGCGCGAAGGCCGGCGGGTCGGACACCACGTCGTTCTCCAGGAAGATCGACAGGTCGACGAATTTACGGGGCATGGTGAGAAAGCTCCTTGTGGGGTGTTGTGTGGGGAGACGAAGGAATCAGGGGTGCTGCCAGCGCAGCAGGCGCTGCTCGGCAAAGGCCAGCAGCGCATTGCTCACGAAGCCGATGAGGCCCAGCAGCACGATGCCGGCGAACAGGTCGCTGGCGCGAAAGGCGCGCGCGGCCAGCAGGATGGCCTGGCCCAGCCCGGTTTGCGAGGCGATCATTTCGCCCACCACCGCGACGATCAGCGCAATGGTCAGCGCAAGGCGCATGCCGGCCAGGATGTCGGGCATGGCGTTCGGCAGGCCCATCTTCCAGATGTACGCCGCGCGCGACATCCCCAGGCAGCGTGCCACTTCCGCCAGGCGCGGCTCCACGGCCGCGAAGCCGTGCACCGTGGCCAGCAGCACCGGCCACATCGCGCCGAACGCCACCACGAACAGCACCATGCCGGGGTTCAGCCCGAAGATCGAAATGGCCAACGGCAGCAGCGCCGAGGCGGGCAGGGGGCGAATGAATTCGAGCGTCGGCTGCACCCACGCGCGCACCGCCGGCGACACGCCGATGGCCGCGCCCAGCAACACGCCGAACAGCGAGGCCAGCAGCCAGCCTTCGATCATCCGGCCCACCGTGGCCTGCGTGAAGCCGAGCAGTTCGCCGCTGCCGTTGTCGCTGCCCGAGAGGTTGAGCCCTTCGAGCAGGCTGGCGAACGTAGCCTGCGGCGTCGGCAAAAACACGCGGCTGACCCAGCCCGCGTTGCTCGCCACCCACCACAGCGCGACCAGCGCCAGCAGCACGCCGACCGAGCCGAGCCGGTTCATGTGCGACCGCGCGTTCATGGCTGCACCCCCATGCGCCGCGCTACCACGCGCTGCAGCAGCACCATGCCCGCGTTGACCGCGAAGCCGACGATGCCGATCCAGCCCAGCCACGCGAGCATCAGCGCGGGGTCCAGGCTCTGCTGCGCGATCATCATCGCGTAGCCCATGCCGTTGGGGTTGGCCGCGATCTCCACCGTCACGGCCACCACCAGCGCCACCGCCACGCCCAGGCGCAGCGCGACGAACAGGCGCGGCACGATGGCCGGCAGCACGATCTTGAAGGCCCGCTCGCGCGCCGACAGCCCGAGCACGCGGCTCACCTCGAGCAACCGGGGCTCGACCTGCTGCACCGCCGACTGCACCAGCACCAGCAGCGGCCAGAAAGTGGCGAAGGCGACGATGGCCAGCTCCATGCGCACGCCGAAACCAAAGCCCAGCATCGCGAGCGGAATCAGCGCAACCGACGGCACGGGGCGCAGCACCTCGATGGACACCGAGCCCAGTTGCGCCGCGCGCCGCGAGAGCCCGAGCACCACGCCGAACGCGATGCCGAGCACCGCGCCCAGCAACAGGCCGAGCGCCGCCGTGCCCAAGGTGAAGCCGGTGGCCTGCCAGAGCGAGCCGTCCATCGCCGCACCCACGAAAGCCCTGGCGGCGGCGCTGGGCGGCGCCAGCGAGTCGCTGCCCAGCGCGGACGCGCGCCGCGCGTACCACTCGAAGGCGCCGATCAGCACGAGGGGCAGCACCCACGGCCGCGCCCGAAGAAGGAGCCGGTTCTCAGTCATGGCCCTGCTCGATGAAAGCGAACAGCTCACGCCGCAACCGCAGGTAGTCCGGATGCTCCTTGGTCGAGAGCTGGTCGCGCGGGCGCGGGATCTTCACGTCGATCATCCGCGCAAGGCTCGGCCGACCCGGTCCGGGGTTGGCCTGCAGCGCGATCACGCGGTCGCCGAGGTAGATGGCTTCTTCGAGGTCGTGCGTGACGAACAGCACCGTGAGCCCGTCGTCGCGCACCAGCCGCGCCAGCTCGTCCTGCAGGCTCTGCCGCGTGAGCGCGTCGAGCGCGCCGAAGGGCTCGTCCATCATCATCAGCTCGGGCTTCTGCGCAAGGCAGCGCGCAATCTGCGCGCGCTGCTGCATGCCGCCCGACAGCTGCACCGGAAACTTGTGTGCGTGCCTCGCGAGCCCGACCTTGCCGAGCACGTCGGCAATGCGCGGCGCGCGTTCGGCAGCGGGCACGCCGGCGGCTTCGAGCGCCAGGCTCACGTTGCCTTCCACCGTGCGCCATGGCAGCAGCGCGCGGCCGTAGTCCTGGAACACGAAGGCCACTTCGCGCGAGGGCTCGGTCATCTTCACGCCGTTGCGCCGCACCTCGCCCGCGCTGGCCGTGACGAGGCCGCTGGCCGCGCGCAGCAGCGTGGTCTTGCCGCAGCCGCTCGGGCCGACGATGCAGACGAACTCGCCGCGCGCCACGTCGAACGAAGTGGGCGACAGGATCTCGCGGCCGCCCAGGCGGATGGTCACGCCGTCGAAGCGCAGGAAAGGGGTGGCTTGCATCGGGGGGCTGGCTGGCGAATGGAAGGCGCTGGCCGCCAGGGCGGCGCGCGCGGTGACGTGGGCGGGGGCGGGGGCGGAGATCACTTGGCCACCAGCTTCGCCACGTCGATGTTCGTCTTGAGCATGTCCTGCTCCTTCATGAGCCCGGTCCAGTAGGCGAGCTGCTTCTCGGTGACGATCGGGCCGGGCGGCGAGATCTGCACCTTGGCCAGCACGTCGGGCGGCAGCTTGATGTACTTGCCGATGGCCGCGCGCACCCTGGCGTCGTTCTTCGGCTGCTGCATGAACGCGGCCGCCTCGACCAGCGCCTCGCGAAAGGCGCGCGCCGCCGCCGGGTTCTTCGCCACCCACTCGCGCTTGGCCGCGTGCACGATGGTCTGGTTGTTCTCGGGCAAAAAGGTCGAGTAATAAGAGGCCACGTAGCCCGCGCCGCTTTCGGTGATGCGACTCATGAACGGGTCGGCCGACACCACCGCGTCGACCGAGCCGCCGCGCAGCAGGTCGGCATGCTGCGGGAACGCGGCCTCCACGAAGTTGACCTTGCGGTAGTCCACGCCGCTGTCCTTCAGCCACGCGCGGAAGGTCACGTGCAGGAAGGCGCCCAGGCCCGGCACGCCGATCTTCTTGCCCACGCAGTCCTGCGCGCTCTTGATGCCCGCGCCCGCGCGCGCCACCAGGCCGAAGCCGGTGAAGGTCTTCGCCGTGACCCCGCCGCCGGCCACCAGCACCAGGTCGAGCCCGCCGTCCACCGCCTGCAGGAACACCGAGGGCGTGGGCCCGCCGATCTGCAGCGAGTCGGACTGCAGCGCCGCCGGAATGGTCGAGTTCAGCGGAATGAACTTGAGCTCCACGTCGAGGTTGCGCTTCTTGAAGCAGCCCTCTTCGGCGGCCACGAACACCGAGGCGAAATCAGTCACGGCCGTGTAGCCGAACACGATCTTCGGGTTGCTCTGCGCGAACGCGGGCAGGGCGGCGCCGGCCGATGCCGCGGCCAGCGCCGACAGCAAGGTGCGCCGTTTCATCGTCGGGGTCTTTGTCATGTCTTCTGTCTCCGGGGGTGTTTTTCGTGGGTGGGGTCCTGGCCGTCTTCGGGCGCGGCAGCGCCGCGCGCAGGCCGCCGACGATGAAGTTCACGAGCACCGGCGCCACGGCCGGGTCGGCGCGCTTGTTCTCGCCGCGCGAGAGCCGCTCGATGCGCGTGTCGTTCAGGTGGTGCAGCAGCGCGCCCAGCGCGAACTGGTAGCCCCACGCAACCTGGCCGCGCGTGGCGTGCGGCAGCGCGACGTGCAGGGCGTCGATGTAGGCCTCGGCCAGCGGGTCGAAGTAGCTGCGCATCACGCGGTCGGCTTCTTCGGTCGCGTGGTACAGCTCGCGCGCCACCAGCAGCGCGTAGTACTCGCCTTCGGCGCTCGCGCGCAGCGCCAGCACTGGCGCGGTGAAGGCTTCGATGATGCGCGGCAGCGTGCGCGCGTCGTCGGGGTTGTTGTCGACCGCCGCGAGGCCGGCCAGCCGCTCCTCGATGGTGTGGCCCCAGTGCTCGAAGATCGCGTGGAACAGGTCCTGCTTGGGCCCGTAGTAGTAGCCCACCAGCGCCAGCGGCACGCCGGCTTCCTCGGCGATCTGGCGGATCGTGACCACGTGGTAGCCGTGGCGCGCGAACAGTTTTTCGGCCGCCAGCAGGATGGCGTGCTTGCGGTCGGGGCGAACAGTCTCGGTGGCGACTGCGGCGGCGGCAGGCGCCGCGGCGCGCGAGGCGCCGTGCCTGGCGGTCGGTGTGCGGGTACTCATGGGGGCGTATTGAACAGTTGTACAAAATACTTGTACACGCGTACAAACCCTGAGGTCAACCCGGATTGAGCACGCCATGGCGGGGCGCTACGCTCAAGCCATGTCCGCCCCCAACATTCCCCAGATCCGCCTCTATCAGAACTGGCTGCGCGAGACGCGCGGCCTTGCCTTCGACAGCTACGACGCGATGTGGCGCTGGTCGGTCACCGAGCTGGACGCCTTCTGGCGCAGCATCTGGGACTACGCCGCCATCCAGTCGCCCACGCCGCTCGCCGCCAACGCCGCGGTGCTGGCCGAACGGCGCATGCCCGGCGCGCGCTGGTTCCCCGGTGCCCAGGTCAACTACGCGCGCGAGGTGCTGCGCCACGTCGACGCGGCGCATGCCGCCGGCATGCCCGCCATCGTGAGCGACAACGAACGCGGCGACGTGCGCGAACTGTCGTGGCCCGAAATGCGCCGGCAGGTCGCATCGGTCGCGCTCACGCTCAAGTCGCTGGGCGTGCGGCGCGGCGACCGCGTCGCGGCCTACATGCCCAACGTGCCCGAGACCATGGTCGCGTTTCTGGCGTGCTCCAGCATCGGCGCGATCTGGAGCGTGTGCGCGCCCGACATGGGCACCGCCGCCGTGGCCGACCGCTTCCGCCAGATCGAGCCCAAGGTGCTGATCGCGGTCGACGGCGTGCACTACGGTGGCAAGCCGCTGGACCGCAGCGGCGTGCTGCAGGAGCTGCGCGGCCAGCTGCCCAGCGTGCAGAAGCTGCTGCTGGTGAAGTCGCCGTTCGCCGCCAGCGCGGTGCCGCACGACATCGGCTGGTCGAACGCCATCGGCCGCTACGACGACGAGGTGAACGCCTTCGAGCCCGAATGGCTGCCCTTCGACCATCCGATCTGGATCGTCTACTCCAGCGGCACCACCGGCCTGCCCAAGCCCATCGTGCACGGGCAGGGCGGCATCATCCTCACCATGCACGCATGCGGCCTGCACAACGACGTGGGGCCCAGCTACGGCGCCAACAACCACGGCGAGCGCTACCACTGGTACAGCTCCACGGGCTGGGTCATGTGGAACTCGCAGCTCTCGGGCATGGCCTTCGGCGCCACCATCTGCATCTACGACGGCAACCCGGCGGGCAGCAAGGAAAAGCCCGACTGGAGCGTGCTGTGGCGCTTCGTCGCGCGGCACAAAGTGACGTTCTTCGGCGCGGGCGCGGCCTACTTCACCAACTGCATGAAAGCCGGCCTCGTGGCCAGGGACTGCGGCGACCTGTCGCGCGTGCGCGCGCTCGGCAGCACCGGCTCGCCGCTGCCCGAAGAAGTGCAGCGCTGGGGCTCGCGGCAGATTCTCGACGCGGGCTCCAAGGATGTGTGGTGGTGCAACATCTCGGGCGGCACCGACTTCTGCGGCGCCTTCGTCGGCGGCAACCGCGACCTGCCCGAAGTGCCGGGCCAGATGCAGTGCCGCGAGCTCGGCCACGCGGTCGAGGCCTGGAACGACAGCGGCCAGCCCGTCATCGGCGAGGTGGGCGAGCTGGTGTGCACGCAACCCATTCCGTCGATGCCGCTGTACTTCTGGGGCGACGAGGGCAACGCGCGCTACCTGTCGAGCTACTTCGACACCTACCCCGGCGTGTGGCGCCACGGCGACTGGATCAGGATCGGCACCGACGGCGGCTGCATCATCTACGGTCGCAGCGACGCCACCATCAACCGCCAGGGCCTGCGCATGGGCACCAGCGAGATCTACAGCGCGGTCGAGGGCCTGCCCGAGGTGCTCGACTCGATGGTGGTCGACCTCGAATACCTGGGCCGCGACAGCTACATGCCGCTGTTCGTGGTGCTGCGCCCCGGCGTGGCGCTGGACGACGCCATGCGCGCGCGCATCCACAACGCCATCAAGACCTCGCTGTCGCCGCGCTTCGTGCCCAACGACATCTTCCAGGTGGCCGAGATTCCGCGCACGCTCTCGGGCAAGAAGCAGGAGCTGCCGATCAAGAAGCTGCTGCTGGGCCAGCCCATCGAGAAGGTCGTCAACCGCGAGGCGATGGCAAACCCCGGCAGCCTCGAGTGGTATGTGGCCTTTGCCGCGGAGCGTGCCTCCGCATAATGGGCGCATGAAAAGACGTACCAGCCTCCTCATCCTTTCCGCCGTGGCAGGCGCTTCTTTGCTGAGTGCCTGCGCGGCGCCCTCGTCGCCGTCCACGCCCGCCACCGGTGCCTCGTCGCTGCGCGTGAGCGGCACCGTGGCCTACCGCGAGCGCATCGCGCTCGATCCCGCGGCCGAAGTCGTGGTGCAGTTGCTCGACGTGTCGCGCATGGACGCGCCCTCGACCGTGCTGGCCGAGCAGCGCTTCAAGGCCGACGGCAAGCAGCCGCCCTTCGCCTACGAACTGAAGGTGGACGCCGCCCGCATCGACCCGCGCATGCGCTATGCCGTGTCGGCGCGCATCTCGCGCGGCGAGCAGCTGCTGTTCATCAACGACACGCAGTACTCGGTGCTCACGCAGGGCAACGGCAACAGCGCCAACCTGGTGCTGGTGCGCGTCACCCAGTCTCCGCGCTGAAAAGCCTTCAGGACGTCATCAGCTCGTAGAGCACCATGCGCGTCTGCCGGCCGCGCAGCTCCACGAGTTCTTCGATGCGCCGCGTGTGCAGCCGGCCGCGCAGGCCGGCGAAGGTCACCTGCGACATCAGCACCTGCGTGCCCAGCTGCTTGTTGATGCCCTCGATGCGGCTGGCCACGTTGATGACATCGCCGAACGCGGTGTAAGACAGCCGGTCGTTCGAGCCCAGCACCCCCGCGATCACCACGCCCGTATGAAGGCCCACGCGCGTGCGGAACTCGGGCAGGCCCTGTTCGGCCCACTGGCGGTTGAGCTCGTCCATTTCGATGTGCAGCTCCAGCGCGGCCAGGCAGGCCTTGTACTCCGCGTCGGGCAGGTCGGCGGGCGCGCCCCACAGCACCATGATGCCGTCGCCGATGAACTTGTCGATCACGCCGCCGTGCCGCGCGAACACGCCGGCCGCGAGGTTGAAGTACTGCGTGAGCATGCCCACCAGCACGTCGGTGTCCAGCGACTCCGAGATCGAGGTGAAGCCCTCCACGTCGGTGAACATCACCGTGATGCGGCGCGGCGAGCCGTTGGGCGCGAGCGCATGGCCCTCGGCGATCAGCTGGTTGATCACGTCGACCGGCACGAACTTGCTGAAGGCCTTGAGGCTGCGCGCCGAGTCGTCCAGCGCCTGGTCCAGGTGCTGGATCTCGAGCACGCGGCTCGGCTCGCGCGGCAGGTTGTCCAGCTCCAGCAGGCCGATGCGGCGCGCGATGTGCGAAAGGTTCTCGACCGGCGACGTCACCAGACGCGACAGCTTCAGCGACATGAACAGCGCGATCGCCAGGAAGCCCAGCGCCACCAGGAGGCCCCACAGCACCGCGCGCCGCAGGTCGCCCAGCAGCATGTCTTCGGGCACCCAGCTCACCAGTTGCCAGCCGGTGCTGGGAATGAACGAGGTCTGCACCAGGTAGCCGCGCCCCTCGTAGGCGAAGGAAAAGGCGGTGTCGCTGCCGCTGCCCGCCGTGCCCCCGGCCATCATGTGGTCGTGCAGCGCGCCGAGCACGCCCGTCGGCGCTTCCAGCTTGTGCAGCGCGCCCTGCTGGTCGCTGCGCGCGAGCACGCGGAAGTCGGCGCTGAGCAGGGCGCTGTCGCCGTAGCCGGCGGTGCTGCTGAACTGCCGCACGAACCCCGACAGCCGGCCCAGCGACACGTCGCCCGCCACCACGAGCGACTGCGTGCTGCCCTCGGCATAGCGGCGCTTGCCGGGCAGCGCGTAGGTCACGCCCAGCTCCTGCGCGGCGGCGAACACGTAGGGCGGCGTCCAGATCGGCCCCTGCGCCTTGCAGGCCTGCAGGTACCAGCCGCGCTTGTTCGGGTCGTAGCTGCTGCGGAAGGCCTCGATGCGCTGCGTGGCGTAGCGGTTCTGCGCGTCGGACTCGGCCTCCGGCGGCCGCTTGTAGTGCCAGGTCTCGGTGGTGAAGTCGGGCCCGCGCTCGATGTGCCGCATGGCGGGCGTGGGGTAGCGCAGCGCCATCAGCATCTGGCCGGCATCGTTGGCCACGTAGATGCTGTCGAGCTCCGGCGACTGCGCCAGCAGCGTCCACAGCAGCTCCGATGTTCTTTCGGAGTTGTCGCCCGCCGGCCGCAGGCTGGGGGCGCTGGCCACCGCGTTGACCACCGACTCGGCCTTCTGCAGGAAGGCCAGCACCTTGTCCTGGGTGCGGTCGTGGTTGGCCTTGTGCGCGGAAGTGCCGATGCGCGAGACCAGCCGCTGCGACCCCCAGTAGCCCAGCGACACCAGCAGCAGCGACTGCGCGAGTGCCACCGCGCTGACGATGGTGCCCACATCGACCCTGAAGCGCCGAGGGCGCCGCAACGGCACCGCGGCGGCGGCGGATTCAAAAGGCGGCTTTCCCGCCACACCCGGATTCCCGGACGAGTTCTTGTTCATACAGCTCCCTGACGACCACTCGAGCGCACCCGCGCCACGAGGGGCGCGAGCCGGCAAACGGCGGGCCCACGGCCCCGATCATTGGTGTCGGGGGTCCTGGCGGGTGCCGGATGCGGGGCTGATTTTCACCGGTCTGGGCCCGAATGGCTTCAGTACCGCAAAGAATGGCAGTGAGGGGAAATCAGGATGGCCGGTAGCCCAGGTAACCCAGCGCCGCGCGCTCCACGCGCGCGCGCAGCGGCTTGCCGTTCGGCTCGCCGCGCAGCGCGGCCCCGTCGATCAGCGACTGCACGATGGTCCGCAGGTCGGCGGCCACCTGCCGCAAGTCGCCGGCGACTTCGGCGCGGTGCGCTGAAAGAAAAGCCACCAGGCTCGCCAGCAGGGCGTGCCGGTGCAATTGCAGCGTGGGGCTCATGGGCAGCTCGCGCTCGGCGTAGTCGAGCGCGGCCGCCAACTGCGGGCGCTCGAACTGGTGCGCCAGCGCCACCTCGATCAGCGCGCGGATGCCGCGCGCCAGCGTGGCCGGCCCGAGCCGCGTGATGGCGTCGTCGAAGCGGTCGACCAGCCCGGCCGTCTGCTGCTCGCTGAGCGCCACCAGCAGCGCCGCCTTGTGCGGGTAGTACTGGTAGAGCGAGCCGATGCTGATGCCCGCCACTTCGGCCACCCGGTTGGTGTTGAAGGCCGACAGGCCGCCTTGCTCCAGGACGCGAGCCGCCGCCTCGAGGATGGCGGCGCGCGTGGCGGTGGCGCGGGCCTGTGTCGGCTCGCGCCGGGGGGAAAGGCCGGCACGCGAAGACGGGGGGCGGGATGTGGGCATGGGCGTGAAAAGCAGGCGGGAGGTGAGCAATTGCTCGGAATGATAGAGGCTTCCCGCGCGGTCCGTCTTCCCGAATGAAGAAAGCCGCTAGCCGGCGTCGTGGAAGATGATGCCCAGCGTGTGCCGCCGCCCCGAGCGCAGCCGGCTCACGCCGTGGCGCATCGTCACGCGGTAGCTGCCGCGCGTGCCCGTCACCGGCCGCTGGTTGACCGCGAAGATCACCGCCTCGCCGCGCGCGAGCGACACCACCTCGGCGCGCGACTGCATGCGCGGGCGCTGCTCGGTCAGCACGAACTCGCCGCCCGTGAAGTCCTCGCCCGGCTGGCTCAGCAGCACCGTGAGCTGCAGCGGGAATTGCAGCTCGCCGTACAGGTCCTGGTGCAGGCAGTTGTAGTCGCCTTCCTGGTAGCGCAGCAGCAGCGGGGTGGGGCGCGGCTGGCCGGCCGCGTGGCAGCGCGCGAGGTAGGCCGCGTGGTCCGGCGGGTAGTCGGCCGGCTGGCCCATCGCCGTGGCCCATGCGTTGGCCAGCGGCGCCAGGCGCTCGTACAGCGCGCCGCGCCACGCGGCCAGCTTCTGCGGCAGCGGGTACGCGAAGTACTGGTACTCGCCCTGGCCGAAGCCGTGGCGCTGCATCACGACGCGGCTGCGGAAGTGGCCGGGCTGGTCGTACATGGCCGAGAGCGCGGCGCATTCCTTCTCGGTGAAGAGCGGCCCGGTGGTGGCGCAGCCGCGCGTGGCGAGCTCGGTTTCGATGCGGGGCCAGTCGAGGGCCTGGGCGAGGGATGCGGGCGTGTCATGCCGCGAGTGTCCGGTTTCGGCCGCTGCGGCGCTCGCCGTTTTCGGACGCGGGTTTTCGCGCGGCGGGTGGCGGCCGTCGTTCGTTTTGAGCGATCATCCGCCCATGGCAAGAGAAAAAACCACCACGCGCGACCACCCGGCAGGGCAGCTGGTGCAAGGCCGGTCGGTCGCCACGCTGGGGCGCGGCATGGCGCTGGTCAAGGTCGGCCGGGCACCGCGCCCGGTCGTGCGCCCCGAGGACAACACGACGGTGCTGCTGAAGAAGGCGGCCCGCGCGCTCGCCAAGCCCGGCATCGACCGGGCCGTGGTCTTTCGCGGGCCCAACGCGGCCAAGATCTTCGCGTACCACGCCTACCCGCAGGACCCGACCAAGGTCGTTCGCGAAGCGGCCGACGGCACCAAGGTGATCGGCCGCCTGGTCGACGGCAGGTTCCGCGCGAGCAAGGCGTGAGCCTTCGTCCGCCGAAGCTCGAAAAGCTCCTCGAGCAGACGCGCGGCCCGCGCCCGGTGGCGTTCGTGCTGGCGGGCCACAACGGCTCCGGCAAGTCGACCCTCTGGTACTCGCGCCTGGCGGGCTCCCTGCAGATGCCGCTGGTCAACGCCGACCGCATGATGATGTCGATCCTGCCCGACGCCGACCCCCGCACCGGGCACATTCCCCCGTGGGCCCAGCGCCTGCGCGACGACGACCAGAAGTGGCAGGTGCTGTCCCAGGAAGGCGTGCGCGCCTTCAAGAGCCTGGTGATGGACCAGCGCATGCCGTTCGCCTTCGAAACCGTGTTCTCCCACTGGAAGCCGCTGCCCGGCGGCGGCCACGAATCGAAGGCCGACGACATCCGCGCGATGCAGGACGCGGGCTATTTCGTGGTGCTGCTCTTCGTCGGGCTGATCTCGGTCGACATGTCCGTGTTTCGCGTGAGCACGCGCAAGCAGCAGGGCGGCCACGACGTGGACCGCAAGAAGCTGGTCGAACGGTTTCCGCGCACGCAGGCGGCGGTCGGGCATGCGGCGCAGATCGCCAACATGACGCTCATGTTCGACAACAGCCGCTCCGAAAAGGACGCCTTCGCGCTGGTGCGTGCGCAGGCGAAGAAGTCGGTTCTTTTCGACGCGCGCGACCCCCAGTTCAAGGTCGATCCGCAGCTGCTGGCCGTGTGCGATCCGTGGCTGGAGAAAGTGACGGGGCCGTTCAAGCCGCCCCGCGTTTCACAGCCGAAGAAGACGGCACCACCGCCACCCCCACAGTCACCCCCCACAGTCACCCCAAAAGGGCCTTAGTACCCCATGAGCACCCCATGAGCACCTCGAATCCTTCCCCCGACCCCGCCAGCGACTGGCAACTCCCCTGGAGCGGCGGCTGCCGCTGCGGCCAGGTGCGCCTGCGCATCAGCGCGCCGCCGCTGCTGTCGATGGCCTGCCACTGCACCGGCTGCCAGACCATGAGCGCGAGCGCCTTCTCGCTCTCGCTCGCCATTCCCTCGACTGGCTTCGAGGTGGTGTCGGGCGAGCCCGTCGTCGGCGGGCTGCACGGCGAAGAATCGCACCACTACTTCTGCCCGCACTGCAAGAGCTGGATGTTCACGCGCACCGAAGGCCTCGACTATTTCGTGAACCTGCGGCCGTCGATGCTCGACGAGCACGCCTGGGTCGCGCCCTTCGTCGAGACCTGGACCGACGAGAAGCTGCCCTGGGCCGCCACGTCGGCGAAGCACAGCTTCGGCGCCTTGCCCGCGATGGACGCCTTTCCGGCGCTCATCGAAGCCTACGCCCGCGAAGCGCCCGGCCCGCGACGAAGGCCTGACCAGGCCCTGTCAGCCGGCCGCCGGGCGCTTCTTCAAAGCGGCGCGATCGGAATGCAGATGTCGCATTCGAAGGCGCCGGTCTTCTCGTCGAAGGCGCCGCACGCCGGGTAGTATTCGAACGCGAGCCGGTTGTCGAACTGGAAGCCGCTGGCCGGCAGCCAGTCGCGCAACAGGCGCGTCCAGGCGCCGTTGATTTCCGCCGGCAGGCGTGGAACTTCATCGCGGCATAGCGTCCGCCGGGCAGCACCGTCTTCAGGAAGCCGCCGTCGGGCACGAAGTCTTCGGGCACTTCCACGCAGGCGTCGTAGCGCGACTGCTCGGGCGCGGTGATGCTCGGGTCGTCGTGGCTGATGCCATAGCGCGGATGCGACCACAGGTTGTGCGCGGTGATCCACGGCGCCACCTGCGTGTTCCAGAAGGCCCCCACCGGCGCGCCGAACGGGCCGGTGTAGCGCAGGTAGGCAACGGTGACGGGCGGGCGGGTGATGAGTTCGACGTTCATGGGCGTGGTCTCCAGAAGCGCGGCGTCGCGCGATGAAGGCCCATTCTTCGTGAAGCCGTGCAATGCGATCTGATCAGGATTGCGCTTTTCGTCGACCGGCTCCCAGCGGTGCGCCTTGCGCCACGCGGTCGGCGAACTGCCGAAGTGCGCGCTGACGCCCGCGAGAACGCCTCGCCCGAGCCGAAGCCCACCGACAGCGCCGCGTTCAGCACCGACACGCGCGGCTGCGTCGCCAGCCGCAGCGCCGCGACCTCGATGCGCCGGTGCCGCACGTAGTCGCCCAGCGTCTGGCCGGCCCACGCCGCGAACAGCCGGTGAAAGTGGAACGCCGAGAAATGCGCCACGTCGGCCAGCGCCGCGAGGTCGAGCGCTTCGTCCAGGTGGTCGTCGATGTGCGTCAGCACCTTGTGCATGCGCCATTCGTACTCGGCCCGGTGGTCGCGCGGCATGCGTGCTCAGCCTTGCCGCGCCTGCCCCAGCAGCCAGTCGCTGAAGAACTTCAGCAGCGGCCGCTGGTCGGCCCGCTCGGGCGTCACCAGGTAGTAATTGCGCTCGCCCGACAAGGGCCGCGCGCACGCGACCACCAGCTCGCCGCGCGCGAGTTCGTCGGCCACCAGCATCGTCGGCATCAGCGCCACGCCCAGCCCGTGCGAGGCTGCGGCGGCCAGTATCGAGAACAGCTCGTAGCGCGGCCCGCCGCGTGCGTTGGGCGCATCGATCTGCTGCGCGTCGAACCACTGGCGCCAGCCGTCGGGCCGCGTGCTCTGCTGCAGCAGCGGCATCCTGGCGATGGCGGCCGGGGTCACGGGCTTGCCGCCGCGCGGCAGCAGGGCGGGGCTGCACACCGGCACCACGTCCTCGTGCATCAGCAGCAGCGCGCGCGTGCCGGCCCAGTTCTCGACCTGCGCGGGCGTGCCGGCGTACAGCGCGGCGTCGAACTCCGCATCGGCGAAAAGAAAGGGGCGGGTGCGCGTCTCGATGTGCACCACCACGTCGGGCTGCAGCGCCGCGAAGCTCTTCAGGCGCGGCATCAGCCAGCGGGTGGCGAAGGTGGGCACGGCCGCCAGCGACAGCGAGCCGCCTTCGCCCTGGTGGGCCATGGCGTCGAGCGTGTCGCGCTCCATGGCCTCGAGCCGCTTGGCGGTCTGCCGCGCATAGGCCGCGCCGCTGGCCGTGAGCGCCACGCCGTGCCGCGTGCGGCGAAACAGCGCCACGCCCAGGAAGGCCTCGAGCGTGCCGATCTGGCGCGACACCGCGCTCTGCGTCAGGGCCAGCTCCTGCGCGGCGCGCGTGTAGCTCTCGTGGCGCGCGGCGGCGTCGAAGCACACCAGGGTCTGCAGGGGCGGGATCTTGCGGCGCATGTATGCCTGAAAAGTAGGAATGGGGCGCGGCGCCCGTCAATGAAGACGCCGCACAAACATCTTGCAAGACATTCTACAAACGCATATCTGGGTGAGGAATCCTCGTTTGCGTCATGGCCTGCGCGTGGCTAGGATCGACCGATTCCCGTCTTTCTTCTTTTTCCTTCCCCTTTTCCGGAGACAGCCACATGGCCGCCAAAGCGCAATTCCACTGGGACGACCCCCTTCTTCTCGACCAGCAACTGACCGACGAAGAACGCATGATCCGCGACGCGGCCAATGCCTACTGCCAGGAGCGCCTGGCGCCCCGCGTCATCGAGGGCTTCCGCACCGGCGAGACCGACCCCGCCATCTTCCGTGAAATGGGCGCGCTCGGCCTGCTCGGCCCGACCATCCCCGAACAGTACGGCGGCCCCGGCCTGAACTACGTGGCCTACGGCCTGATCGCCCGCGAAGTCGAGCGCGTCGACTCGGGCTACCGCTCGATGGCCAGCGTGCAGAGCTCGCTGGTGATGGTGCCGATCTTCGAATTCGGCACCGAAGGCCAGAAGCAGAAGTTCCTGCCCAAGCTCGCCACCGGCGAATGGATCGGCTGCTTCGGCCTGACCGAACCCGACCACGGCTCCGACCCCGGCAGCATGGCCACGCGCGCCAAGAAGGTGCCGGGCGGCTACTCGCTCAGCGGCTCGAAGATGTGGATCAGCAACTCGCCCATCGCCGACGTGTTCGTGGTGTGGGCCAAGGAAGTCAGCGAAAGCGGCACCGTGGGCCCGATCCGCGGCTTCGTGCTCGAAAAGGGCATGAAGGGCCTGAGCGCCCCCGCCATCCACGGCAAGGTCGGCCTGCGCGCCAGCATCACCGGCGAAATCGTGATGGACGGCGTGTTCTGCCCCGAAGAAAACGCCTTCCCCGAAGTGCAGGGCCTCAAGGGCCCGTTCACCTGCCTGAACAGCGCCCGCTACGGCATCTCGTGGGGTGCCCTGGGTGCCGCCGAAGACTGCTGGCACCGCGCCCGCCAGTACACGCTGGACCGCAAGCAGTTCGGCCGCCCCTGGCCGCCAACCAGCTGATCCAGAAGAAGCTGGCCGACATGCAGACCGAGATCACGCTGGGCCTGCAAGGCAGCCTGCGCCTGGGCCGCATGAAGGACGAAGGCATTGCCGCGGTCGAGATCACCTCGATCATGAAGCGCAACAACTGCGGCAAGTCGCTGGACATCGCCCGCATGGCGCGCGACATGATGGGCGGCAACGGCATCAGCGACGAGTTCGGCGTGGCCCGCCACCTGGTGAACCTCGAAGTGGTCAACACCTACGAAGGCACGCACGACATCCACGCCCTCATCCTGGGCCGCGCCATCACCGGCATTGCAGCGTTTTCGAACTAACCCCCAGTCTTACTCACTTCGTGTAGACGCCAACCCCCTTTCAGGGGGCGACGCCAGCGGCCCGGCAAAGCCGGTTCCGCGGCCTCCCTCGCACTGCAAGACAACACCGACGTAGATGACGATGAACAAACCTGCAGCGGCCCTGGACGGCATCAAGGTCCTGGATCTGTCCCGCGTGCTCGCGGGCCCGTGGTGCACGCAGATCCTGGCGGACCTGGGCGCCGATGTCGTCAAGATCGAACGCCCCGGCGTCGGCGACGACACGCGCACCTGGGGCCCGCCCTTCATCAAGGACGCGAACGGCAACGACTCCGACCAGGCCAGCTACTTCACGTCCTGCAACCGCAACAAGCGCTCGGTCACGGTCGACATGGCCACGCCCGAGGGGCAGGCGTTGCTGCTGCAGATGGCGGCGCAGGCCGACATCGTGGTGGAGAACTTCAAGACCGGCGGGCTGAAGCAATACGGCCTCGACCAGGAAAGCCTGCGCGCGGCCAACCCGCGCCTCATCTACTGCAGCGTGACCGGCTTCGGCCACGACGGCCCGTACGCCGAGCGCGCGGGTTACGACCTGATGATCCAGGCCATGACCGGCATGATGAGCATCACCGGCCGCCCCGACGACGTGCCCGGCGGCGGCCCGCTGCGCGTGGGCGTGGCGCTGACCGACCTGTTCACGGGCGTGTACGCCAGCACCGCCATCCTCGCGGCGCTGCAGGTGCGCGACCGCACCGGCGAAGGCCAGCACATCGACATGGCGCTGCTCGACGTGGGCATGGCCATCCTCGCGAACCAGGCCAGCGCCTTTCTCAACACCGGCGAAGCGCCCAAGCGCCAGGGCAACACGCACCCGAGCCTGGCGCCGTACCAGGACTTTCCGACGCAGGACGGTTCGATGCTGCTGGCCATCGGCAACAACGGCCAGTTCGCGCGCTTCTGCGAAGCCGCCGGCCACCCCGAGTGGGCGAGCGACGCGCGCTTTGCCACCAACACGCTGCGCGTGAAGCACCGGCTCGTGCTGATCCCGATGATGGAAGCGCTCACGCGCACCCGCACCACGGCCGCGTGGGTCACGCTGCTCGAAGACAAGGCCGTGCCCTGCGGCCCGATCAACGACATCGCGCAGGCCTTCGACGACGCGCAGGTGCAGGCGCGCGGCCTGAAGGTCACGCTGCCGCGCGATGCGGGCGACGGCATCGCCAGCATCACCGGCGTGGCGAGCCCGCTGCGCCTGTCGGCCACGCCGCCCGTGCTGCGGCATGCGCCGCCGGCGCTGGGCCAGCACACGCGCGAAGTGCTGGCCGAAATGGGCATCGACGACGCCCGCTTCGACGCCCTGCGCTCGGCCGGCGTGGTCTGAACCCGCGCCACTGAAGAGGCCGCCATGACCAGCCCGATGCGCCCACCGTTCTCGGTGTTGCGCATCGACCATGTCGTGCTGCGCGTGAAGGACATGGAGCGCGCCGTCGCGTTCTACTGCGACGTGCTCGGCTGCAGCGTCGAGAAGCGGCGCGATGACCTGGGGCTCGTGCACCTGCGCGCCGGCGCGAGCCTGATCGACCTCGTCACGCCCGACGGCCCGCTCGGCCGGCAGGGCGGGGCGCTGCCCGGCACCGAGGGCCGCAACCTCGACCACCTGTGCCTGCGCATCGAGCCCTTCGACGAAGCGGGCATCCGCGCGCTGATGGCCGCGCACGGCGTGGCCCTCGACGGCGACGTGCAGCACAACTTCGGCGCCGAGGGCAACGGCCCGTCGATCTACTTGCGCGACCCCGACGGCAACACCGTCGAACTCAAGGGTCCCGCGGCCTAGCCGCCGTCCTCATCTTTTCCTTCGGATTTGTACGCCACTGTGTCTGGCAGGCGCGGTGAACACACGCGCATGCAAATCCGCGGGTGGCTCGACACATCGCGGATACAGCCCGTCGATGTAATTCATGCATCGCCACCGAAGCACATCACAGAGGAGGCGATGGTGCCGAAAGCACCTTCCATCTCTTCTTTTTTTCTTGAAAGACACCGCCATGAAAACCACCCGACTCCTGATCGCCGCCGCCGCGCTCGGCGCCTTCGCCATCGGCGCCAGCGCCGAGGACTACCAGGGCGCGCTGCAATTCCATTCGAGCCAGAGCCGCGCCGCCGTGCGCGCCGAGCGTCGTGGCCGCGCACAGCGCCGACCTGTATGCCGAAGCGCCTCGGCCGGCGTGCCCGTCGCCGCGGTGGCCGGCCTGGG
>NZ_MOWM01000118.1 GCF_016082275.1 Variovorax sp. E3
CGGACGCTCTGCCTGCCCCCACCCCAGCCCTCCCCCGAAGGGAGGGAGCAATGCAATCAGCCCTCCAGGGCCTTCCACATGTCGATGTCGCGCTGCGCCGTCCACACGCGCGGGTCCGCGTGGCCCGAGGCCTCGTCGTACGCACGGCTCACGTCGAACGGCATGCAGTGGTCGAAGATCACCCACTGGCTGTACTTGGGCTTGAGCTTCTCGTAGGTCTCCTTGTAGACCGCGTTCAGGTCGCGCCCGGCCTTCACGCCCTCCTGCACGCTGGCGTACACGTCGGAGATGAAGTTGCGCGTGCCCGTCAGGCCCTCGGCCACGGCCTGCGGCGTGGTCAGCGCGGCGCCGCGGCCCGGCACCAGCGCCACGGGCTTGAGCGCGGCGATGTTGTCCAGCGTTTGCGGCCAGTCCTTGAAGTAGGCGTCGCCGGCGTACGGCGTGGCGCCGAACTCGACCAGGTCGCCCGACAGCAGCGTGCGCTCCTGCGGCAGCCAGACGACGGTGTCGCCCTTGGTGTGGCCGCGGCCCAGCTGGATCAGCTGCACTTCGAGCTTGCCGAGCCACAGCGTCATCTTGCCGGTGAAGGTCATGGTGGGCCAGGTCAGGCCCGGGGGCACCGTCTCGACGTTCTGGAACAGGCGCGGGAAGCGGCCGATTTCGCTGGCCTTGTCTTCCTCGCCGCGCTCGACGATCAGGTCGCGCGTGTCCTGGCTGGCCAGCACGTGCTCGGCACCGTAGCCCGCCGCGCCCAGCACGCGCACCGCGTGGTAGTGCGTGAGCACCACGTACTTGATGGGCTTGTCGGTCACCTCGCGGATGCGGCGCACCACGTCGGCCGCCATGGCGGGCGTGGCCTGGGTGTCGGCCACCAGCACGCAGTCGTCGCCGATGATGATGCCGGTGTTGGGGTCGCCCTCGGCGGTGTAGGCCCAGGCATGTTCGGAGATCTGGCTGAAGGTGATCTTCTTCTCTTCCATGTCGGCCTGGCTGGCGAATTTCTTGGCTTGGCTCATCGGGTGTCTCCGTCGGTGGGGTGGGTTTTGGGATTCGTTTAAGGCGAACGAATTTGCGGTTAACGAATTTCCGCAGTGTAAGCGCCGGATCAGTTAATGTCTAATCCCTTCTTCATGAACGAACAACCGGACGCCAAGGCAGCCATGGCCACTGACACCGACCGCGCCCAGCGCGGCATCCAGAGCATCGAGGTCGGCGGCCAGCTGCTGCGGGCGCTGGTGCACCACGGCCGGCCCATGGCGCTGAAGGACCTGGCGCGCGAGGCCGACATGACGCCCGCCAAGGCGCACCCGTACATGGTCAGCTTCGGGCGCCTGGGCCTCATCGAGCAGGACCGCGCCAGCGGCCACTATCTGCTTGGGCCGCTCGCCTTGCAACTGGGGCTCATCAGCCTGCAGCAGGCCGACCCGGTGCACATCGCCACGCCGCTGATCGGCCAGCTCGCGCAGCAGATCGGCCACACCGTGGCGCTGGCCGTGTGGGGCGCGCGCGGCGCCACCATCGTGCGCACGGCCGAGTCGCCGTCGCCGGTGCACGTGAACATGCGACACGGCACGGTGTTCTCGCTGACCCATACGGCCTCGGGCCGCGTCTTCGCCACTTATCTCGACGCCGAGGTGGTGCGCCGGCTGCTCGAGGAAGAGCGCCAGCGCCAGAAGCAGCGCAAGGGCGCCGAGCCCGCGCCCCCGCCCGGCATGCCGGCCGTGCAGCCGCTGCCGTCGTGGAGCGACTTCGAGCGCCAGCTGCAGGAAGTGCGCGACCACGGCATCAGCCGCTCCGACGGCGAGGTCATCGAGGGCGTGAGCGCCATGGCCGCGCCGGTGTTCGACCACACGGGCGCCATCGTGCTGGCCGTCACGGCCATCGGCCCGGCCGGCATCTTCGACACCGCGTGGGACGGCGAGATTTCCCGCGCGCTCAAGGCCTGCGCGGGCACCGTGTCGCAGCGCCTGGGCGCCGCCGCCATTCCCCTCGCCGCTACCGCGAATTCCCCCAAACCAGAGCGATGACGCCCGTCACACCAGACAACACCTCCCTCTTCGAAGCCCTGCAGGCAGCCGCCCGGCTGCTGCGCGATGCCCGGCGCATCGTCGTGTTCTCGGGCGCCGGCCTGTCCCGCGCCTCCGGCATTCCGACTTATCGCGACGCCGACGGCCTCTGGAAGAGCCAGAACGCGCTGCAGTTTTCCCACGCCGAAGACCTGGCGCGCGACCCGGCCGGCTTCACCAGGTTCTGGGCGCAGCGCATGTCGGTGATCGAGTCGGCGCAGCCCAACCCGGGCCACGCCGCGCTCGCGACGCTGCAGCGGCTGCGCCCCGCCACCCGGCTGGTCACGCAGAACGTCGACGGCCTGCTGACGCTGGCGGGCGGCCAGGACGTGCTGGAGCTGCACGGCTCGCTGCGCCGCTGGCGCTGCGACCACTGCGGCAACCGCAACGGCCCCTGGCCTTTTCACCGCTGCCTGCGCTGCGGCTCGCACGCGCGGCCCGACGTCGTGATGTTCGGCGAGATGCTGAACGGCGGCGTGCTGCTCGACGCACAGGTGGCGGCGCAGGAGTGCGATCTGTTCATGGTGGTGGGCAGCACCACCATCGTCTACCCGGCGGCCGAGCTGCCGCAGACGGCGCTGTCGCACGGGGCGCGGCTCATCACGCTGAACCTGGAGCCGCTGCCGCATCTGGACGATGCGGCGTCGGTGGTGTTGCGGGGGGCTTCGGAAGATCTGTTGCCGAAGCTGCTGGCGGGCATGGGCTGAAGCCGGGCAGACCCTGCTGGAACGACGGTCTAAACTCTCGCCCGCCAAGAGGCGCCGCCTGCTCGCGCTTCCGCTCACCCTATTCCTTAGATGGCACCCGCAAAACTCTGGTTGTCGATATTTCTGACGGGCTTTGCTGTCTACACGGGCTTGTTGTTCCAGACGCTGGTCACGCCCATTCCCTACGGCGACCTGGCGCGCATCGGCCGCATCTCCGACCGTGATTTCGGCTGGCGCATCGAACCTCCGCATGTTGCTGCCGAACTGCTGGAAGCGGCCCCCATCGAGAAGGCCGAAATCCTGGTGATCGGCGACAGCTTTTCGTCCACGCACCTCTGGCAGTCACGGCTGGCCCAGAAGGGGCTCGCCGTGACGACGATATTCTGGGATTCAATCGACAACAGACTGTGCGACA
This sequence comes from Variovorax sp. E3, assembly GCF_016082275.1. Lineage (GTDB taxonomy): Bacteria > Pseudomonadota > Gammaproteobacteria > Burkholderiales > Burkholderiaceae_C > Variovorax. Next base: position 3,189 of record NZ_MOWM01000118.1, read on the forward strand.
ACTTCGACGACTGGCTCGCGGCGGCGGGCTTTCGCGGCAAGCTGGTGATCGCCGAAAGCGTGGAGCGCCTGGTCGCGCTGCGGCTCGACAACTCGCGCAAGTGCGGCGACATGACGGCGCCGCTCACCGCCCGTGCTGAACCGCTCTCTCCGCCGCCCGACCATGTGCCCGGCTTTGCCCTGAACTGGGATGCGCAGATCGTTTCAGGCTGGCTCACGGCCCGCTGTACCCGCGCGGCCATTGCCGGCAAGGCGCGCCATGACTGCGACCAACAGGCCCAGGCCTTGCCCGTGGAAAACGGATGCCTGCTTTTCAGTCATCGTCGCTGCGACATGGCGCTGTTCCTGAGGGCCGACCAGCAATTGGGAGAGATCACGCCGATGCATCTGGCGCAGATGCAGGCCTTCACGCAGGCGCATGCGCGCGTGCCTGTCATGTGGATGGTGGTGCCGAACAAATGGACCACCTACCTGGAGCCGTCGCATTCGCAAGCCTTCGTCGAGGCGCTGCGCAAGACCGATCTGGGGCCCGACCTCTTCACCTTCGCTGTGGAAGAAAAGGTGAAGATGAAAGACTTCTACTTTCCCAACGACACCCATATTTCAACGCACGGCCAGCTCGTGCTGGGCGACCGGATGGTGGAGGCAGTCGGGCGGAAGCTGAGCGCCGCGACGGCGCCCGCGGGTGACTGAAGTGCGAAAAAAAGGAAGACGCCTCAGCCCTTCTTCCCACCCAGCAACACCAGCGCCCCACCCACCACGATCACGGCCACCCCCGCCCACGCGGGCAGGTTGACCGTTTCCTTCTCCTTCACCGAAAACTCCAGCGGCCCGAGCTTGGCCTGGTGGGTTTCCTTGGTGAAGCTGAAGCTGCCGAGGCTCAGGGCTGCAAGCCCTGCCACGATCAGCAGGATGCCGACGATGCGTGTTGCGTTCATGGCGAGGATCCTCCGTTCCGGAGATTACTGCCGGGGCTGTTGCTGCTGCAACTGGTCGACCCACTGCACGAGCTCGGCCACCACCGAATCGCTGGCGGCGATCAGCGCTTTCACGCCGCCGGGCGCATCGGCGCTGGGCGCGGGGCTGCGCACGGTGAACAGGCGCTGCCCCAGCACGCGGTCGCCGGCCGGGGTGGCGCGGATCAGCGTGGCGCGCAGGCGCACCAGGCCGCCGCTGGCGCTGGCCGAATCGAAGTAGTGGCTGAACTCGTCGAGCGAGATGCGCAGCGTGTCGGGCACTTCGCCCTTGCTGCGCGAAATGGTGGCGCTTTCTTCCGGGCCGAGCACCATGCGGCGCTCCGACAGCACGTCGCGCAGCCGCTGGCGCAGCAACTGCGCGGGCTGCTGGCTCCAGCGCGACTGGCCGTAGGGGCGCAGTTCGTTGGCGTCCGCGTAGCCGAGCGATAAAGAATCTGCGTGCCGTCGAGCCGGCTGTTGGTCTCGAACTCGGCCAGCGCCAGCGTGGGCCGCATCGCGGCCGGGGGCGTGTCGGCGCTTGCCGCCGCCGCCATGGCGCCGGGGCCGAAGTCGTACAGCGTCGAGCGCGCGGGCTTGTCGGGCAGCGCGCCGCAGCCGGCGGCCAGCAGCGCGAAGCCCATGGCCAGCGTTGCGGCCGCGATGCGGCGGCCGCGCGAGGTCGTCGTCAAGAATCGATTGGCGTTCATGGTCATGGTGGCCTTCCCTCAGTGGCGCGTCGCGGCCGGCGCGCTGAAGCCCGGCTCGCCCGGGCCCGCGGCCGCGCCGCCGTTGCCGAACAGCAGCGATTGCGGGTTGTCGTTGATGCTGTCCGCCGCGCGGCCCAGCCGGCGCACGGCGTGCGAGGTGTCGTCGGCCACGCGGTTCACGCGCGGCAGCGTGGCCGCGTTGAACGAATCGACCGCCTGCGCCAGCGCCTTGGTGCCGTCGCTCAGCCGCTCGACCGGACCGTCGGGCGCGTTCAGCCGGCCCACGGTGGTGTTGAAGTTGTTGGCCACGCGCGAAACGTCGCCGGCCGCCTTCTTCACCGAGCCCAGCGTGTCGGGCAGCTTGGTCAGCGCGGGGTTCAGGCCGGTCTTCACGGTGTTGTCCAGCGTCTTGAGCAGCGTGTTGGCGCTGGCCGAGGCGGCCGCGATGTTGTCCAGCGCGTCGGCCGCGCGCTTCTGGTTGGAGTCGCTCAGCAGCGTGTTGGCGCGCTTGGTCACTTCCTCGACCTGGTTGATGATGGCCTCGCCGCGGTCCTGCAGCTGCGCGAGCATCGACGGCTTGAGCGGGATGCGCGGCGGGTCGTCGTTGTCCGGCTTGAGCGACACGGTCGACTCGCCCTTGTCGTCCAGCGCGATGAAGGCCAGGCCGGTCACGCCCTGGTAGCTCAGCGTGGCAAAGCTCGAGGTGGTGAGCGGCACGCGCTCGTCGACCGTGATGCGCACGCGCACATTGCCCTTGACCTTGGGGTCGAAGTCGATCGACGCCACCTTGCCCACCGCGATGCCGCGGTAGCGCACCATGGCCTGCGGCTGCAGGCCGCTCACGGCCTCGCGCGTGGACAGCTCGTAGACGTTGCGCACGGTGTTGTCGCGCGTGAACCAGATCACCAGCGCGACGAGCGCGGCGATCAGGCCGAGCACGAAGGCGCCGGCGGCGAGGGCATGGGCCTTGTTTTCCATGGTGGCTACCTACCTTTCAGCGGCTCGCCCCGGAGGCGGGCTGCGGCGATGGGATCGATGCGTCGGCGGGTTTGTCATGCAGGGCTTCCAGGGCGCGCTGGCCGCGCCCGCCGAGAAAATATTCGTGGATGAAGGGGTGCGGGTACGCGATGACCTCGCGCGCCGTGCCGGTGACGATCACCTTCTGGTCGGCCAGCACCGCGATGCGGGTGCTCAGGTCGAACAGCGTGTCCAGGTCGTGCGTGACCATCACCACCGTCAGGCCCAGCTCGCGGTGCAGGCCGCGCAGCAGGTCGCAGAAACTGTCGGACGCCTCCGGGTCGAGGCCGGCCGTGGGTTCGTCCAGCAGCAGCAGCGGCGGGTCCATGATGAGCGCGCGCGCCAGCGCCACGCGCTTGATCATGCCGCCCGACAGGTCCGACGGACTCATGTTGGCGTGCCGGGGCTCCAGGCCCACCATTTGCAGCTTCACCAGCGCCGCGTGGCGGATCAGCTCGTCGGGCAGCAGCTTCAGTTCGCGCAGCGGAAAGGCGATGTTCTCCAGCACGCTGAAGGCCGAGAACAGCGCGCCGTGCTGGAACAGCATGCCCACGTTGGCCGCGCCCGAGGCACTGAGCTCGCCGGGCTCCTGGCCCAGCACCTCGACGTTGCCGCGCGTGGGTTTCTCCAGCCCGAGGATCTGGCGCAGCAGCACCGTCTTGCCGGTGCCCGAGCCGCCCACCAGCGACAGCACTTCGCCGCGGTCGATGTGCAGCTGCAGGTCGCGATGCACCACCTGCTCGCCTTCGGCGTTCTTGAACACCGTCCACAGGCCGCGGATGTCCACCACGGTGGTGTCGGTGTCGGGGCGCACGGGCATGCTCATGGCGTCATCCCCGGAACCCGATGCCCTTGAAGAGCACGGCGAAGAGCGCGTCCACCAGGATCACCGCGGTGATCGAGGTCACGACCGACGAGGTGGTGCCGCGCCCCAGGCTCTCGGTGTTGGGCTTGACCTTCATGCCGAAGTAGCAGCCGATCAGCGCGATCAGCACGCCGAACACCGCCGACTTGGCCATGGCCAGCCACAGGTTCGAGATCGGCACCGCGCGCGGCAGCGCCGAGAGAAAGTAGGCCGGCGAAATATCGAGCGCCGCGTCGGCCGCGAGCATGCCGCCCGCGAGCGCCGCCATCGAGGTCCACAGGCTGATCAACGGCATGGCAATGGCCAGCGCCAGCACGCGCGGCATCACCAGGCGAAAGCCGTGCGGAATGCCCATGACGCGCATCGCGTCGAGCTCTTCGGTCACGCGCATCACGCCGATCTGCGCCGTGATGGCCGAGCCCGAGCGACCGGCGATCAGCACGGCCGCCAGCACCGGCCCCAGCTCGCGGATCAGCGAGAGCCCGAGGATGTTCACCACGAAGGTCTCGGCGCCGTACTGGCGCAGCTGCTGCGAGATCAGGTAGGCCAGCACCACGCCGATCAGCAGCCCGACCAGCGCCGTGATGTGCAGCGCCGTGGCGCCGAACTGATAGAGATGGCCCGAGAAATCGCGCCACGGTCCGCGGTGCGGCGCGCGGATCAACCGGCCCACGTCGAGCGCGAGCTGGCCGATCAGCCCGGTGAAGTCGCGCATCACGATCATCGCGCGCGGCCCGTTGTGCGAGAACTCGCGCACGCGGTCGTTCAGCGTCGGCGCGGGTTCTTCGGGGGTGGCGACGGTGTACTGCGCCACCTGGTCCAGCACGGCCTTGTGCTTCGGCTCCATCTCGAGCGTGGCGGGCCATTGGTGACGCCAGTGGTCCCACAGCAGCTGCGCGCCGATGTGGTCGAGCTGCTGGATCGGGCGCAGGTCCCAGGCGCGGTCGTCAGCCGGCGGCGCGGCTTCCAGGCTCTTCGACAGCGCCAGCCAGGCCGGCTTGGACGACATCGCCAGCGTGGTCCAGCGGCCGCTGGCCACCGTCCATTGCCGCCCGTCCTGTTCCTGCTGCCCGACGCGGGGCCACGCGCTGTCGGCGGCTGAAGCGTCGGCAGGCGATGTGGCAGGAGACATAAGGCGGATGAACGGGAAAGTAAACAAAAACCAGGGTGCGAAGCGCGCATCGTAACCGGGTGCATCCGCGGATGTGGTGTTGCAGACCCCTCGTTGGCGTAGGGCGGCACGCCGTTTCTTCATGTTTTCTTCAGGCCATGGTTGGGCACGCGCCCCGAACAAGACCTTCAGGCCGCAAACCCTTCCGCCAACGCCTCGCGCAGCCAGGCCACGAACGCCGTCACGGCCTGCGGCACGTGCGTGGCATAGGGGCGGATTGCATACAGCCGCTCGCCGAACGCGCCGACCGAGCGCCACTGCGGCAGCACCTGCTGCAACTTGCCCGACTGCAGCGCGGCCTGCGCGCTGAAGTCCGGCACCAATGCAATGCCGAGCCCGCTCAACGCCGCGTCGCGCAACGCCTCGCTGTTGTTCGCTACCAGCGGCCCCGACACCGGCACCGTGATGCGCGGGGCCGAAGCCTTTGCCGCCTCGAAATGCCAGGTCGGCGTGTCCTGCGCGCGCGGGTAGTGCAGGCAGTCGTGCGTCGCCAGCGCCTGCGGCTCGCGCGGCGTGCCGCGGCGGCGCAGGTAGGCGCGGCTGGCCACCAGCACCGAACGGGTTTCGCACAGCGTCCACGCCACGTGCGTGTCGGGCGGCGCGGCCGTGTGGCGGATCGCGAGGTCGAAGCCTTCCATCGCCAGCGAACTCAGCCGGTCGGACAGATCGAGCTCCAGCCGCACCTCGGGTTGCGCGCGCAGAAAGTCCGCCAGCCGCGGCACCAGCTGCTGCCGCGCGAACGCCACCGGCGCCGTCACTCGCACCAGCCCGCGCGGCACGCCCGCAAGGTCGCGCACCCCCGCGAAGCTGTGCGCGATCTGCTCGAACGGCACGCGCATGTCCTCCACCAGCCGCTGGCCCGCTTCCGTGAGCCGCACGCTGCGCGTTGTGCGCTGCACCAATGGCGCGCCGGCCGCGCGCTCCAGCTCGGCGATGCGCTGGCTCATGGCCGCCTTGCTCACGCCCAGGCGCAGGGCGGCGGCCGTGAAGCTGCCCTGCTGCGCCAGCACCGTGAGCCAGTGCAGGTGGGTCCAGAGCGACTCGATATTTTGGGGTTTCATGCTTGCATTGTTCGCCATGGCGAACAATAAGTTCAAGTATCGCGTCTAGGCGCGAAGGGGCACGCTGCCTAAACTGATTGCACTCCTCCCTCGATCACGTCACGCGAAAGCCCTCTTCATGACCACCTCCATCGACCATTTCATCGCCGGCAAGCCCGCCGCCAACACCTCCGGCCGCACGCAGGACGTGACCAACCCCGCCACCGGCGCGGTCACCGGCAAGGTCGGCCTGGCCGACGTGGCGCAGGTCTCCACCGCCGTGGCTGCCGCGCAAGCCGCCTTCCCGGCCTGGGCCGACACCCCGCCCATTCGCCGCGCGCGCGTCATGTTCAAGTTCCTGCAGCTGCTCAACGAGCACAAGGACGAGCTGGCCCACCTCATCACCGCCGAGCACGGCAAGGTCTTCACCGACGCGCAGGGCGAGGTCTCGCGCGGCATCGACATCGTCGAGTTCGCCTGCGGCATTCCGCAGCTGCTCAAGGGCGACTTCACCGACCAGGTCTCCACCGGCATCGACAACTGGACGCTGCGCCAGCCGCTGGGCGTGGTCGCCGGCATCACGCCGTTCAACTTCCCGGTGATGGTGCCGATGTGGATGTTCCCGGTGGCCATTGCCGCGGGCAACACCTTCGTGCTCAAGCCCAGCCCGACCGACCCGAGCGCGTCGCTGCGCATGGCCGAGCTGCTGAAGGAAGCCGGCCTGCCCGACGGCGTGTTCAACGTGGTGCAGGGCGACAAGGCCGCGGTCGACGCGCTGCTGGAGCACCCCGACGTCAAGGCGATCAGCTTCGTGGGCTCCACGCCCATCGCCAACTACATCTACGAAACCGGCGCGCGCCACGGCAAGCGCGTGCAGGCCCTGGGCGGCGCGAAGAACCACATGGTGGTGCTGCCCGACGCCGACATCGACCAGACCGTCGACGCGCTGATCGGCGCGGGCTACGGCTCTGCCGGCGAGCGCTGCATGGCCATCTCGGTGGCGGTGCTGGTGGGCGACGTGGCCGACAAGATCATTCCCAAGCTGATCGAACGCACCAAGACGCTGCAAGTGCTCAACGGCACGAACCTCGCCGCCGAGATGGGCCCGATCGTCACGCGCGCCGCGCACGAACGCATCACCGGCTACATCGACCTGGGCGAGAAGGAAGGCGCGAAGCTGCTGGTCGACGGGCGCAAGTTCGACGGCAACAAGGCCGGCGAAGGCTGCGGCGACGGCTTCTGGATGGGCGGCACGCTGTTCGACAACGTCACGCCCGAGATGCGCATCTACAAGGAAGAAATCTTCGGCCCGGTGCTCAGCTGCGTGCGCGTGGCCAACTTCAAGGACGCGGTCGACCTGGTCAACGCGCACGAGTTCGGCAACGGCGTGAGCTGCTTCACCCGCGACGGCAACGTGGCACGCGAATTCAGCCGCCGCATCCAGGTGGGCATGGTCGGCATCAACGTGCCGATTCCCGTGCCCATGGCCTGGCACGGCTTCGGTGGCTGGAAGCGTTCGCTGTTCGGCGACATGCACGCCTACGGCGAAGAGGGCGTGCGCTTCTACACCAAGCAGAAGTCGGTCATGCAGCGCTGGCCCGAGAGCATCGGCAAGGGCGCCGAGTTCGTGATGCCGACGGCCAAGTAGCATGCGGGGCGGCGCGAGGGGCGCCGCCGTTTCGCCCCGGTTTTCCGTCGAACAAAAAAGAGAGACAAGCACAACGCCATGAGCGAGAACCAATTCGACTACATCATCATCGGGGCCGGCACCGCCGGCTCGCTCATGGCCAACCGGCTCAGCGCCGACAAGAGCAAGCGCGTGCTGCTCATCGAGGCCGGCCGCAAGGACGACTACCACTGGATCCACATTCCGGTCGGCTACCTGTATTGCATCGGCAATCCGCGCACCGACTGGCTCTACAGCACCGAGCCCGACGCGGGCCTCAACGGCCGCGTGCTGCGCTACCCGCGCGGCAAGACGCTGGGCGGCAGCTCCAGCATCAACGGCATGATCTACATGCGCGGCCAGTCGCGCGACTACGAGCAGTGGGCGCAGCTCACGGGCGACGACGCGTGGCGCTGGCAGAACGTGCTGCCGGCCTTCAAGAAACACGAAGACTTCTACCTGGGCGCCGACGAGATGCACGGCGCGGCGGCGAGTGGCGCGTCGAGAAGCAGCGCCTGCGCTGGGACATCCTCGACGCCTTCGCCGAGGCCGCGGCCCAGGCCGACGTGCCGCACACCACCGACTTCAACCGCGGCAGCAACGAGGGCGTGGGCTACTTCCAGGTCAACCAGAAGAACGGCTGGCGCTGGAACACCGCCAAGGCCTTCCTGCGCCCGACCTGCTACGGCCGGCCCAACTTCGAGCTGTGGACCGGCGCGCAGGTGTCGCGCCTCTTGTTCGAGACGCTGGCCGACGGCACCCGCCGCTGCACCGGCGCCGAGGTGTGGAACGGCACCGAGACCACCACCGCGCTCGCCTCGCGCGAGGTGGTGCTGAGCGCGGGCGCCATCGGCTCGCCGCAGATCCTGCAGCTGTCGGGCGTCGGCCCGGCGGAGCTGCTGCGCCAGCACGGCATCGACGTGGTGCTCGACGCGCCCGGTGTCGGCGCCAACCTGCAAGACCATCTGCAGATCCGCGCGGTCTACAAGATCGACGGCGCGCCCACGCTCAACGTGCTGGCTTCGTCGATGGTCGGCAAGGCGAAGATCGGGCTCGAATACCTGCTCAAGCGCAGCGGCCCGATGAGCATGGCGCCTTCGCAGCTGGGCGCCTTCACGCGCAGCTCGCCCGAGCATGAGTGGCCCAACCTGCAGTACCACGTGCAGCCGCTGTCGCTCGATGCCTTCGGCGATCCGCTGCACAGCTTTCCGGCCTTCACCGCGAGCGTGTGCAACCTCAACCCCACGAGCCGGGGTGCGGTGCGCATCAAGAGCAAGCGCTTCGAAGACGCGCCGGCCATCGCGCCCAACTACCTGAGCACCGACGAAGACCGCAAGGTGGCGGCCGACTCGCTGCGCGTGACGCGCCGCATCGCCTCGCAGCCCGCGCTCGCCAAGTACAAGCCCCAGGAGTGGAAGCCCGGCGTGCAATACCAGACCGACGAAGACCTGGCGCGGCTGGCGGGCGACATCGCGACCACCATCTTCCATCCGGTCGGCACCACCAAGATGGGCGGCGACGGCGACCCCATGGCGGTGCTCGACTCCAGGCTGCGCGTGCGCGGTGTGCGCGGCCTGCGCGTGGTCGATGCGGGCGCCATGCCCACCATCACCAGCGGCAACACCAACAGCCCGACATTGATGATGGCCGAGAAGGCCGCGGGCTGGATCGTCGAAGACAACCGCTGAACAAGCAGAGAAAGAAGGGCGGCGCCGGCCGGTTGCGCCGGCGCCTTTTGCCGGAACAGGCTTACTTCTCGATCGTCTTGTTCCAGCGCGCGTTCCATGCCGGGCGGTTCGCGTTGATGCTTTCCCAGTCGATGGTGACGGCGGTCTTCATCCACTTGGTGACGTCCGCCACCTGCGCCGCGCCTTCACCTTCGGCGGGGGTCTTGGGGTTGCTGGGGATCTGCGCGCCGTACTGCAGCACGTTGGCCTGCGCCACCGGGCTCAGCAGGAACTCGGCGAGCTTTTGCGACAGCTCGGGCTCGCTGTTGTTGGCGATCACGCACTGGCCCACCATCAGCACCACCGCGCCTTCCTTGGGCGGCGCGTACTCGACCGGAATGCCCTTGGACTTGAGCGCGGCCACGGCGGTGGGCGTCAGCGGAAAGATCGCGGCCTCGCCGGTCTGCACCATCTCCGACAGCTTGGCCGAACTCGGGATGTACTCCAGCACGTTCGGGCCGATGGTGGTGGGCCAGGCCTTGAAGCCCGGCTCCACGTTCCTGTCGTTGCCGCCCTGGATGCGGTTGAACATCAGGAAGCCGTGCAGCCCGAACGACGAGGACGACATCGACTGGAACACCACCTTGCCCTTGAACTTGGGATCGGCCAGGTCCATCCACGAAGTGGGCGGCGCCCAGCCCTTCTCCTTGAACATCCTGGCGTTGTAGGCCAGGCCCGTCATGCCCAGGTTCACGCCGCTGGCCATGTCGTCCTTGAAGCGCGCGGCCGGGTAGATCTCGCTGAGCGACTGGCTGGGCTTCTGCTTCTGGCACAGGCCCATGCCGATGGCGCGCACCATGATGCCGTCGTCCAGGAACATCACGTGCATCTGCGGCTTGTCCTTGTTGGCCTGCGCCTTCGCGAGGATGTCGGACGAGGTGCCCGGCACCACCACCACCTTGGCGCCGTAGGCTTTCTCGAGGCCGGGAACACGTACTGCGTGTACGCCTTCTCCATGGTGCCGCCGTTCATGCCGATGTAGAGGGTCTTGGTCTGCGCGCCGGCCGTGCCGGCGGCCGCGAGCAGCGCGGCAAGAAGAAGGGCGGACTTCAGGGGCTTGGGTGACTTGGCGGTGCGGGACATGGTGATGCTCTCCAATCAGGTTCAGGTGGGGGAGGAAGAAACTGCGAGGGGTCGCGTGGAAACAGGGGCTTCGTTGTCGAAGCGTTCGATGGCGAAGGCGTCGATGGGCGTGTCGCTGCGGCCGTCGCGCGCCAGCTCGGCCAGCACCTCGCCGGCGGCCGGGCCGATCTGGAAGCCCGCGCCCGCGAAGCCGAAGCCGTGGTACAGGCCGGGCGTGGTGCGGCTGGGGCCGAGCACCGGTTCGCGGTCGGGCAGGTAGCCCTCGGTGCCGCCCCAGGTGCGGATGATGTGCGCATGGCGCAGCGCGGGCAGCAGCTCGACCGCCTGCATCGCGAGCGTGGCGATGCCGTCGCGCTCGGCGCGCGCGCGGTCGGCGTCGAGCGTGAGCCCGGTGCCGCCGCCGAGCACGAGGTTGCCGCGCGCACCTGCCGACAATAGATGCCGCCGCCTTCGACACCCAGGCTCCACGCCATGAAGTGCGGCACCGGTTCGGTCACGGCCATCAGCGGGCTGCGCGAGCGCATCGGCGGGGTCTCGCCGAACTGGCTGGCGATGGCGCCGGCCCACGCACCCGCGCAGTTGAGCAGCACCGGCGCCTGCACTTCGAGCGCGTTGCCCGAGCGCACCGTGAACAGCGCGCCGTCGTGCGCCACCTCGTCGACCTGGTGGCGCTCGAAGACCTGTGCGCCGGCGCGGCGTGCCGCCAAGGCAAAGGCGGGCGACACGAGGCGCGGGTTGGCCTGCCCGTCCTCGATGCACAGCGAGCCGCCCATGGCGCGCGTGCCGAGCCACGGGGCCTGCGTGCGCAGGCGCGCGGCGGAGATCAGCTCCAGGCCCAGGTCGAAGTCGCTGCTGAGCGCGCGGTAGCGCTCCAGCGACGCCATGTCGGACTCGCTGCGCGCGATCTTGAAGTGGCCCGAGCGCACGTACTCGCCGTCGGTGCCCAGCAGCTCGGGCAGGCTGCCCCAGATGCGGTGCGCGCGTTGTGCCAGCGGCAGCTGGCTCACCGGCCGGCCCTGTCGCCGCACGCCGCCGAAGTTCACGCCGCTGGAGCGCGAACCGCAGAAGTCCCGCTCCAGCAGCACCACGCCCAGGCCCATGCGCCGCAGCGCGAGCGCGGCCGAAGCGCCGACGATGCCGCCGCCGACGATGGCAACGTCGGTCTGCAGTTTCTTGATGCTGCTCATGCGCCGGTTCCTTCGGCGGGCACGAGCCGGATCGGAATCGGCTTGATCGGCGCCTGCCCGCGCAGCCGGCCGACCTGCTGCAGCGGCTGCTGCGTGGCATGCGCAAGAATCTCCGCCGCCGCCACGCCGCACATGCGGCCCTGGCAGCGGCCCATGCCGACGCGCGACAAGGCCTTGAGCCGGTTCAGCTCGCTGGCGCCCGCGCTTGCGACCGCCTGGCGCAGCGTGCCGGCCGTGACGTTCTCGCAGCGGCAGACCACGAGGTCGTCGGGCGCGTGCGCGGCCCAGTCGCCCGGCACGGGGAAGGCGCGCTCCAGGCCGTGGCGAAAACCGGTGATCCTGTCGAGCTTGCGCTCGAGTTCAGCGGCGCGCGCGGTGTCGACGGCCACGCCGTTGTCCGCAAGCAGTGCCAGCGCCGCGCGCTCGCCGGCCCACTCGGCCGCGTCTGCGCCCATGATGCCGGCGCCGTCGCCCGCGAGGTACACGCCGTCGACGCTGGCGCGGCCCGCCGCGTCGCGCACGGGCAGGTGCGCGCGATGCAGCGGCGCGTAGTCGAAGCGGCAGCCGAGCAGGTCGGCCAGTTGCGTCTCGGAGCGCAGCGCGTAGCCGAAGCCGACCGCGTCGCAATCCAGCGTGCGTTCCTTGCCGCCGTACTGCCAGGCCACGCCGGTGACGCGGCCCTGTGCCTCGTCGCCGAGCACGCGCAGCGGACGCACGCCGCCGTGCAGCGGCACGCCGTGCGCGCGCAGCCAGCCGACGTAGTACACGCCCTTGGCGAACACGGCGGGCTGCGTCAGCATCGCGGGCGTGGCCGCGAGCTGGTCGGCCAGGCGCGCGGTGTCGAGCACCGCGGCCACCTTCACGCCCGCCTTGGCATATTGGTACGCCACCAGGTACAGCAGCGGCCCGGTGCCCATGAACACCACGCGCTGCCCGATGGCGCAGCCCTGGAACTTGAGCGCCACCTGCGCGCCGCCCAGCGTGTACACGCCGGGCAAGGTCCAGCCCGGCACCGGCAGCACGCGATCGGTGGCACCGGTCGCCACGATCAGATGGCTGTAAGGCACGCGACGGTTGCTTCGCGTCGGGTTGTGCATCACGTCGAGCCCGTGGTCCTGCGCGTTCCACACGAGGCTGTCGGGGTGGTGGTCGATGCGGCCCTGCAGCGCGTCGAAGGCCGCGTGCACGCCGTCGGCGCGCTTCGACTCGAAACCGTAGAGCGTGCGTGCCGTGCGCTGCGCGAGCCCGGCGGGCGGTCGGCGATAAATCTGGCCGCCGGCGCGCGGGGCCTCGTCGATCACCGTCGGCCGCAGCCCGTGCGCCACCAGCGTCTGCGCCGCACGCACGCCGGCCGGGCCGGCGCCGACGATCACGGGGCGGATGTCGTCGCGTGCCGTCGTCATGCGCCGTTCTTTCCGGTAACCAACGCCATGCCCGGCGCGATGAAGGTCGAGCAGGCGCGCAGCCGCTCGCCTTCGTCCGTGGCGATCCAGCAGTCCTGGCAGGCGCCCATCATGCAGAAGCCCGCGCGCGGCAGGCCGCTGAATTCGTTGCGGCGCAACTGGCCCGATTGCGTGAGCACGGCCGTCAGCACCGTGTCGCCGGCCAGCGCGCTGGCCGGTGCGCCGTCGAGCGTGAAGGGCACGGCCTGGCGCCCGGTTTTCTCGGCCACGCGGTGCAGCAGTGCGTGTGATGAAGAAGTCGTCGTCATTTTTTATCTGCGTCCCACCAGCACGCGGTCGAGCCCGTAGATGCGGTCGAGCAGCACCATCGCGAAGGCCGTCACCGCCACCATCAGCGCCGACACCGCAGCCATCAGCGGGTCGATCGATTCGGTGGCGTACATGTACATGCGCACCGGCAGCGTCACCGTGCTCGGCGCGGTGACGAAGATCGACATCGTCACTTCGTCGAAGCTGTTGATGAAGGCCAGCATCCAGCCGCCCGTCACGCCCGGCAGGATCATCGGCAGCGTGATGCGGCGAAACACCGTGGCCTGGCTCGCGCCCAGCGACAGCGCGGCCTGCTCGGCGCTGCGGTCGAACCCCACCAGCGCCGCCACCACCAGCCGCAGCGTGTAGGGCGTGACGATGAGCGCATGCGCCATCACCAGCCAGCCGAAGCTGCCCGTGCCGCCCACCAGCGCAAAAAGCCGCAGCAGCGCCACGCCCAGCACCAGGTGCGGCACGATCAGCGGCGACAAGAAAAGGCCGTTGAGGAAGTCGCGCCCCGGAAACTCGTAGCGCGTGATCGCCATGCCGGCCGGCACCGCGAGCAGCGTCGCGATGGTGGCCGAACTCAGCGCGAGCCACAGGCTGTTCCAGAACGACTGCATGAAGTCGGGGTGTGCGAACACCGCCTTGAACCAGCGCAGCGAAAAGCTGGTGGTCGGAATGGTCAGCGTGTTCTCGGGCGTGAACGCCACGATGCACACCACCACCAGCGGCGCCAGCATGAAGGTGATGACGAGCGCGTTGAACGCGAGGGCGATGGGGCCGTTCTTGTTCATCGCTTCAGCCCAGCGCTTTCTTGTAGCGGCCTTCGACGAGCCGGTTGTAGCTCAGCATCACGACCAGGTTGGCCACCAGCAGCACCAGCGCGACGGCGGCGCCCAGCGGCCAGTTGAGCTCGCTGAGGTATTCGTCGTAGACGATGGTGGCGACCATCTTCAGCCGGCGCCCGCCGAGCAGCCCCGGAATGGCGAACGAACTCGCAGCCAGGCCGAACACGATCAGGCTGCCCGAAAGAATCCCGGGCATCACCTGCGGCAGCACGATGCGCCGCAGCGTGGTCAAGGGCGTGGCGTTGAGCGACAGCGCGGCGTTCTCCACGCCGGGGTCGAGCTTCTGCAATGACGTCCACACCGGAATCACCATGAAGGGCAGCATCACGTGCACCAGCGCAATGACCACCGCGGCGTTGGTGTAGAGGATCTTCACCGGGCCGATGCCCACCAGCTGCAGCAGGCCGTTCACCGCGCCCTCGGGGCCCAGCAGCATGCTCCAGCCGAAGGCGCGCACCACCACCGACACCAGCAGCGGCGCCAGCACCACCAGCAGCAGCACCGAGCGCCACGGGTTGCGCATGCGGCTGAGCACATAGGCCTCGGGCGCGCCGACGAGCACGCAGATCAGCGTGACCAGGCCCGACACCCAGAAGGTGCGCCAGAAGATGCCCAGGTAATACGAGTCGGAGAACACCTGTGCGTAGTGGTCGAGCGTGAACTCGCCGGCCTTGGGGCCCGTGGCCGGGTCGTACACGTTGAACGACAGCACCGCCGTGAGCGCGAGCGGCACCAGCAGCAGCGCCGTGAACAGCAGCAGCGCGGGGCCGGAGAGCCACCACGGGGTGGCCTTGCTCTTGAGGGCGCTCATGCGGCCACGGCCTTTTCAGTGGCATCGGCGGGCAGCAGGCGCATGCAGTGCGCGGGCCAGTCGATGCCGGTGCGCCCGCCTTCTTCGAGCGCGTCGCGCCCGTCGTTGGGGCTCAGCACCGTGAGGTCGCCGACCGGCGTGGCGACGCGATAGAGCCATTGGCTGCCCAGGAAGAAGCGCTCGACCACCTCGCCGTCGAGGCGGCCGCGGCCTTGCGGCACCAGCTGCAGTTTCTCGGGTCGCACGCTCAGCAGCGCGGCGGCGTCGACGCTGAAGCCCGTGTCGTCCACGTCGAGCGAGAGCGCGCCGACTTCCACGCAGGTGCGCGTGGCGCCGCTGCCGGACACGCGGCAGTCCAGCAGGTTGGCCTTGCCCACGAAGGTGGAGATGAAGCGCGTGCTCGGGTGCTCGTACACGCGCTGCGGACGGTCGATCTGCGTGGCGCAGCCGCCTTCCATCACCACCACGCGGTCGCTGATGGACATGGCCTCGCTCTGGTCGTGCGTGACCATCACCGTGGTGGTGCCGACCTTGCGCTGGATCTGGCGCAGCTCGAACTGCATCTCTTCGCGCAGCTTGGCGTCCAGGTTGGACAGCGGCTCGTCGAGCAGCAGCACCGGCGGCTCGATCACCAGCGCGCGGGCCAGCGCCACGCGCTGCCGCTGGCCGCCCGACAGCTCGCGCGGGTAGCGCGCGGCGTGCGGGTCCAGGTGCACCAGCGCCAGTGCCTGCTTCACGCGCTCGCTGCGCTCGGCCTTGGGCATCTTGCGCATCTCCAGGCCGAAGCTCACGTTGTCGGCCACCGTCATGTGCGGGAACAGCGCATAGGTCTGGAACACGATGCCCAGGCCGCGCGTGTTGGCCTTGGCGTGCGTGATGTCCTTGCCCGCGAGCTCGATGCGGCCGCTCGACACGGCCTCGAAGCCCGCCACCATCTGCAGCGTGGTGGTCTTGCCGCAGCCCGAGGGGCCCAGCAGCGAGACGAACTCGCCTTTCTCCACCGCAAGGTTCATGGCCGACACGGCGCGGGTGGCGCCGTAGAACTTGGTCACGTCGGTGAGACGGAGGAACGACATGGAACAGGCCTTTCTGCGTGGGCGAAAAGATGGCTTGGGGCACCTTGTTTCACCTTGGTGCATGCCATGGACAGCGTGCTGCTTTCAGTTCACTCTATTGCAACGATTGCGCCAGATCGCCTCGGGTATTCCATTAATCAGAATCTTTCTTTAATTTATTCCGATCAATGGAATATCATGGCCAAAGGCAATGATTGAAATTCCACAGGAGGAAGGTATGGAAACCCCATCGACGGCCTCGGCGGCCAGCGGCGGCGTGCCACGCGTCTTTTCGGTGATCCGCGCGCTCGGCGCGGTGCAGGCCGAAGGCGGCCGCGTGACCCAGATTGCACGTTCCGTGGGCCTGACCCAGGCCACCACGCACCGTTTGCTGCAGTCGCTCATGGCCGAGGGCATGGTCGAGCAGGACGAGCGCAGCAAGCTCTACCGGCTCAGCATCGACTTCTTCGCGCTCGCCGCCAGCGCGGGCAACCCCGGCGACCTGCGCTCCATTTGCCGGCCGGTGCTGCTGCGCCTGTGCGCGAGCCTGGGCGACAGCATCTTCCTGCTGGCGCGCAGCGGCTTCGACGCCATCTGCCTGGACCGCAGCGAAGGCCCGTTTCCGATCCGCTCGTTCACAGGCGACATCGGCGGTCGCATTGCGCTGGGCGTGGGGCAGGGCGCGCTGGCGATCCTCGCGTTCCTGCCGGAGGCCGAGCGCGAGGAGGTGATCCGCTTCAACCTGTCACGCGTGCGCGAGTACGGCGTGTACGACGAGGTCTACCTGCGCACCGAGATCGAGCGCGTGCGGCAGGCCGGCTACGCGGGGCGCAACACCGGGCTGCTCGAAGGCATGGCCGGCGTGGCCGTGCCGGTGCTCGACCGCGAAGGCCGCGCGGTGGCGGCGCTGAGCGTGGGCACCATCGCCGACCGGCTCAACGCCGACCGCATGCCGACGGTGGTGGAGCTGCTCAAGCGCGAGGCGGCGGCGATCGGGCCGAGGATCAATCCGTTCGACGCGACGCTGAGAAGGCCGGCGCAGAGCCTGGCGAGTTCGCCGGCGGCGCAGCGGATCAACGTGCCGGACGCGCCGGGCTGAATGACGAGGTTTCGCTTCTAGCGATACCGCAGGACATCGCATTGCTTCTGGCTGATGACCAGGGTGTGCAGCCGGTTCCCCTTTTCGTCATCGTAGAAATAGGTGACCGAGAGTCCACCGGCGGTGAATACGGGAATTTCCGACAAAGTTTCGCAAGCGTCCTTGGTGAGGCGCTCGAACTTCTGCCTCTGCGCCAGGCTGTCCGGGCCCCAGCTCTCCGATCGCACGTCGTACTGGACGAGGACCTGTTTGCCGATCGCCCTGGCAAAAATGCGCAGGACATCTTCCGGCAGTGGATTGTCCTTTGCGCTCTTGTTGAGGCCTTCAGCCAGCGTGATGGCGAAGGCTTCGGTGGTCTCCGGCGCCTGTGCTTGATCGTCCGGGAGAAAGCGGCGATTGCAGGTGCTCATCGCAATGCGAACCCCCTCGGTCGTCGGTTTGGATGCCGCGGCATCGGTGCAGGCGTCGTAGGCCTTGCGCGCGGCCGGGCTCAACTGCTCGTAGCCCGCCTGGGCGTGGGCGGCGGTGGCGATCAGGAGGAACGCGGCAAGACTGGCAGTGGACTTCATTCGACGCACTCTACCCGCACCGGATCGGCGTCCCGCCTTTTCGCTTCGCATGACAATGCGCGCGAGGAGCCACCCATGAACAACCCGTCGATCCTCTACCCCGTCTTCGCCCTCGCGGCCTGGACCGGCCTCGTCCTGCTGCTGATTCCCTTCAAGCGCATCGGCGCGGCGATGCGCCGCGAGGTCGGGCCGGACGATTTCAGGCTCGGCGAATCGGCGGGCGTGCCCGATGCGGTGCGCATCCCCAACCGCAACTACATGAACCTGCTGGAGCTCCCGCTGCTGTTCTATGTGGTGTGCCTGCTCTCTTATGTGGCGACCACGCCTTCCGCGGCGGCCGTCGCCCTGGCCTGGGCCTATGTGGCCCTGCGCGTGGTGCACAGCGTGGTGCACCTGACCTACAACCACGTGATCCACCGGCTCGTGGTGTTCGCCGTGAGCAATGGCGTGCTGGTGGCGCTCTGGGTCTGGGCGGCCCTGCGGCTCGTGCGTTAGCGGACGGTGCCGTGCGGGAGTTCCTTCGCGAAACGCATCAAGTCCTTCCATATTTTCACTAGGCAATCGCGCGGGATTCGCAGATATTGGCCGCTTCGAGCCTTGCCCTGTCGCCTTTCTTCTTCCTCCTCCTCCCAGCCGGAGCGCACATGTCAGAAGCCCACACCTCCCTTCCCGTTGCCACCGAAGTCGAACAACTGCTGGGGCGCCTGGGCGTGCCCCGCGAAGCCCACACGGGCGGCGCGCTGACGGTGCGCTCGCCGGTCACCGGCGAGGTGGTCGCGCAGGTGCCGCAGACCACGCCGGCCGAGGCCACGGCCGCCATCGGCCGCGCGCATGCCGCTTACAAGGCCTGGCGCAACGTGCCCGCGCCGCGCCGCGGCGAGCTGGTGCGGCTGCTGGGCGAAGAGCTGCGCGCCGCCAAGCGCGACCTGGGCCGCCTCGTCACGCTGGAGGCCGGCAAGATCCCGTCCGAAGGCGCGGGCGAAGTGCAGGAAATGATCGACATCTGCGACTTCGCCGTGGGCCTGTCGCGCCAGCTCTACGGCCTCACGCTGGCCACCGAGCGCGCCGAGCACCGCATGATGGAAACCTGGCACCCGCTGGGCGTGTGCGGCGTGATCTCGGCCTTCAACTTTCCCGTGGCCGTGTGGTCGTGGAACGCGGCGCTGGCGCTGGTGTGCGGCGACTCGGTGGTGTGGAAACCCTCCGAGAAAACCCCGCTCACGGCGCTGGCCGTGCACGCCATCGCGCAGCGCGCCATCGCCCGTTTCGGCGACGCACCCGAAGGCCTGCTGGGCCTGCTCCTGGGCCAGCGCGACATCGGCGAAGTGCTGGTCGACGACCACCGCGTGCCGATCCTCTCGGCCACCGGTTCCACCGCCATGGGCAAGCAGGTGGGGCCGAAGCTGGCCGCGCGCTTTGCCCGCGCCATTCTCGAACTCGGCGGCAACAACGCCGCCATCGTCACGCCCTCGGCCGACCTGGACCTCACGCTGCGCGGCATCGCCTTCGCGGCCATGGGCACGGCCGGCCAGCGCTGCACCACCTTGCGCCGCCTGTTCGTGCACGACAGCGTGTACGACGCACTGGTGCCCAAGCTGGCCAAGGTCTACGGCAACGTGCAGGTCGGCGACCCGCGCGAGGCCGGCACGCTGGTCGGTCCGCTGATCGACCGCGCGGCCTTCGACGGCATGCAGAAGGCGCTCGGCGAAAGCCGCGAGGTCGGCGCCACGGTGCACGGCGGCCAGCGCGTCGAGGGCATCGGCACGAAGGACGCGTTCTACGTGCGCCCCGCGCTGGTCGAGCTCAAGTCGCATGACGGCCCGGTGCTGCGCGAGACCTTCGCGCCCATTCTTTACGTGGTGCGCTACGACTCGCTCGACGAGGCCATCGAATGGCACAACGCGGTGGGCGCGGGCCTGTCGTCGTCGATCTTCACGCTGAACGTGCGCGAGGCCGAGCGCTTCATGTCGAGCGCGGGCTCCGATTGCGGCATCGCCAACGTCAACATCGGCCCGAGCGGCGCCGAAATCGGCGGTGC
This sequence comes from Variovorax sp. E3, assembly GCF_016082275.1. GTDB lineage: Bacteria > Pseudomonadota > Gammaproteobacteria > Burkholderiales > Burkholderiaceae_C > Variovorax. The sequence goes on from NZ_MOWM01000118.1 coordinate 22,742, forward strand.
CTTCGGCGGCGAGAAAGAAACCGGCGGCGGTCGCGAAGCCGGCTCCGACAGCTGGAAGGCGTACATGCGCCGCGCCACCAACACCATCAACTATTCGACAGCGTTGCCGCTCGCCCAGGGCGTCACGTTCGATATCGGCGACTGATCGCCTCCCATGGCTCGCCCGAGCCCGCCGCGCAGTCTTGCACTGCGGCGGCGGGTGGGCGGCCGCATGCATGCATGCATTCGTGCATTCATTCATCCATTCAAAAAACTATCTCCCGGAGACAGAGGACACCATGAACATTCCCTTCAAGACCATGGCCACGGCGGCACTGCTGGCGCTCGCGTTCGGCGGCAGCGCCAATGCGCAGACGGCCACGGGCACGCTCGACAAGATCAAGACCAGCGGCAAGGCCGTGCTCGGCGTGCGCGAAGCCTCGCCGCCCATGGCCTACATGCTGGGTGCGGGCGACAAGTTCGTGGGCTACCACGTCGAGCTGTGCGAGCGCGTGCTCAAGGACATCGCGCCGCAGGCCAAGCTCGAGTACATGGCCGTGACCGCGCAGAACACCATTCCGCTGGTGCAGAACGGCACGCTCGACATCGGCTGCGGCCCCACCACCAACAACACCGCGCGCCAGCAGCAGGTGGCCTTTGCGCTGACCACGTACGTGAGCGAAGTGCGCATGGCCACCAAGGTCGACTCGGGCATCACCACGCTCGACCAGCTGGCCGGCCGCAACGTGTCGGCCTCGACCGGCACCACCGCCGTGCAGCTGCTGCGCAAGCGCGAGCGCGCGCAGAACGTGTCGTACAAGACCATGCTGGGCAAGGACCACCTCGAGAGCTTCCTGCTCCTGGAGTCGGGCCGCGCCGATGCCTTCGTGCTCGACGACAACCTGCTGGCCGGCATCATTGCGAACTCGAAGAGCCCCGAGTCGTACCGCATCGTCGGCGAGGCGCTGGGCTCCGAGCCGATCGCGCTGCTGTTCCGCAAGGCGACCCCGCCTTCAAGGCTGCGGTGGATGACTCGCTGCGCCGCATGATGAAGAGCGGCGAGCTCGAGAAGATCTACACCAAGTGGTTCGTCGCCGCCATTCCGCCGAAGAACACCAGCCTGAACCTGCCGATGAGCGCGGCACTCAAGCAGCTGATGGCCGAGCCCAACGACAAGCCGCTGGAGACCTATACCAAGTGACCCAAGTGACCACCACGGACACCCCGGCAGAAGGCGCCTTCGCGCCGGCGCAGCGCGTGCGCGCCATCGGCGTGTCGGAGATCCTGCGCATCACCGACCACGCCAACGCGCTCAAGCGCGCCGGGCGCCCGGTGATCGTGCTGGGCGCGGGCGAGCCCGACTTCGACACGCCGCAGAACGTGCGCGACGCCGCGGTGCGCGCCATCGGGCGCGGCGACACGCGCTACACGGTGCTCGACGGCAGCCCCGCCATGAAGGCCGCCGTGCAGCTGAAGTTCCGGCGCGACAACGCGCTGGAGTTCGCGCTCGACGAGATCAGCGTGAGCGCGGGCGCAAGCAGGTCATCTTCAACGCGATGATGGCCAGCCTGAACCCCGGCGACGAGGTGATCCTGCCCGCGCCGTACTGGACCTCGTACGCCGACATCGTGCAGATCTGCGGCGGCGTGCCGGTGTCGGTGGCCTGCACCGAGGCCAACGGCTTCCGGCTGGAAGCCGCGCAGCTGGAGGCCGCGATCACGCCGCGCACGCGCTGGATCTTCCTGAACTCGCCGTCGAACCCGAGCGGCGCGGCCTACAGCGCCGCGCAGCTCCAGCCGCTGTGCGAGGTGTTGCTGCGCCATCCGAAGGTGTGGGTGCTGGCGGACGACATCTACGAGCACATCCTGTACGACGGCCTCGCGTTCGCCACGCCCGTGGCGGTGGAACCGCGCCTGCGCGAGCGCACGCTGACCATCAACGGCGTGTCGAAGGCCTATGCCATGACCGGCTGGCGCGTCGGCTACGGCGCGGGTCCGCGCGCGCTGATCGCGGCCATGGCCGTGGTGCAGAGCCAGACCACCTCGTGCCCCTCGTCGATCAGCCAGGCCGCGGCCATCGAGGCGCTGACCGGCCCGCAGGACATCGTGGCCGAGCGCTGCGCCGACTTCCAGGCGCGCCGCGACTTCGTGGTGGCCGCGCTGAACCGCGCGCCGGGCCTGCGCTGCCGCGTGCCCGAGGGCGCGTTCTACACCTTCGCGAGCTGCGCCGGCGTGCTGGGCAAGCGCACGCGCGCAGGCGCGGTGCTGCAGAGCGACAGCGACTTCTGCCGCTACCTGCTGCAGGACTTCGAGGTGGCGGTGGTGCCGGGCAGCGTGTTCGGGCTGGCGCCTTATTTCCGCATCTCGTATGCGACGTCGCTGGGACAGTTGGAAGAGGCATGCGCGCGTATCGTCGCGGCATGCGAAGCGTTGGAGTGACCCTGCGTTTCTCCCTCCCCCTCTGGGGGAGGGCAGGGGTGGGGGCAGGCGGCGCATCCATTGCCGTCGCGT
>NZ_MOWM01000119.1 GCF_016082275.1 Variovorax sp. E3
AACGCATCTACCGCGACGTGCGCGTGTGCCAGATCTATGAAGGCACGTCGGACATCCAGAAGCTGCTGATTCAACGCGCGCTGGCGTGAGCACGCGCGGCGGGCGTCGCTGGGGCCGGATCGCCGCCGCATTCGTGCTGGCGGCGCTTGCGCTCTGGGGCTTCGTCATCGAGCCGCGTTGGGTGGCTGCGCGCGTCGAGCCCTTGAGCTCGGCGCAATGGCAGGCGCCCGCGGGCCTCAAGGTGGCCGTGGCTGGCGACTGGCACCTGACCACGCGCTCGGCATGGCGCATCACCAGCGTCGAGCGGGCCGCGCGCATCGTCGATGCCATCAACGCCGCACAGCCCGATGTGGTGCTGCTGCCCGGCGACTTCCTCGCGGGCTCCGGCGACGACGAGCCGCTCTCCATCGAAAGCATGGCCGCCGTGCTCGGCCGCCTCAAGGCGTCGCAAGGCGTGTACGCGGTGCTCGGCAATCACGACTGGTGGCACGACGGCAAGCGCACCGTCGAGGCCCTGACCGCGCAAGGCATCCGCGTGCTGGAGAACGCCGCGGTGCAATTGCCCGGCCACGAGCTCTGGGTGGTCGGCATCGGCGACCACTCGACGGGCCACTCCGACCCGATGCGCGCGCTGGCCGGCGTGCCGCAAGGCGCGGCGACGCTGGTCATGATGCACGACCCCTTCAGCTTCGCGACGATGCCGCGCACGCGGGGGCTGGTGGTGGCATCGCACACGCATGGCGGGCAGATCAGCGTGCCGGGCCATGGCGCGCTGGTCGTGCCCGGCGCCGCGCGAATGGGCCTACGGCTGGATCGCGCACAAGGGCAAGCGCATGTACGTGACCAGCGGGCTCGGCGTGAGCATCCTGCCGGTGCGCTTCAACATGCGGCCCGAGTGGGTGATGTTCCAGTAGCAGACCCTCCGGTCGGCCTGTCATCGGTTTCGACGACAGACAGCCGCGCGCCGGAAGCGCAGCATGGCGGCCTCTTCTGTCGGAGGTCTTCGCCATGTCCACTCCCCAACTTCCCAAACGCGTTCCCGCCGCATGGGCCCTGCTGTGCCTCGGCGCACTCGGCCTTCCGGCCCATGCCCAAGGGGCCACGCCCGACATCGCCACGCTCACCGCGAGCGACGCCGTGAAGCAGCTGTGCGCCGGCACCGTCACCAGCGAGCAGCTGGTCACGGCCTACATCGCGCAGGCCAAGGCCAAGGCGAACCTCAACGCCTTCATCACGCTCGACGAAGCCGGCGCGCTGAAGCAGGCGCGCGCGGCCGATGCCTTGCGCAAGCGCGGCGGCGCGTGCAAGCCGCTCGCGGGGCTGCCCGTGGCCATCAAGGACAACATCCAGGTACAGGGCCTGCCCGCGACGGCCGGCACGCCCGCGCTCAAGGGCTTCGTGCCCACGGCCGATGCGCCCGTGGTGGCCAAGCTGCGCGCGGCCGGTGCGGTGGTGCTGGGCAAGACGAACATGCACGAGCTGGCCTTCGGCGTCACCGGCTACAACCCCGCGTTCCAGACCGGGTCCGAGGTCGGCGTGCGCAACGCCTACGACGCGAGCCGCATCGCGGGCGGTTCGTCGTCGGGCAACGGCGCGGCGCTCGGCGCGCGCATGGTGCCGGCCGCGCTCGGTACGGACACGGGCGGGTCGGTGCGCATTCCGTGCGCGTTCAACGGCTGCGCGTCGCTGCGCCCGAGCATGGGCCGTTATTCGCAGCAGGGCATCGCGCCGATCTCGCACACGCGCGACACGGCGGGGCCGATGGCGCAGTCGATGGCCGACGTGGCGCTGCTCGACGGCGTCATTGCCGGCGGCGCGCCGCTCCAGCCCGCCGACCTGAAGCGCGTGCGGCTGGGCGTGGTGCCGGCCTTTCACGCCAACCTGGACGCCGACACGCGCGCCGCCACCGACGCCGCGCTGGCCAAGCTGCGCGCGGCCGGTGTCACGCTGGTCGACGTGGAGATGCCGAAGCTCATGGAGCTCAACGGCGCCATCGGTTTTCCGCTCGCGCTCTACGAGGCGCACGACGACATGGCGGCGTATCTCGCGAAGTACCGCACCGGCATCGACATTGCGCAGCTCGCGGCCGGCATCGCCAGCCCCGATGTCAAGGGCACCTTCGACGCCTTCGTGATCCCGCGCAAGCTGCCCGCGCCCAACGGCACGGTCGACGCGAAGCCGGTCTACGACAACGCCATGCGCGTGGCCCGGCCCGCGCTGCAGAAGCTCTACCGCGACACCTTCGCGAAGAACCGGCTCGACGCGCTGGTGTTTGCGACCGTGCCGCGCGTGGCACTGGCCGCCGCGCCCGAAGCCAGCAGCCCCGAGAACTTCGGCGCGCTGATCCAGAACACCGACCCCGGCAGCAACGCCGGCATTCCGGGCGTGCAACTGCCCGCGGGCCTGGGCGCGACGACGGGCTTGCCCGTGGGGCTGGAGCTCGACGGCCCGGCCGGCAGCGACCGCAAGCTGCTGGCCGTGGGCCTTGCCGTGGAGCAGGTGCTCGGCCGGTTGCCCGCGCCGAAGTAGCAGGCCGATCCGCGCGGGATCAGCGCCCGGCGGCCGGCGCCGTCCAGCCCGCCAGGGCCGCGCGACGCTCGATGCCCAGCTTGTCGAAGATGCGCCGCAGGTAGGTGCGCACGGTGGGCACACCCACCGCCATGCGCCGCGCGATTTCCTTGTCGGTGAGGCCCTCGCGCACGCAGCGCGCCACCTCCTGCTCGCGCACGCTCAGCAAGGCCCATGCGGCGACCGGGGCAGGGCCGGCAATGCCGCCGCAGCCGCGGCCGCGCGCTGCGCCCGCTGCAGCGCCCCGGCGAACGCCGGCTCGATCAGGTCGAGCAGCGCCTTCTCGTGCTCGCCGAAGTCGCCGCGCGCCTTGGACCGCCAGATGCGCAGGTCGCCCAACGCGCGGTCGCCGTCGAAGGCGTGCAGGTTCATGCCCCAGTGCAGGCCGTCGCGCGCCAGAAAGTCGGTGAAGAACGGGGTGCGCATCAGCGCGCGCTGCGGCATCACCTCGGTCACGCGCGTGGCGCGGCGGCGCGACTGCAGCACGAAGGTGATCGGGTCGTGGTGCTGGTGCCACTGCGCGTAGCGGTCGAGGTTGGCGGGCTCCATGTTGATCGCCACGCGCGCGCCGAAGCTGCCGCTGCCGGCGTCCCACACGAACGAGGCGAACTGGTCCGCGTGCAGCAGGTCGAGCAGCGCGCGGCCCAGGCGCTCGCGGATCTCGCGCTCGTTGCAGGCGGCGTCTTCCGCCAGCAGCGTGAAGACGCCGCGCAATGCCTGCTGTTCCGTGCCTGTGAGGTACATCGCCATGCTTCCGGTGGGGTCGGTGTGACGCTAGCGTTTAGCAAGCGCCGCGCCAAGGGTGAATGCCCTCGGCGCGGGCGGCTGCGCGCGGCCTCGGGCTTGCCCCATCGGCGCCCGGGCCGCGAGGTGTTCCAATAGCGGTCTTCATGAGTGCCAACGATCCCACCACCGGACCCTGCCCCTGCGGCCGTACCGACCGCCGAGACAAGCCCATCGGCTACGCCCTGTGCTGCGGCCGCTACCTCGACGATTTCGAGAACACCCCCGCGCCCGACGCCGAATCGCTGATGCGCTCGCGCTATTCGGCCTTCGTGCTGGAGCGCGGCGACTACCTGCTCGCCACCTGGCACGCGACCCACCGGCCGGGCTCGATCGAGTTCGAGCCCGGCGTCAAGTGGCTGGGCCTGGACATCCGTTCGCGCTCGGTGCTCGATGCCGACCACGCCGAGGTCGAGTTCGTCGCGCGCCAGCGCAGCGCGGCCACCGGCGCGGCCACCCGGCTGCACGAGCGCAGCCGTTTCGTGCGCGAGGGCGAGCGCTGGTACTACCTCGAAGGCGACCTGCAACAGCCCCTGGCTTGACGCGCCGGGCCGGGGCTCGCACAATCGGCCCCGCTCCGGGGTGCACGCATGTGGCGTGCTGAGATGGCAAAGTTGCCGACCCGCGAACTTGATCCGGGTCATACCGGCGTAAGAAGAGCTGCACTCCCTGACTCCGGTCCGTCACTCCCTTCCGTGACGGGCTTCCCGAAGTCCACCGAGCGATTGCGGAGCACCCTTTCCCTCAACAAGGAGTGCCCCGATGAATGCGCCCGACAAGTTCACCTCGCTGCTTTCGCTCACGCGCGAGCCCTTTCCCGCTTCGCACAAGTGCCTGATTCCGGGCAGCCGGCCCGACCTGAACGTGCCCGTGCGCGACGTCCTGCTGACCAACGGCGAGACCGTGTCGCTCTACGACACCTCGGGCCCCTACACCGATGCCAAGGTCGAGATCGACGTGCGCCGCGGCCTGCCCGACGTGCGCAGCGCCTGGGTGATCGAGCGCAATGACACGGAAAGTTACGAAGGCCGCTCGCACCACGCGCTGGACGACGGCGGCAAGAACGAGGACCGCGACGCCCAGCGCCTGGCCGAACTGCGCGCCGGCGCCTCGGCGCTGCAGCGCACGCCGCGCCGCGCCAAGTCGGGCGCCAACGTCACGCAGATGCACTACGCGCGCCGCGGCATCGTCACGCCCGAGATGGAATACGTGGCCCTGCGCGAGAACGGCAAGCGCGAGTGGATGGCCGAATACCTCGCCAACGAGGAGCGCGCCAAGCGCGTGAGGGGCAACCCGATGGGCGCGAGCATTCCGCGCATCATCACGCCCGAGTTCGTGCGCGACGAAGTGGCGCGCGGGCGCGCCATCATCCCGGCCAACATCAACCACCCCGAAGTCGAGCCGATGGCCATCGGCCGCAACTTCAAGGTGAAGATCAACGCCAACATCGGCAACTCGGCCGTCACCTCGAGCATCGAGGAAGAGGTCGAGAAGCTGGTGTGGGCCATCCGCTGGGGCGCCGACAACGTGATGGACCTGTCGACCGGCAAGAACATCCACACCACGCGCGACTGGATCGTGCGCAACTCGCCGGTGCCCATCGGCACCGTGCCGATCTACCAGGCGCTGGAGAAGGTGGGCGGCGTGGCCGAGGACCTGACCTGGGCCATCTTCCGCGACACGCTGATCGAGCAGGCCGAGCAGGGCATCGACTACTTCACCATCCATGCCGGCGTGCGCCTGCCGTTCATCCACCTGACGGCCGACCGCATGACGGGCATCGTGTCGCGCGGCGGCTCGATCATGGCCAAGTGGTGCATCGCGCACCACAAGGAGAGCTTCCTGTACGAGCACTTCGAGGACATCTGCGACATCATGAAGGCCTACGACGTGAGCTTCTCGCTCGGCGACGGCCTGCGCCCCGGCTCGGGCGCCGACGCCAACGACGAGGCCCAGTTCGCCGAGCTGCGCACGCTGGGCGAGCTCACGCAGGTCGCGTGGAAGCACGACGTGCAGACCATGATCGAAGGCCCCGGCCACGTGCCGATGCACATGATCCAGGCCAACATGGACGAGCAACTCAAGCACTGCCACGAGGCGCCGTTCTACACGCTCGGGCCGCTGACCATCGACATCGCGCCGGGCTACGACCACATCTCCAGCGCCATCGGCGCCGCGATGATCGGCTGGGCCGGCACCGCCATGCTGTGCTACGTCACGCCCAAGGAACACCTGGGCCTGCCCGACCGCGACGACGTGAAGCAGGGGATCATTGCCTACAAGATCGCCGCGCACGCGGCCGACGTGGCCAAGGGGCACCCGGGCGCGCGCTCGCGCGACGACGCGCTGAGCAAGGCGCGCTTCGAGTTCCGCTGGCAGGACCAGTTCAACCTGGGCCTGGACCCCGACACCGCGCGTGAGTTCCATGACGAGACCTTGCCCAAGGACTCCAGCAAGGTGGCGCATTTCTGCTCCATGTGCGGCCCCAAGTTCTGCTCGATGAAGATCACGCAGGAAGTGCGCGAGTACGCCGCCAGGAAGGGCGTGGCCGAGGCCGAAGCCATGGCCGAGGGCATGGAAGAGAAGTCGAAGGAGTTCATGGCCGGCGGCGGCGAGATCTACATCCCGATCAAGGCCGTGTCTTAAGGGTGTCGCGGGGTCATTGCTACCATCGAGCCATGACCCCTTTCCCCTTTTCCGCGGTCCTGTTCGACTGCGACGGCGTTCTCGTCGACTCCGAACCCATCACCAACCGCGTGCTCGCCGAAATGCTCGGCGAGCTCGGTTGCAGCTCAGCACCGAGGAATCGATGAACACCTTCACCGGCAAGGCCGTGAAGGACGAGGCGGCGCTCATCGAGGCCAAGACCGGCGTGAAGATCACCGACGAATGGCTCCGGCTGTTTCGCGCGCGCCGCAACGAGGCGCTGGAGCGCGACCTCGTCGCCATTCCGAATGCCGTGGCCGCCATTCGCGAGATCCACGCGCGGCTCAAGGGCCGCATCGCCTGTGCCTCGGGCGCCGACCGCCACAAGGTCGAGCTGCAGCTGGCCAAGGTCGGCCTGCTCGACTGCTTCCAGGGCCGCATCTTCAGCGGCCATGAAATGCCCCGTTCCAAGCCGCACCCCGACGTGTACCTGGCGGCCGCCGAGGCGCTGGGGGTCGATCCGCGCCGCTGCGCCATCGTCGAGGACACCGTCACCGGCGCCATGGCCGGCGTGGCCGCGGGCGCGACCGTGTTCGGCTACAGCACGGGCGAGTCGGGCCACAGCGGGCCCGGGCCGCTCTTGAGCGTGGGCGTGGCGCGCGTGTTCAGCGACATGGCCGAATTGCCCGCGCTGTTGTCGGGCCACGGCCTGCAGGCGGCCTGAGTTTCTGGTGCAATGAAGGGCATCGACGGCCCATCAGCACAGGAACAGCACTCCCATGACTTCCGAATACAAGACCGAACAACCCGAGCGCACCGAGATCGATGCGCTCACCGGCCCCGCCGTGGTCGAGTTCGGCACCAACTGGTGCGGCATCTGCAAGGCCGCGCAGCCGAACATCGCCGAGGCCTTTGCCAAGTACCCGAACGTGCGCCGCATGAAGGTCGAAGACGGCAGCGGCCGCCCGCTGGGCCGCTCGTTCAACGTGCGGCTCTGGCCCACGCTGGTGTTCATGCGCGACGGCAAGGAACTGGCCAAGCTGGTGCGGCCCGAAGACAGCCAGTCGATCGCCGACGCGCTCGCGCTGATCGACCCACCGGCCTGAAGACCGGCCGGCGCCCTGACGCCCCATGAACACCGAACTGCAGCGGCTGGCCAAGGTGGTCGAGCTCGACAGGGTGTGAGACCGGTCTGAAGCCGCAGGTCCACGCGGGTTAATCCCGAGACCAGCGTGCTCGCGCAGCGCCCGCGCGGGCGCAGAATTTCCGCATGCAAGCCATGTGGCGCATTCCAGCAGCCCTCGCCAGCCAGCAGGCACTCGACCTGCGGGCGGTGTCGCTGTTGCTCGACGTGCCGCGCGACCTGGCGCCGGCCCGCGCGATGCTGCATTTTCTCAACGCGCTGCTGCCGGTGGAGTTCATCTCGCTGGTGCGGCATGCGCCCGATGCGCCGACGCAGCTCGAAGGCCATGCCCATGGCACCGGCGTGCCCAACGTGACGCGCGATTGCTTCGCGCAGTACCGGCGCCACTTCTACGGCTTCGACGACGCCACGCGCATCGCGGGCCGCATGGAGGACGAAGGCGGCGCCGCCGACGAGGTCACGGTGCTGCACACGCACGCCGACGACATTCCCGACCCCGGATGGCGCCGCCAGATCTACGAGCGCGAGCACCTGAGCGACCGGCTCGCGCTGCTCTACGCGCCGGTGGCGCGCGGCAGCGCGTTCTCCATCAACCTCTACCGCCGCGAGTCGATGGGGCGCTTCGCGCCACAAGAGATCGAACGCGTGCTCGCCGTGGCGCCGCTGCTGCGCCAGGTGCACCGCCATGCGCTGGGCACCGGTGCGGGCGCAGGCGCGCTGGACATCGGCACGCGCATCGCCCTGGCGCGCGGCCGCCTGGCCGACGCGCCGCTCAGCGGCCGCGAGCGCGAGGTCTGCGCGCGCATTGCCTGCGGTCTCACGGCCGACGGCATCGCGGCCGATCTCGACATTGCGCCCTCGAGCGTGCACACGCTGCGCAAGCGCGCCTACGCCAAGCTCGGCATCCACGACCGCGCGGCGCTCGTTCGGCTGGCGGGCTGAGCCCGTCTGTCGTCCCCCGCGCGGGGGACAGACGCCGCGGCGCGCCGCCCGCACCATCGGCCGCAAACGATTCCGATGGAGACAAGCGCGCAATGTTCATCCGCAACTGCTGGTATGTGGTCGCCTGGGACCACGAGATTCCCGCCGAGGGCCTGTTCAACCGCACCGTGATCGGCGAGCCGTTGCTGCTCTTTCGCACGGCCGGCGGCGACATCGTGGCGCTGGAAGACCGCTGCTGCCACCGGCTCGCGCCGCTGTCCAAGGGCCGGCGCGAGGGCGATTGCGTGCGCTGCGGCTACCACGGCCTCAAGTTCGACGCGCAGGGCGTCTGCGTCGAGGCGCCGGGCATGGACACCGTGCCGCCGAAGGCGCGTGTGCGCAGCTACCCGGTGGCGGTGCGCAACCGCTGGGTGTTCGTGTGGATGGGCGACGCGTCGCGCGCCAACACAGCGCTTCTGCCCGACAACCATTCGTGCGACGACCCGCAGTGGCTGCACATTCCCGGCTACCTGCATTACGAGACCCCGTACCTGCTGATCTGCGACAACCTGCTCGACTTCTCGCACCTGAGCTACGTGCACGAGAAAACGCTGGGCGGTTCCACCGCCATCGCGCAGGCCCGGCCCGTCATCGAGAAGATCGAGCGCGGCCTGCGCGTGACGCGCAAGGTGGCGAACGTGCCGCCGCCCGCGCACTGGGCCGGCGCGCGCGACTTCGGGCCCGACCCGCGCTTCGACCGCTGGTTCATCTACGACTTCGTGCTGCCCGGCACGTTGCTGATGCAGTCGGGCGGGCGGCCCGTGGGCGATGCCGAAGGCGACATGCGGCGCGCCGTCGAGCTGCACAGCTGCCAGACGCTGACGCCCGAAACCGAGACCACCACGCACTACTTCTTCCAGCAGTCGCATCGGCCCGAGCTCGGCGGCGAGAAGCTCACGCGCACCATCTACGACAGCCTGATCGTCGCCTTTCATGAAGACCGCGACATGATCACCGCGCAGGCGCGCAACATCGAGCGCGATGCCTCGGCGCCGATGCTGCCGCTGGCCATGGATTCGGCGCTGATCCAGTTCCGCCGGCTGGTGGCGCAGGCCGTGGAGGCCGAGCGCGCCGCCTGAACGCGCGCGCTACAGCCCCTGCTGGCGGAAGTCGCGCGGCGCGTGCCCCGTCCATTGCAGGAACGCGCGCGAAAAACTCTTCTCGTTGCGAAACCCCACCGCCAGCGCCACCTGCTTGATCGGCCGCGTGGTGCGGCGCAGCTGCTCCACCGCCAGCTCGTGGCGCACCTCGTTCTTCAGCACCTGCAGCGAGGTGCCTTCCTCGTGCAGCTGCCGGTGCAGCGTGCGGCTCGACACGTTCAGCAGCGCGGCCATCGCATCGGCCGTGGTGGCTTCGCTGGCGCGCGAGCGCAGCAGCTCGCGCACGCGCTGGCCCAGCAGGCGGTCGCGCCGGTACTGCAGGATGGTCAGCGGCAGCGCGCGCTTGAGCATGGTGCGCAGCGCGCGCTCGTCGCGCTGCAGCGGCAGCGCCAGGTAGCGCTCGTCGAAGCTGATGCCGGCCTGCGGCGCGTCGAAGCGCACCTCGGGCGTGAACATCGGCGCGTAGGCGTCGGCGTGCGGCGGCGCGGTGAACGGAAAGGTCGCGCTGCGCAGCGAGATGCGCGAGTCGATCGCCCAGCACATGTAGCCGTGCATGAAGCGCAGGCTGGTCACCAGGCAGAACTCGCGGAACGCGTCGTCCAGCGGGCGGTTCTCGGTGATGCGCAGGGTGGCCACGCCGCCCGCCACCTCCAGCGCCAGGCCGATGTCCTCGGTCAGCAGCCGGTGGTGGCGGCACCAGCGCTTGATGGCCACGCCCAGGTCGGGCGAGGTCAGCGACGCGCGGCACAGCATGCCGTAGCTGCCCCAGGGCAGGCGCCGCGAGAACCAGCCCAGCGCCTCGTCGTCGAGCTCCTGCATGGCGTGCTCCGACAGCGCCTCGAACTGCGCGGCCGTGACGCGCGCGCCCGGCCGGGCCAGCTCGCGCGGCGTGATCTGTGCCGCCTTCAGGGCCTCGGCCGGGTCCATGCCGTAGCGCGCATAGCCCTGCACGATAGCTCTCACGAATGCCATCGGCGTGACGGCGCGGGCGGGTCTGAGGAAGGACGGTGATGACATGGCTGGACGGATCGGTCGTGGCGCAATTTGCAACCATTGTGGCGCCAATTGCGGCGCGCCCAGGCGTAAGCTGCGATCTTTCTAGCGCCATCCAGCGCGGGTAGCACTGCGCGCAGACCCCTTTCAGAGGAGACAAGACACATGCACGATCCCGGCCTGAACTTCGACCTGGGCGAGGACATCGATTCGCTGCGCAGCGCCATCCAGGACTTCGCCGCCAACGAAATCGCGCCGCGCGCCGCCGACATCGACCGCGACAACCTGTTCCCGCACGACCTCTGGCGGAAGCTGGGCGAACTCGGCCTGCACGGCATGACCGTGAAGGAAGAGTTCGGCGGCACCGAGCTGGGCTACCTGGCCCACATCGTGGCCATGGAAGAGGTGTCGCGTGCCTCGGCCTCGGTGGGCCTGTCGTACGGCGCGCACTCGAACCTGTGCGTGAACCAGATCCACCGCAACGGCAGCGACGCGCAGAAGAAGAAATACCTGCCCAAGCTGGTGAGCGGCGAGCACGTGGGCGCGCTGGCCATGAGCGAGCCCAACGCCGGCTCCGACGTGGTGAGCATGAAGCTCAAGGCCGAGAAGAAGAACGGCTACTACGTGCTCAACGGCGGCAAGATGTGGATCACCAACGGCGGCGACGCCGACACGCTGGTCATCTACGCCAAGACCGAGCCCGAAATGGGCGCGCGCGGCATGACGGCCTTCATCGTCGAGAAGAACTTCAAGGGCTTCTCGGCCGGCAACAAGCTCGACAAGCTCGGCATGCGCGGCTCCAACACCTTCCCGCTGTTCTTCGACAACTGCGAAGTGCCCGAAGAAAACGTGCTGGGCGGCGAAGGCATGGGCGCCAAGGTGCTGATGAGCGGCCTGGACTACGAACGCGCGGTGCTCTCGGGCGGCCCGCTGGGCATCATGGCCGCCTGCATGGACGCGGTGCTGCCCTTCATTCACGACCGCAAGCAGTTCGGCCAGAGCATCGGCGAGTTCCAGCTGATGCAGGGCAAGCTGGCCGACATGTACTCGACCTGGCAGGCCACGCGCGCTTACGTGTACGCCGTGGGCAAGGCCTGCGACCGCAACGACCACGCACGCACCTTCCGCAAGGACGCGGCCGGCGCCATTCTGTATTCGGCCGAGAAGGCGACGTGGATGGCCGGCGAGGCGATCCAGGCGCTGGGCGGCGTGGGTTACACGAAGGAGTTCCCGGTGGAGCGGCTGTGGCGCGACGCGAAGCTGTACGAGATCGGCGCGGGCACGAGCGAGATCCGCCGCATGCTGATCGGTCGCGAGCTGTTCGCTGAAACGGCCTAGGATGTTTTTCTCCCTCCCCTTCGGGGGAGGGCCGGGGTGGGGGCAAGCGGCGTTCGATGAGGCGCCGCGCCGAGCAGAGGCCGCCAGCGCCCATCCCAACCTTCCCCCGGAAGGGGAAGGAGCCAGACAAGGAGACAAGGAAATGAACATGACCGCTTCGTTGACCGAGAGCTACAACAAGGGCGCCACCGACGTCCCCCTCATCGAACAACCCATCGGCACCTTCTTCGACGACATGGTCGAAAAGCAGCCCGACCGCGAAGCGCTCGTCAGCCGCCACGAAGGCCAGCGCTACACCTACCGCGAACTGCAGGCCGAGTCGAACAAGCTCGCCAGCGCATTGCTCGACCTGGGCCTGGCCACCGGCGACCGCGTCGGCATCTGGTCGCACAACAACGTGCCGTGGGTGCTGATGCAGATCGCCACCGCCAAGGTCGGCCTGATCCTCGTCAACATCAACCCGGCCTACCGCACCTCGGAGCTCGAGTACGCGCTCAACAAGGTCGGCTGCAAGGTGCTGGTGACGATGGCGCAGTTCAAGACCAGCGACTACCTGGGCATGCTGCGCGAACTGGGCCCGCAGCGCCTGCCGCAGCTGCAGCACACCTTCTGGATCGACAAGCCCGGCCAGGGCGACGAGCAGCCCGGCATGCGGCGCTTCTCGCAGCTGCTGGCCGGCGGCGACGCGGCCGATGCGCGCATTGCGCGGATCCAGAAGACGCTGAAGGCCACCGACCCCATCAACATCCAGTTCACCAGCGGCACCACGGGCTTCCCCAAGGGTGCGACGCTCACGCACCGCAACATCCTGAACAACGGCTTCTTCATCGGCGAGTGCATGAAGCTCTCGCCCGTCGACCGGCTGTGCATTCCGGTGCCGCTGTACCACTGCTTCGGCATGGTGCTGGGCAACCTGGCCTGCATCACGCACGGCTCCACCATCGTGTACCCGAACGACGGGTTCGACCCGCTCACCGTGCTGGAGACGGTGCAGGCCGAAAAATGCACCGGCCTGCACGGCGTGCCCACGATGTTCATCGCCGAGCTCGACCATCCGCGCTTCAAGGAGTTCGACCTGTCGACCCTGCGCACCGGCATCATGGCCGGCTCGCCGTGCCCCATCGAGGTCATGAAGCGCGTGGTCAGCGAAATGCACCTGAGCGAAATCACCATCGCCTACGGCATGACCGAGACCAGCCCCGTGAGCTGCCAGAGCAGCACCGACACGCCGCTGGACCGCCGCGTGTCGACCGTGGGCACGGTGCAGCCGCACCTGGAGGTGAAGATCGTCGACCCCGAGACCGGCGCCATCATGCCGCCGGGCCAGTCGGGCGAACTCTGCACGCGCGGCTACTCGGTGATGCACGGCTACTGGGACGACGAGCCGCGCACACGCGAGGCCATCGATGCCGAGCACTGGATGCACACCGGCGACCTGGCCACCATGGACGCCGAGGGCTACGTCAACATCGTCGGGCGCATCAAGGACTTGGTGATCCGCGGCGGCGAGAACATCTACCCGCGCGAGATCGAAGAGTTCCTGTACCGCCACCCGAAGGTGCAGGACGTGCAGGTGGTCGGCCTGCCCGACAGGAAGTACGGCGAAGAGCTGTGCGCGTGGATCATCGTCAAGCCCGGCCAGAGCGCCACCGACGAAGAGATCCGCGGCTTCTGCAAGGGCCAGATCGCGCACTACAAGGTGCCGAAGTACATCCAGTTCGTCACCGAATTCCCGATGACGGTCACCGGCAAGATCCAGAAATTCAGATCCGCGACGCGATGACCGAACAACTCGGCCTCAGCCAAGAAAAGACAGCATGAGCAAACTCGAAACCAAATTGAACGCGCGTTCGGCCGACTTCCAGGCCAACGCCACCGCCATGCGCACGCTGGTCGACGACCTGCGCACGCAGTTCGCCAAGGTGGAGCAGGGCGGCGGCGAGGCCGCGCGCGCCAAGCACACGGCACGCGGCAAGCTGCTGCCGCGCGACCGCGTGGCCGAGCTGCTCGACCCGGGCACGCCCTTTCTCGAGATCGCGCCGCTGGCCGCGCACGCGATGTACCTCGACGCCAAGGGGGCCGAGTCGGCGCCGGGCGCGGGCATCATCGCGGGCATCGGCCGCGTCAACGGCGTGGACTGCATGATCGTCTGCAACGACGCGACGGTGAAGGGCGGCACCTACTACCCGATGACCGTCAAGAAGCATCTGCGCGCACAGGAAATTGCCGAGCAGAACCGCCTGCCGTGCATCTACCTGGTCGACTCGGGCGGCGCCAACCTGCCGAACCAGGACGAGGTGTTTCCCGACCGCGACCACTTCGGCCGCATCTTCTACAACCAGGCCAACATGAGCGCCCAGGGCATTCCGCAGATCGCGGTGGTCATGGGCTCGTGCACGGCGGGCGGCGCTTATGTGCCCGCGATGAGCGACGAGTCGATCATCGTGAAGAACCAGGGCACCATCTTCCTGGGCGGCCCGCCGCTCGTGAAGGCGGCCACCGGCGAGGTCGTGACGGCCGAAGACCTGGGCGGCGGCGACGTGCACACGCGCCTGTCGGGCGTGGTCGACCACCTCGCGCAGAACGACCTGCATGCGCTGGCGCTCGCGCGCTCGGCCGTGGCCAACCTCAATGCGAAGAGCGCGGGTGCCGAATCTTCGGACGACAAGGCCGTGCGCGCCCCCGAGTTCCCGCGCGAAGAGCTGTACGGCGTGATCCCGACCGACACGCGCAAGCCCTTCGACGTGCGCGAGATCATTGCGCGCATCGTCGACGGCAGCGAGTTCCACGAGTTCAAGGCGCGCTTCGGCGCCACGCTGGTCTGCGGCTTTGCCGAGATCGAGGGCATGCCCGTGGGCATCGTCGCCAACAACGGCATCCTGTTCAGTGAGTCGGCGCAGAAGGGCGCGCACTTCATCGAGCTGTGCTGCCAGCGCAAGATCCCGCTGGTGTTCTTGCAGAACATCACCGGCTTCATGGTGGGCCGCAAGTACGAGAACGAAGGCATCGCGCGCCACGGCGCCAAGATGGTGACGGCCGTGGCGACCGCCAACGTGCCCAAGTTCACCATCATCATCGGCGGCAGCTTCGGCGCCGGCAACTACGGCATGTGCGGCCGCGCGTACAGCCCGCGCTTCCTGTGGATGTGGCCCAACGCGCGCATCAGCGTCATGGGCGGCGAGCAGGCCGCGAGCGTGCTGGCCACGGTGAAGCGCGACGGCATCGAACTCAAGGGCGGCAGCTGGAGCAAGGAAGAGGAAGAAGCCTTCAAGGCCCCGATCCGCCAGCAGTACGAAGACCAGGGCCACCCCTACTACGCCACCGCGCGGCTGTGGGACGACGGCATCATCGACCCGGCCGACACGCGCCGCGTGCTGGCGCTGGGGCTCGCTGCCGCGCGCAACGCGCCGGTGCCCGAGCCGAAGTTCGGCATCTTCCGCATGTGAGGCGAGCCGCATGAGCCACGACTTCACCAAACTCAAGCTCTCGCTGGACGGCCCCATCGCCCGCATCTGGCTCGACCAGCCCGACGCCCGCAACGCCTTCGACGACATCGTCATCGCCGAGCTGACGCAGGCCTTCACCGAAGCCGGCGCCGCGCCGCAGGTGAAGGCCATCGTGCTCGGCGCCAACGGCCCGGCCTTTTGCGCGGGCGCGAACCTCAACTGGATGCGCCGCATGGCCGACTACACGCGCGACGAGAACATCGCCGACGCGGGCAAGCTCGCCGCCATGCTGCGCACGATCGCCGAGTGCCCCAAGCCGACCATCGCGCGCGTGCAGGGCGACGTGTACGCGGGCGGCATGGGGCTGGTCGCGGCCTGCGACATGGCCGTGAGCGTGGACACCGCGTGGTACTGCCTGAGCGAAGTGAAGATCGGCTTGGTGCCCGCGACCATCAGCCCGTACGTGCTGCGCGCGATGGGCACGCGCGCCTCGCAGCGCTACTTCCTCACGGCCGAGCGCTTCACCGCCGTCGAGGCGCACCGCATCGGCTTCGTGCACGAGGTGGCCGCGGCCGATGCGCTGGATGCCAAGGTCGACGAACTCGTGAAGGCGCTGACCGGCGCGAGCCCGGCCGCCGTGCGCGCCTGCAAGCAGTTGATCGCCGACGTGGCCGGCCGCGAAATCGACGACGCGCTGATTGCGCAGACGGTCGAGGGCATTGCCGACATCCGCGCGAGCGACGAAGGCCGCGAAGGCGTGCAGGCCTTCCTGCAGAAGCGCAAGCCGTCGTGGCTGGACGCGAACAAGGCCTGAGCGACATGTCGCACGGCGCACTCATCGAACGCATGGACGCGTGGCTGGCCGCCCATCGCGCGGACTACCGCGCGTTGCTGCAGCCCGGCGTGAGCGACGACGCGCTCGACGCCTTCGAGGCGAGGTTCTCGCTGAAGCTGCCCGAGGCTTTTCGCGCGCTCTACCGCTGGCGCAACGGCCAGCCGAACAGCAGCTTCGACAGCCTGCAGGACAACCGCATGTTCGTCGCGCTCGAGGACATCGCCGACACCAAGGAGATGCTCGACGACATGATCGGCACCGACTTCGAAGACCCCGCCACCTGGCGGCGCGGCTGGGTGCCGTTCCTGTCGAACGGCGGCGGCAGCTACCTCTGCGTCGACATCGATGCAGAAGCCGGCGGCCAGCCGGGCCAGCTGATCGCCTTCTGGAAGGCCGACGAAGACCGGCCCGTCGAACATGCGTCCGTCCAGGCGTGGCTCGCCGACCTCGTGGCTTCCATGGAAGCCGGCACCATCGAATTCGACTGAAGAACAAGAAGGAGCGCCGCCGCCATGAACACCCCCCTCGACATGCCCCAGCTGATTGCGTTGGCCGCCGCCATCGGCTGGGCCAGCGGCGTGCGGCTGTACCTGGTGGTGCTGCTGACGGGCATCGTCGGCTACTTCGGCTGGGTGCCGCTGCCGGGCGGCCTGCAGTTGCTGGCGCACCCGGTGGTCATCGCGGCCAGCGGCTTCATGGTGTTCATCGAGTTCTTCGCCGACAAGATCCCGGGCCTCGACTCGCTGTGGGACGTGGTGCACACGGCCATCCGCATTCCGGCGGGCGCCGCGCTCGCGGCCAGCGTGTTCGGTGCCGACCATGGCGTGATGGCCATCGTCGCGGCGCTGCTGGGCGGCAGCTTCGCGGCCACCGCGCATGCGGCCAAGGCCACCACGCGCGCGGCCATCAACACCTCGCCCGAGCCGTTCTCGAACGTGGGCGCTTCGCTGGTCGAAGACGCGATGGTGCCCACGGGCCTGTGGCTCGCGGTGGCGCACCCCTTCGTCTTTCTCGTGCTGTTCGTGCTGGTGCTTGTGGCGAGCGTGTGGCTCATCCGCAAGAGCTGGCGTTTCCTCAAGGCGCTGTTTGCCCGCGTGGCTCGCATCTTCAGCGGCCGACCCGATCCGGGCGTGGTGCCTGCGTTTCAACTGAAAAAGAATCCTCCGGGAGACACTCCGAATGTTTAAGAAGATCCTGATCGCCAATCGCGGTGAAATTGCCTGCCGTGTGGCCGCTACTGCCCGCCGCATGGCGATTCGCACCGTCGCCGTGTATTCCGATGCCGACGCGCACGCCAACCATGTGCGCGCCTGCGACGAATCGGTCCACATCGGCGGCAGCGCGCCCAAGGACAGCTACCTGCGCTGGGAGCGCATCCTCGAAGCCGCCAAGGCCACGGGCGCCGAAGCCGTACACCCGGGCTACGGCTTCCTCAGCGAGAACGAAGAGTTCGCGCAGGCCTGCGCCGACGCGGGCCTGGTCTTCATCGGGCCGCCGCCCTTGGCCATCAAGGCCATGGGCCTGAAGGCAGAGTCGAAGCAGCTGATGGAAAAGGCCGGCGTGCCGCTGGTGCCCGGCTACCACGGCCACGACCAGAACCCGCAGCTGCTGCAGCGCGAGGCCGACCGCATCGGCTACCCCGTGCTCATCAAGGCCAGCGCGGGCGGCGGCGGCAAGGGCATGCGCGCGGTCGACAAGGCCGAAGACTTCGCCGCCGCGCTCGCCTCGTGCCAGCGCGAGGCCATCAACAGCTTCGGCGACGACGCGGTGCTGATCGAGAAGTACGTGCAGCGCCCACGTCACATCGAGATCCAGGTGTTCGGCGACACGCACGGCAACTACGTCTACCTGTTCGAGCGCGACTGCTCGGTGCAGCGCCGCCACCAGAAGGTGCTCGAAGAAGCGCCCGCGCCCGGCATGACCGAAGCCATGCGCAAGCAGATGGGCGACGCCGCCGTGGCCGCCGCGCGCGCCGTGAACTACGTGGGCGCGGGCACGGTCGAGTTCATCGTCGAGCAGCGTGAAGGCGGTGAGATGAACTTCTTTTTCATGGAGATGAACACGCGCCTGCAGGTGGAGCACCCGGTGACCGAAGCCATCACGGGGCAGGACCTGGTGGAGTGGCAACTGCGCGTGGCCTCGGGCGAGACGCTGCCCGCCACGCAGGCCGAGCTGAAGATCCACGGCCACGCCATCGAGGCGCGCATTTGCGCCGAGAACCCCGACAACAACTTCCTGCCCGCCACCGGCACGCTGCGCGTGTACCGCAAGCCGCAGGCCACGGCCTTCCAGCGCAGCCGCGTGCGCATCGACGACGGCGTGCGCGAGGGCGGCGAGATCTCGCCTTTCTACGACTCGATGATCGCCAAGCTCATCGTGCACGGCAGCACGCGCGAAGAGGCGCTGGCCCGGCTTGACGCCGCGCTGGCGCAGGTGCAGATCGTGGGCGTGGCCACCAACGTGCAGTTCCTGCGCGGCATCCTGGCGACCGGATCGTTCTCCAAGGCCAACCTGGACACTGCGCTGATCGAGCGCGAGCGCGCCGTGCTGTTCGACCGCGAGGCGCTGGGCCTGCCGCTGGCGGCCGCCGCCGCGATCACGCGCACGCTGGTCACCGAGCGGCCCGCGGGCACGCCCGACCCGTTCGAGCGCCGCGACGGCTGGCGCTCGCACGGCGAGTACCTGCGCCGCTTCGAC
Organism: Variovorax sp. E3; assembly: GCF_016082275.1. Taxonomy (GTDB): domain Bacteria; phylum Pseudomonadota; class Gammaproteobacteria; order Burkholderiales; family Burkholderiaceae_C; genus Variovorax. The sequence goes on from NZ_MOWM01000119.1 coordinate 18,532, forward strand.
TTCGAGTTCCGCGGCGCCGAGCAGATCGCTTTGCTGACCTACAAGCGCGACGGCAGCCTGTGGCTCGAAGCCGGCGGCGCCGAAGGCCCGCTGGTGGTCGGCCGGTTCCCGAGCGGCGAGTTCGAGGTCGAGTTCGCCGGCGCGCGCCAGACGCTCGACGTGCACCTCGACGGCGCCACCGCCCACATCTTCGCGTCGAAGGGCGCGACGAAGATCACCGCCATCGACCGCCTCGCCCATGCGGGCGACACGCAGGCCGAAGGCGGCCGGCTCACGGCGCCGATGCCGGGCAAGGTCGTGTCGTTCGCCGTGAAGGCCGGCGACAAGGTCAGCCGGGGCCAGCCGCTGGCCGTGATGGAAGCCATGAAGATGGAGCACACCATCGCGGCGCCAGCCGACGGCACCGTGGAAGAGCTGATGTTCGCGCCGGGCGAGCAGGTGGCCGAAGGCGACGAATTGTTGCGAATGGCCGCTGCCACGGTTTAACCCCGTTCCGGGCGCTCGCCCGTATCAGCTGCGGTAGTCATTCTTCTAAAGGGATTTTCATGACCTCTCGCGCGCCCGCGGCTTCCTCTTCGTGTTCCTTCCTTGCCCGCCACCGGTCGGGCATTGCCCTGCTGGCCCTGGCGGCCGCCCTCTCGCTGGCGGGCTGCGGCCGCCAGAACAGCGAGGCCGAATCGCTGGCCCAGCCGGTGCCGCCCGCGCCGATGCAGGCCGCGGCCGGCTACGGCGGCGGCATGGCGAAGAAGGCGCAGCGGTCGCGCTCGGCCGACGAGTCGCCGGCGTCCGAGGCGTCCGCGTCGGAGTCGTCGCCGCAGGACACGGCGCTGCAGCGCTTCCTGGCCGTTCGGCAGGACCTCAGTGTCGAAGTGCCGGCGGAACAGTTGGGCGATGCCTGGGGCAAGGTGCGCGACCTGTGCGGCACGCTCAAGTGCGAGCTGCTGTCTTCGTCGCTGCTGCGCGAAACGCCTCAGCAGCCGGGCAACGCCATGCTCGAGATGCGCGTGGAGCCGGGCGATGTCGACAAGCTGCTCGGCGGCCTGGCCGGCGTGGCCAACGTGGTCTCGCACACCACCACCAGCGAGGACAAGACCGCCGAAGTCATCGACGTCGAGGCCCGCATCAGGAACCGCACCGAGTTCCGCGACAGCCTGCGCGTGATGCTGCGCGACACCGTCACCAAGCGCACCATGGCCGACCTGCTGGCGATCCAGCGCACGCTGTCGGACACGCAGGCCGAGCTCGACGCCATCGCCACGCAGCGCAAGGTGCTCGCGCAGGAAACGAGCAAGCAGCACATCGAGATCCAGTTCAAGCCCAAGCGCGAACTGGTGACGGGCCGCGACAACTACAACCCGATGGCGCGCGCGCTGCGCAATGCCGGCTCGGTGCTGGCGGAGAGCGTGGGCGCGCTCATCACCTTCCTGGCTGCGGTGCTGCCGTGGCTGCTGCTGGTGGTGCTGCCGGTCGCTGGCTGGTGCGGCTGCTGTGGCGCCGCCGCCGTGCCAAGATCGCGGGATGAATTCATCCCCGGCAATGCTGCAGCATCAAGACCCGGTCCGTCTCTACGTGGACGCCCAGTTCGCGAGCCCCTACGCCATGTCGGTGTTCGTCGCGCTGCACGAAAAGCAGCTGGGCTTCGAGATGACGCCGGTCGACCTCGCGGCGCTCGAACACCGGACGTCGGGTTTCTCGCGGTTGTCGCTCACGCAGCGCGTGCCGACGCTGGTGCAGGGCGACTTCGCGCTGTCGGAGTCGTCGGCGATCACCGAGTACATCGACGAGGTCTTTGCGGGAACGCCGCTGTACCCGAAGGACGCGCGCGCCAGGGCCCGGGCGCGGCAGCTGCAGGCCTGGGTCCGCAGCGACCTGATGCCGATCCGCCAGGAGCGCTCGACCGAGGTGGTGTTCTACGGGCCGTCGAGCACGCCGCTGTCCGCGGCGGCGCAGGCTTCGGCGAAGTCGCTGTTCGAGGCGGTCGAGGCGCTGCTGTCCGCGGATGCCGAAAACCTGTTCGGCGAATGGTCGATCGTCGATGTCGACATCGCGCTGATGCTGAACCGGCTCGTGCTGAACGGCGACGAGGTGCCGCCGCGACTGGCCGCGTATGCGACGCGGCAGTGGCAGCGGCCTTCGGTTCAGCGGTGGGTGAAGTTGGCGCGGCCTGCGCTCTGACATGCCGGGCGACGCGCGGTATTGACTGCAGTGGCCGGCGCACTGGCGTCGATGTCGGCCTTCAGCGAAGCGCCGATCCGCCAGATCGAACAGGAGGCCATCGCGGCCTATCTCAACACCTTGGACCCGGAGCAGCCAGCAGCGAAGATTCTGGTGATCGAGCAGACCACGGCGACCGCGGACGAGGCATTCGTGGCGACTGACCCCCAACGCGAGCGGCTTGTCAAAGACCTGCCGCAAGCAACGGGCAAGGTGATCGATGACTTCCTGCGGGTGTCGGCCACACCGTCCGAGTTGCGAGTACCCGGTCAGCTCGTGCGCCGCAACGTCCGGCTGCAGATGGTCCGCAAGAAAGACATGGACCGTCTGTTCGATCTGGGAAAGCCCTCGCTGGCCTGGGCTCGCTTCTACGAGCTTTATCCGGACGCTGCGGGCCTTGTTCAAATCTCCCGCGTGGGCATCGACGAGAGCGCAGCCCAGGCACTCTTCTACATGTCGATTCGACAAGGTGGACTGCGGGGCTCGGGGCACTTCGTGTTGCTGCACCGCCCCTTTGGCATATGGCGCGTGCTCGCCACCGCAAAGGCCTGGATCAGCTGAGGCCCGTCAGCCCACCACCACTTCACTGATCTGCGTCGCCGGCGCGATGTCGGTGTAGTTCTTCACGTCGCCCCTGATCTCCTTCGCGTGCGGGCCGAAGGCCTTCTGGAAGGCATCGAGCGATTCGCAGAACACGTGGCACATGGCGACATAGGTGGGCGGCGAGTCGGGCGCGCCGCCGGCCAGGCCCTTGTCGATGGTGTACGACAGGCAGGCGTCGCCCATGCGGGCCTTCAGCATCGGCATGTGCTGGTCGCGGTAGTAGTCGTGGTCGAACCGCGCGCCGGGGGTGTGGGGGTACATCACGCTGAATTTGATCATGGGGTCTCCTGACGAAGTGAGTGAATGGGGCGCTCGGGTGGGCCCGGGGGCCGGCGTTCGAGCATAGCCATCCGTGCGCGCCGCGTCAGCGCCTTCACTAATAAGATTCGTCCCCATGCGAATCACCGTCTACCTCACCGACAACCGCCCAGACCCCTGGATCGAAGGCCTCAAGGCCGAACTCCCCGATGCCGTCATCGAACCCTGGAAGCCCGGCGCGCCGCAGGCCGACCACGCCGTGGTCTGGGCGCCGCCGCAGGAACTGATCGACGAGCAGCCCGGGCTGCGCGGCATCTTCAACATCGGCGCGGGCGTCGATGCGTTGCTCAAGCTCAAGGTGCCGGCGCACACGCGCATCGTGCGGCTCGACGACGCGGGCATGTCGGTGCAGATGGCCGAGTACGTCTGCCACACGCTGATTCGCCACTTTCGCGAGTTCGACGCCTACGAGGCCGACGCGCGCGAAGGCAAGTGGAGCTACCGCAAGCCCAAGCTGCGCAGCGACTTCACGGTCGGCATCATGGGCCTGGGCGTGCTCGGCGAGCGCGTGGCCAAGGCCGTGGCGCAGTTCGAGTTCCCGGTGCTGGGCTGGAGCCGTTCACCGAAGGAGATCGACGGCGTGAAGGTGTTCAGCGGCCAGGCGCAGTTCGACGAGTTCCTCTCGTCCACGCGCGTGCTGGTCAACCTGCTGCCGCTGACCGAGGCCACGCGCGGCATCCTGAACCGCGACACGCTGGGCAAGCTGCGGCCCGGGGGCTACCTGATCAGCATCGCGCGCGGCGGCCACCTGGTCGAAGACGACCTGATCCCGCTGCTCGACGCCGGCCGGCTCGCGGGCGCCACGCTCGACGTGTTCCAGGTCGAGCCGCTGCCTTCGGACCACGCCTTCTGGCGCCATCCGAAGATCACCGTGACCCCGCACGGCTCGGCGCGCACGCTGCGCGAGGAGTCCATCGCCCAGATCGCCGGGAAGATCCGCGCGATGGAGCAGGGCCTGCCGATCGCCGGGGTGGTCGACCCCGTGCGCGGTTACTGACCGACACGCTTCTCGCCGCTGAAATGCGGTGCCGGCAGGGGAAACCCTGAGGCTTTTGTTTTTCACAAGTATGAAAATCTTTTCATGACTGTGAAAACTGCGTTTCGCGTGATCGAGATCGTCGAGCTCTTCGCTCGCGAGAAGCAACCGCTCGCGCTGTCCGAGATGGCGCGCCTGCTCGACATGCCGGTGTCGAGCTGCCTGGGCCTGATCCGCACGCTCGAGGAGCAGGGCTACATGTACGAGACCGGCCGCCGCCAGGGCTACTACCCGACGGGCCGGCTGCTCGCGATGGCGCAGGTCATCGCCGCCCACGACCCGGTGCTCGACCGGGTGAAGGCCACGCTTGAGGAGCTGCGCGACGCCGCGCGCGAGACCGTGGTGTTCGGCAAGTTCCGCGACGCCGGCCAGGTGGTCTACCTGGAGGTGCTGAGCGCGCCGCAGGCCATCCGCTATTCCGCCGAATCGGGCGAAACGCGCCCCGCCTATGCCAACTCGCTGGGCCGCGCGCTGCTGTCCACGCTCGCCCCCGAGGCGCGCCGCAAGCTGCTGGACGGCATGACGCTGGCGCCGCTGACCGAGGCCACGCTCACCACCGCCGACGCCATCGAGGCCGAGCTGCAGCGCGGCGCCGCGCGCGGCTGGTACGGCAACCTGGGCGAAAGTATTCCCGACCTGATCGGCCTGGCCTGGCCGCTGCGCATCGGCGGCGAGGCCTATGCCATTTCGGTCGCGGGCCCGCGCTACCGCATGGAGCCGCGCATCGAGGACATCGCCGCGATGCTGCGCTCCGCCTGCCTCGCCATCGAACCCAAGACCGAAAGCCCCCGATGACCACGACCACCGAACCCCGCTACTTCGTCCGCCAGGACGAGATCGCCGGCTACCACCCCGCCAACCACACCGGCACGCTGAACAAGCGGCTGATCGGCCCCGAGACCGTGGGCGCGAAGCAGCTCGAGGTGCTGGTCGGCCACATCCAGAAGGGCAAGGGCGCGCTGCCGCATGCGCACCCGGGCATCGAGCAGGTCTGCTACATGCTCGAAGGCCGCGCCGTCGCGAGGTGGGCGGCCAGCGGCAGGAGCTGCACCCTGGCGACAGCTGCTTTTTTCCGGCCGACGCGATGCACACCTTCACGGTGGTGAGCGACGAGCCGGTGCGCGTGCTGGTGATCTACAGCCCGCCGTACGAGGAATCGCCGGAGCGCGTGATCCGGCCCTGAAGCGACAACAACCCGGAGACAAACCCAATGCAGACAACGAAGAACGCGACCGAGCCATCGGTCGTGGTGGCCAACCGCCGCCGTTTCATTTCCATCGGCGCGGCCGCGGGCCTTGCGGCGCGGTGCCGTGGGCCTTCGCGCAGGACGGCTACCCCAAGCAGCCGATCCGCATCGTCGTGCCCTTCGCGGCCGGCAGCGGCACCGACGCGGTGGCGCGCATCACCGGGCAGATGCTCGGCGAGGCGCTCAAGGGCTCGGTCATCGTGGACAACAAGGCGGGCGCCAACGGCGTGATCGGCGCGGAGGCGGTGGCCAAGGCGGCGCCCGACGGCTACACGCTGTTCATGACCACCAACACCACGCACTCGGCCAACCCGAGCCTGATGAAGTCGCTGCCCTACGACCCGGTGAAAGACTTCGCGCCCGTCAGCCGCATGGGCAACCTGCCGTTCATGCTGGTGGTGAACAACGACCTGCCGGTGAAGAGCGTGGCCGAGCTGCTGGCCTGGGGCCGCGCGCACCCCGGCAAGCTGACCTACGCCAGCGGCAACAGCACCGGCATCGTCTGCGGCGCCACGCTGTCGCGCATGAGCGGCGTGCCGATGCTGCACGTGCCCTACAAGAGCACGCCGCCCGCCATCGCCGACCTGATCGGCGGACAGGTGTCGATGATGGTGGTCGACCTGGCGGCGGGCCTGGCCACGGTGAAGGCCGGCAAGATGCGCGCGATTGCCGTCACCACGCAGGAGCGCACCAAGCTCTTCCCCGAGCTGCCGCCGCTGGCCGACACGCCGGAGCTGAAGGGCTTCGACATCACTTCGTGGAACGGCGTGTTCGCGCCGGCCGGCACGCCGCGCGACATCGTGCTGAAGCTCAACAAGGCGCTGTCGGAGATGGCGAACGGCGCGGCCTTCAGGGAGCGCGTGGCGAAGCTGGGCTTCGATGCGTTCGGCAGCACGCCCGAAGAGCTGGGCGCGTTCACGGTGTCGGAGCTGGCGAAGTGGAAGAAGCTGATCCAGGCGGCCGGCATCCAGCCCGAATGAACGCGTTGAATTTCTCCCTCTCCTTCCGGGGGAGGGCAGGGGTGGGGCGCGGCGGCGTCCCCATCGGGCGCTCTGCCTGCCCCCATCCCAGCCTTCCCCCGGAGGGGGAAGGAGCAATGCGGATGCGGAACCGCTGCATGCGGATGCATCCGATGTATTTCTCCCTCCCCTTCCGGGGGAGGCAGGGGTGGGG
>NZ_MOWM01000120.1 GCF_016082275.1 Variovorax sp. E3
CTGCTTCGCGAGCAGTGCTATGTCGGCGGTGAGTGGATTGTTGCGAACAGCCGCCGCACGATCACCGTTCGCAACCCGGCAACGGGAGAGAGTGTCGGGACCGTTCCGGATATGGGATCCGAAGAGACACGGCGCGCCATCCACGCTGCCGATGCGGCGCTGCCAGCTTGGAGGGCCATGCTTGCGAAAGAGCGTGGCCGGTTGCTGCGAAAGTGGTTCGACCTCATCATTGAGAACAAGGATGATCTGGCGCTACTGCTGACTTCCGAACAAGGCAAGCCTCTGCCCGAAGCTCTGTCTGAAGTGGTCAGCGGCGCGGCCTTCATCGAATGGTTCGCAGAGGAAGCGCGGCGCGCTTACGGCGATACCATCCCGACCCCTTCGGCTGACCGACGCATCATTGTGATCAAGCAGCCGATCGGTGTCTGCGCGGCGATCACACCCTGGAACTTTCCGAACACAATAATCACGCGAAAGGTTTCGGCGGCACTCGCCGCAGGATGCACGATGGTGGTTCGACCTGCAAGCAATACGCCGTTCTCGGCACTTGCATTGGCAGAACTGGCCGCACGTGCAGGTATCCCGGCCGGGGTGTTCAGCGTGGTGACGGGCACGGCAGAGCCGATCGGGCAGGAATTGACGACGAATCCGATCGTGCGCAAGCTGTCCTTCACCGGATCGACCGGCGTCGGGCGAAAGCTCATGGCGCAGTGCTCCAGCACGATCAAGAAGATGGCGCTTGAACTCGGCGGCAACGCACCATTCATCGTGTTCGAGGATGCCGACATCGATGCGGCTGTCGAAGGCGCGATGGCATCGAAGTTTAGAAACGCGGGCCAAGCGTGTGTCGGCGCCAACCGCTTCTACGTTCACGATAGCGTGTACGACGAATTCGCCCGCAAATTCGTCGCGAAGGTATCGGCGCTGAAGCTGGGCAACGGTGTCGAACCGGGTGTAACGCTCGGACCTGTTATAGACGTGCGCGCTGTACAGAAGGTTGAGGAGCACATCGCAGATGCCGTGGAGCTCGGGGCGAAAGTTCTCGTCGGCGGCGCTCGGCATGCGCTTGGCGGCTCATTTTTCCAGCCTACCGTGCTGTCCGGTGCCACCGCCAGCATGAAACTGGCGCGCGATGAAACGTTTGGTCCATTGGCCCCGCTGTTTCGCTTCAGCGACGAGCGGGAGTTGATTGCGGCTGCCAACGATACCGAGTTCGGCTTGGCTGCGTACTTCTACAGCCGCGACATTGCGCGCATTTGGCGCGTGGCGGAGGCCTTGGAAGCAGGCATGGTTGGCGTGAATGTCGGGCTGATGGCCAATGAAGCTGTGCCGTTTGGCGGTATCAAGGAGTCCGGTATGGGGCGTGAGGGATCTCACCAGGGTCTGGAGGATTATCTGGAGGTCAAGTACGTATGCCTGGGCGGCATGCACAACTGATCACGCCGCCCGCATCCCATACCCTCGACGAGTGCCGGCTCGTAGGCAACTACTGCTCTGCGGTAGTGCTGGTTCTCGCGTTCGGATCCACTTATTATTTGGAGACATAAATGCGCATCCTTTCTATTGCCTTGGTGGCCTCGGCTTTCCTGTTTGGCGGCCCTCTTGCCTCCGCGCAAGACTATCCCTCGCGGCCGATCCGTTGGCTCGTTCCATATCCTGCGGGCGGGGGCGCCGACAACATTGCGCGGTTGGTTGCTCACCGGACCGCGGAAATCATGAAGCAAAGCATCGTGGTGGACAATCGGGCCGGTGGAAACACGGTGATTGCGACACAGGTCTTGCTCTCCTCGCCAAAGGACGGCTACACCGTGATGCACACGGTTGAGCAAATTGCGTCCAATACGAGCCTTTATCCGAATCTTCCATATTCTGCGGAGCGGGACATAGATTTCATTGCGCAGATCGCACGTGTTCCCTTCATCCTGCTTGTTCGCCCCAATCTTCCGGTGACGGATGCAGCCAGCATGATTGCCTACATGAAGAAGGAAGGTGAGAAAATTAACTATGGTAGCTATGGGCAAGGCGGTGCTAATCACTTGATCATGGAAGCGTTTGCTGATCGAGTTGGAGTTCGGCCTACTCATATCCCATTTCAGGGAGCCGCACCCGCAGTTCAAAATTTGTTGGGCGGGCAAATCGATATCTACTTTTCTGACCCGACCGTTGCCTTGCCCTATATTCGATCCGGCAGATTGAAGGCTCTCTTGGTAACAACCAAAGATCGCCTTCCGTATCTTCCGGACGTTCCGACGGTGGCCGAGAGCGGATACCCAGGGTTTGACATGTACACCTGGCATGGACTTGTGGCACCAAAAGGTACGCCGCCAGACATCGTGCGATCTCTATCCGCCGTTATCAAACAGGTCGTCTCCGAACCCACCGTCCACAAGGAACTGCTGGAGCGCGGGCTGATTCCAGACCCCCAGAGTCCGGAGCAATTCCGCGACACATTCTTGAAAAGTCAAGCATCACTTGGCAGCATCGTTCGCAAGCTCAATATCAAGATCCAGTAGAAAAAAGATTCCCCATCCTCTCTGGAAAATGCGCAGGGTGTCGCACCATATTTCCTATTGGCAGCTCATTGCCGGTTATCTGCGACAAGTTAACCACCCACATTCATCGACTGAGAGAGGTGAGGGGGTCGCTCATTTTCTAATGAGCCGACCTAAGAAGCTGAATATGGCGGCCGATAAGCATTGGTCTAGGCAACCGTCAACCTGCCGAACGCAGACGCGATTGAGCGACATCGTTCTTATGCCGTAGTGCCGTCATACCGAAGCTTGCGACCATGCGGTTGACGGAGGGGCTGCGTGGCGGGAGTGAGTTTTTCGAGGAACCTAAATGCGAGCAGATGCGCGCACTAGATTCTTGGCGCGGTTATCGTTCAAGGGTTGATGACCGTGAAAGAAGATGTCGGCGATCAGCAATTCGCCCGGCGGAATAACCCTCTGGGATCACTGCACTTACTCCAGCATAGGCCTTGCGATCAGCATCGACAGCGCTCTCTTAAGAAATACCGGTAGAGCCATTCCAGACAGCCTGCATTTCGCTGGCCAGGACTACCACTTTGTGGCCCAGGCTTTCCACGGTGAGTTCAGATGGCAACCCAATGGATGCTAGATAGCTTGCGCTGACCGCATATGTGGTGCCTCGGGGGCCCGCGACGGCAGCGCCAATGCCGGCGTTTCCGAACATGGAATTTGCCTGGCCGTATCCGCGCCTCGTCGTGTTCAATATTTCTTCATCCAGCGCCGATCGAACCTGGGGCCAATCCGACCCGTGGTATTTTTCCAGGGTGGAGTACAGCGCTATCCGCTTCTGCGGACTCGCATTGGCCAAATAAGCAATACCTGGGGAGCAGGTCGCCATGGGAAGCCGCAGTCCGGATGTCACAGTGCGCGTCTGAGCGCCGCGTCCTTCTCGAAACGTGGTGATGTAAACCATGTGCGCGTGGTCGGGCGCTGAAAGCCCGACGTTCAGCTGGTTCTCACGGGCGAAGGCTTTGAGCAGGCCATTCACGGTTCCGAGTTCGGACCGGCTAAACTGGAATGCCCGCCCAAAGCTCAAGCAGGAAGGCGCTAGCCGATAGGCTTCCTCGGCAGGGTCGAATTCAAGCATTCCTGCGTCGACGAGCGACCTGCTAAGGCGGCTTATCGTTGCCTTCGGCAAATGCGTCCGTGCCGTCAACTCGGAGTTGGATAGGCTTGGCGCACCCTCGAGAAAGGCGCGCAGAAGCTGTATTCCACGCTCCAGGGACTGACTCCCCGGGGTTACCCGGACGAATTCGCCAGTCTCGCGGCTCAGCCGACGACTCTTGCGCATCATCCCGCCCAGTTGCTGATCAGCGCTGCGGTGCCTCAAGGATGGTCACTACACAGGCAGCTTCTTCGAGCCCGTGAAATCCACCACCGTTCTCGGCTAGGCCCAGCCGCGCATCCTGCACCTGGCTATCACCCGCCTCACCACGCAACTGACGCACGAGGTCGTGAACCTGAATGGCGCCGGTGGCGCCAATTGGATGCCCCTTCGAATGAAGTCCACCTGAGACGTTGATCGGCAGTTTGCCGCCCAGACGCGTTGCACCACTTGCCACCAGAGGTCCACCTTCACCGTACTCGCAGAACCCGCAGTTTTCCGTGTGCAGGATCTCGGCAATTGCAGAGGCGTCATGCAGTTCGGCGACCGAGATGTCGCCGGGGCCAGCAGCGGCCATTTCGTATGCACGGAAAGCAGCCACGCGGGTCAGATGGCGCGAAACTTCCTGCGCATCGCGATCCGAACTGCTGCTTACCCCCATGCCGCGGATGCGAACAGCACGTCCCGAAATGCCTTGTTGCCGAACAAAGCTGTCCGACGCCACCACTAGGGCACATGCCCCGTCCGTCATTGGCGCGCACATGGATCGCGTGATCGGCCATGCAATCATCTTGTCAGCGAGCACTTCTTCCACGGTCATCGAGTGCCGGTACTGTGCAAAAGGATTCCACTGCGAATGCCAGTGGTTCTTCGCGGCTACATGGGCAATCTGCTCCACCGTCGTGCCAAACGTCTTCATGTGAAAGCGCGCCTGGGCAGAGTAAATGTCCATGAACACCGAGCGCTCGGCAGGCCCAGCCTCAGCTGAGTCAGGGGGCAGGACGTCCTGGCCCAGCGCCAAAAGGTGCGCCAGATGTTCATCGGCGAGATCGCGATCCCAACTTCCCTTGAAGGCCTCGAACATAGCCTCTCGCTTCTCCGGAAAATTCATCTTTTCGGCTCCAACCACCAGTGCTACGTCGAACAGGCCTGCTTTAACTGCAGCAAAAGCTTGGAACAGGCCCGAACTGGAGCTGGCACAGGCATTGTCCGTGTTGAAGATCGGGATGCCTTGCAGCCCATAGGCGCGCAAGGATGCTTGGCCGCGCACGCCATGTTGCCCTTCCAGCGCGCCTTGGCGCGTGTTGCAGAACCACGCAGCCTGCACGGATTCCTTGTTCAGCCCCGCATCGGCCAGGGCTGCGTCGACGGCCTCGCGCGACAAGTCTTTCACGCTGCGTTCGAGGTGTTTGCCGAGACGGGTCATCCCGGCACCAATTACATATACGTTGGACATCTTTTCTTCCTTCTTGATCTCAATACCGGCCGCCGGTCACGTGCAATGTCTCGCCTGTGATGTAGGAGGCCAGCCTGGACCCCAGAAACACGATGGCATTGGCCACATCTTCCGTTTCGCCGATACGAGGGATCGGGGTGGTCCTTTCTGCGGCTTCCTTGATTTTTCCGTAGTGTGGGAGGTTGACTACTGCCGCCGTGTTGATGATCCCGGGCGCAACTGCGTTCACGGTGATGTTGTTCTTGCCGTATTCCAACGACAGTGCGCGGGTAAAGCCAATGATCCCGGCCTTGGCCGACGAATAGTTGGCTTGGCCGGGATTGCCCAGATGCGCTCGCGAAGAGATGTTGACGATCCGCCCGTACCCGGCTTCCACCATGGCCGCAGCACAGCCCGAGAGCACAAGAATGCGCCCTTGAGAATGACGTCGATGACGCTGCTCCAATCGGCCAATGTCATCCGCAGGATTTTCATGTCTCGCGTGAAGCCTGCGTTATTCACCAAGACGCTGACCGACCCCAGATCACGCTGGATGTTCGACACCGTTTCTTGCACGGACGCTTCGTCGGTCACGTCCGTCTCGTAGGCGCGAGCTTGCCCACCAGCAGCCACGATGGCATCTCGGACGGCATTGGCGCCAGCGATATTGCGATCCACGACGGCAACCTTTGCGCCCTGGGATGCAAACGACCGAGCCGCTTCAGCGCCGATCCCGCTTCCCCCTCCGGTGACCATCACCACCAGTCCATTCAAACCAAAATCCATGTCAGCTCCATTCAACTAGTCAGAGAAATGCTGCCGTTGTCGAGCACGCAGGCCGCGCCTTCGCCCTCGGTGTGGCAGCGAAAAAGCAGTTCACCCTCAGCCCGCCAGATCTCCGTACGCAGACGCTGCCCCGGATAGGTCGGCGCTGTGAATCGTGCGGCTACCATACGAATCCGCTCGGCTTCGAAGCCGAGCGCTGCTCGCGACGCGCTGCAGACCGCTGAGCCCAGCGTGCACAGGCCGTGAAGAATCGGCTGGGCGAAGCCAACCGACTGGGCCAGCGCCTCATCCACATGCAGTGGATTGAAGTCGCCGCTGAGCCGATAGATCAGCGCCGCCCGCTCATCCAGATCCCAGTGATCCACCAGATCAGGCGACCGCTCTGGAATGGCGGCGAAGGTTGGGGCGCCGGAGGGCGAGCCGCCGAAGCCGCCTTGTCCCCGAAGCACGGAGACGACGTCGAGTTCGCACAAAAGCTCGTCCCTTCTGGTGTCCACCACGCGGCGGCGAGTGACCACGACGGCGTCGCGCCCTGGTCCCTTGTCGACGACGGAAATCACAGCGGATGTGCTGACAACTTCACCCTCGACCGGCAGGGGCTTGGACAAGCGGACCACCTGCGCGCCGTGAAGCATTCTCTTCACGTCGATGCCGGTGGCTGAATCTCCCATCCACAGGCCTGGGTAGCCGAGAACGAGGCCCATGGTGGGCAGCGCGCTGAGCTCCTTCTCATAGACGTAACGCATCTCCTGCGCATGGGAAGGGGAACTGCGACGCCCAAGACCCAAGCCCAGGGCGTAAAGCATCGTGTCCTTCCGGGAATACTTCTGCCGGATCTCCGGAATTGGATGGCGAAGCAGACGTTCAGGATCAATCACGACCCACCTCCTTGGGACGGTCCTCGAAGCGCGGGACCCGCCGCTCCGTCATGGCCCGCACGCCTTCCTTGAAATCGGGCGAGCGCATCTGATAAGCCTGCACTTCGCTTTCGCGTGCGACGGCTTGGCGGAATCCCTCGACCAACCCTGCTCGCAAGGTGGCGCGGGTCGATTGCACGGCCCAGGGCGACGAAAGCGCGATCTCGTGCGCCAGGGCCGCGGCTTCCTCGCGGCACTGACCAGGCGTCGCCAGCACATCGACCAGTCCGATTCGATGGGCTTCCGCCGCATCAATGCGCTGTCCCGTGTAGAGCAGGCGCGCAGCATGCTGTGGGCCGAGCACCCTCGGCAGGGTGAAGGAAAGGCCGAAACCGGGGTGCACCCCAATGCGATTGAAGTTTGCCGAGAACCTGGCCTCCGGCGCGGCGACCCGGAAGTCAGCGCACATGGCCAGCCCGAGGCCGCCTCCCACGCAGGGGCCGTGGATAGCCGCAACAAGAGGTTTGGCGAAGCGCATCAGGCGGATTCCTTCCTGGTACACCGGCAACGTCTTGTTCGGGTTCCGGATTCGGTCGGAATCAGGCCGGCTGTTGAAGTCGGCCCCTGCGCAGAAGGACTTTCCTCCGGCCGCCAGGATGACCACCCGGCATTGCGAATCGGCTTCTAGGCGGTCTAGCGCGTCCGCCAGCAACTCGACCATGGCCAAGTCGAAAAAATTGTGCGGCGGTCGATTCAGTTCTATCGTGGCAACAGAACCCTCCAGTTTGACCAGGATGGCGTCCGCTGCCAACACATCCGCACTCTCGCTAGATGCTGCCGTCATGATGATGTTCCCCCCAGACCGACATAGAGGCTCGGGCGAGTCATCGCCGGCCAGAAGTCCTCGGCGCCTGCACTGGCCACTTGGCTGCCGATGCGATGCGACCACCAACTCGAGGTTCCGTGGTCCTCGCGCCAGGCCCATAGGCGCCGCGTTGCAAAGTTAAGGACGTGTTCGTAGGTAAAACCGATCGCGCCATGGACCTGATGTGCCACAGTGGCGGCGATGTCCGCCGCTTCCCCTGCAAGCACCTTGGCACAGCCGGCGCTCAGCGCGTCACCGTCCTGTTCAGGCGAACTCCACGATGAAGCATGCTGGAAGGCCAGCGAGGTCGCATGGCGCGCCACGGCGACTTGGCCGGCCATCTGTGCCAGTTGCTGCTGAATGGCTTGGTTCCTGCCGATCGGTCGGCCGAACTGCACGCGGTCCAAGGCGTACTGCACCGAATCTTCAAGCGCGAACTCTGCCGCACCGACGATCATTGCAGAACGAGCCAATGCGCCCAGGTGTCGAACGGGCAACGCAACGGACGAGAGGGGATCGTCGAACACCAGTTCGGCGCGTGCACTTTCAAGCACCACCGTGTCGCTAGGAAGCTTGGTCACGTCGACACGCTCTACAACGCTGCATCCCGGTGACTTCAGATTCCATACTCCCATGCGCCCGTCAGGCAAGCCAACCAGAAGCTTGTCGGCGGCGCGCGCCCAGTGCACGTGGGTCAGTGTCCCACTAGCCACCACGGTGCTTGCCGAATCGACGACTCGCAGCCCTGCTGCCATCACCTCATCCGCCAACGCAATAGGTCTGGACGTCTTCACTTCATGTCCGGCGCTATTGATCAGGAAGTTCGCGATGACGGTTTCCGCAAGCGGCAACGGCACGCGGTAATAGCCCAACCCCCAGAACAGCGGCATGGCCTCGGACCAACTGATGCCGGCGCCGCCATTCGATTCCGGCGACAGGAGGTTGGCAAACCCGTTCTCGGAGGCCTGATCCCACTGTGTCGGCAGTTGGCCAGTCTTCTCAGCGTTGATGCAGTCCAAGGTATCGAATGCCTTGGAAAAGAATCGAACAATACTGTCTTCAATGATGGAGTCGTTCATCTCAAGCCCAAGCCTCGTGCAATAATTCCGCGCAGAATTTCTCGGGTACCGCCGCGGAGGGAGAATGACGGTGCTGCCACTGTCAAATAGTCGATCGCTTCAACAAATGCAGGGTCAGTGCGGCCGTGCTCCGCGAAGTAGTCGGATGCCAACTGGGGAATGGACTGTTCCATCACCGCACCCTGATCCTTGATCAGTGATGCCTGGACGGCCGGGTCCTCGCCGCTGGCCATCATCAGCGCGATACCCTGTGACATGCTCCGAAGAGCCAGATACTTCGAAAAGATGCGCCCGACAATCTCGGTCTGCGACTCGCGCCGGAGATCGGTGAGCTTGATCATTTGTTGGAAGAGCTGCGTGCTGCTCAGAAAGCGCTCTGGCCCCGATCGCTCGTGCTTGAGCTCGTTGAGCACCTGCGCCCACCCCTGGCCTTCGACGCCAATTAAGCACTCATCGGGTACAAAAACGGCGTCGAGCACCACCTCGTTGAAGGTGTGCGTTCCGAGTTGTGTTCGGATGGGGTGTACCTCGAGCCCCGGAAGTTTGATGTCGACAAGGAACTGAGACAGGCCTGCGTGTCGATCTTCGCTCTTTTCCCCGGTACGTACCAATGCGATCATGTATTCGCAGTCATGGGCCCGAGAGGTCCAAACTTTCCGTCCAGTGATCTCCCACCCACCGGCAACCTTCTTGGCCTTGGTGCGAATAGATGCCAGATCAGATCCGGAGTCAGGCTCGCTGAGCCCTGCGCAGAAGCCAAGTTCGCCTTTGGCGATGAGTGGCACCAGCTTGGGCGCGAGGGTGTCGGGCGCGTAGCGTATCAATAGCGGCCCGCTTTGGCGCTCCGAAATCCAGTGGTAACCAACGGGAGCCCCAGCGGCGAGCAACTCCTCGATGACGACGTAGCGCTCGAGCGGGCTGCGGCCTTGGCCGCCAAACTGCTTGGGCCACGTCATCCCAAGCCAACCACGGGCACCGAGCTTACGGCTGAATTCACGGCTATTGTTCTGCCAGCTTTTAGCGCGCTCGGCGACGGGGAAGCCTTCGAGGGTATCGCGCAGGAAGGCGCGCACCTCCTGGCGCAGGACCTCGCATTCGGGCGGCATCTCGCCTAATCGTATTTGCATTGGGGTCATATCAGTGGATTCGTATAGAGCTCGCTTTAGGCCAGCCAGTTGGATATCTGTGATTCGTTCATGTCTGCTTCCGCAACCTTCGGTGCTTGCGGAGACACACAGGGCGTCCTGCTGAACCGGATCGCCGGGGATGGCTGACATACGCCGTCCACGTCCGTGAACGTTTTCCTTGCCACCAGTTGCGGATCACTCCTTGTCTCGTCGAATGAGAGCACCGGTTCGGCGCAGCAGTCGCTAGTGGCGAAGAGTGCCGCCCAAGCGTCACGTGGCTTCTCCATAAATCGGGAGGCGAAAGCCGCGCGCAGGCTAGGCCAATGCCGCCGGTCGAAATGATCGTCCGCTGGGCGGAACGTCAGATCCAACAGACTCATCAGGTTGTCGAAGAACCTGCGTTCGATCGCACCGATGGCCACATACTTCCCATCGGCGCAGGGATATGTGTCGTAGAACGGGGCGCCGGAATCGAGGTAGTTGGTTCCGCGGTCGGTTCGCCAATCCCCGGACGCGCGTCTGCCATGGATCGACATGGAGAGGCTGGATACAGCGTCTACGATCGAGACATCGACGACTTGACCTTGGCCAGATCGCCGGGACTCCAAGAGCGCAGCAAGGATGCCGGCGACTGCGAACATCCCTCCGCCGCCCATGTCGCCTACCAGTGTTACCGGCACTGTTGGGGGGTGCCCATGTCGCCCTATTGCGTCCAGCACGCCCGTGCGCGCGAGGTAGGAGATGTCATGCCCGACTCTTTCTGCAAGCGGACCCTGTTGCCCCCAGCCAGTTACACGCGTATATACGAGGGTAGGGTTGTGGCGAAGGCATTCATCGGGATCCAGGCCCAGCTTTTCCATCACACCGGGCCGAAAGCCCTCGATCAGCGCGTCGGCGGAGGCCGTCAATTCTTTGGCGCGCGACATGTCCTTTACCGATTTCAGATCCAACGCTACGTCGTAGCGATTGCGCCGAAGAGGGTTGAATCGGACCGCCCCTTTGGGAACTCCCCGTGGCGCTGCTCCGGGGCGATCAATTCGCAGCACCTTGGCACCCATGTCCGCCAACACTGTGGCGGCCATTGCACTCGGTCCTATGCCGGCAAACTCGACGATGCGGATTCCGTTTAGCACTGACATGATTGCCTACTCGAACTTGAGACCGGCCTCAGAAACAAGCTTCTTCCATCGGGCAATTTCGGCCACCTGGAATTTGTGCATCTCGTCGGGGCCTGAGAAGAATGTGGAGTGGCCCTGTGCTTTGATGCGCTCCTTGACCAGATCCGTACTGCTCGCACGCCTAAAGAGATCGACGATCCGATCGCGAACTAGTTTCGGTGTTCCTGCACGCACCGCGACCGCGTTGTAGATGAGAGCTTCGTAGCCCTTCGGTCCCACTTCCTTGACGGTGGGGACGTTCGGCAATTGCGGATGTCGCTTTTCCCCGGTGAACAGGAGAATCCGAACGCGACCGCTATCAACTAGTGGCAGGAGTGGATTGACCGCGGTGACTGCAAAATCCACCTCTCCTCCGGCGATCGCTCGAGCTGCTTCGCCTGAATCTTTGTAGGGGATGTTTGTGACCTTGACGCCGAGGAGTCTCATCAGCCATTCACTCCATAGGGTGTATGTTGGCGATCCAGCGCCGTGGTTAAGTACGCCAGGATTTTTTGCCGCGAACTGGACAAGGTCGTCGAACGTCCTGAACTTGGACGACGCGGGAACGGCGAGCGCCGCATAGCTCACCTCAAGTACCGAGATGGGCTCGAAATCCTTGAGGGGATCGTAAGGAAGACTCTTGCGCACCGCAGCATTCGTACTTAGAACTGTATTGCTGGCAAACAGAATGGAGTAGCCATCCGCAGGTTCACCCAGGACCGCCCTGGCGCCGATGATTCCGTCGCCTCCACTCCTGTTTTCAACGATGACCGATTGGCCCGTCAGATCGCCAATCACCTTCGCGTAGACACGCGCTGTGATGTCGCTCGAACTCCCGGCGCCGAACGGGACATAGAACTTGATGGGTTTCAAGGGAAAGCCATCCTGTGACAAAGCGAGGCTCGGAAGCATTGCCGCAACGCCAACAACACCGCACAGGAGTGCTGATCGCCGGGACATCAAAGTGCAGTAGGTCTTCTTCATGGCTCAATCGCCGCATGTCTGCGGCTTGTCTCTTTCAGTTGAGTTATTTTTCACTCGGTAGGTAAAAAATCGTTGTGTTCGCCGAGTGAGGGGGCTGGATGTCGCAACGTCGCAGGTGTCTTGCTGTAGATCACCGGATGCCGAACCTGGACGACCGGCCCGACGACAGGATGCACAGAGGTCTGGAACAAACCTACGGCTGAAAGATGCTCGTCGTCGAGAATCTCGCGCAGCGGATTGATCTTTCCGCACGCAATATCGAGCTCATCACACAGGGCCTGCCATTTTTGGCTCGACATTGTTGGCCCCAAACCTTCCAGTAGATCGTTCAGCGCACCAATCTTGCGGCTGACATCGGCGCGGGAGCCAATTTCCAGCTTCTCAAATTCGCCCTGTTGCCCAAGCCGGCAGAGGATGGATTCCCATTGCTTAGGGCCGTAGGGCATGATGCAAAGGGCTCCATCTCGTGTGTGAATAACACGGCGACCGCCCTCAAGCAGTCGCTTGTAGCCCGGCGGTTCTTCACGATCCGGGTAGGTCAGTCCTCCCATGTGTTCCACCAGATTGAAGGCGGTCATTGTCTCGAGCATCGGCACTTCAACCTCTTGGGCGATCCCATGTTCCGATCGACAGTGAAGAGCCGCCAGTACGGCATTGGCCGCCATAAGACCCGCGACCTTGTCAGCGATGACGGTCTTCACATACGACGGACCGCCGCTGCCGGAGTTGATGTCGACGAGGCCACTTGCCGCCTGAATAACGTCATCAAACGCCGGCCTTCCGCCATGGGGTCCGTTCGATCCATAGCCGGTGATCGAGCAATAGATGATGCGCGGATTGATTGCTGCGATCGTCGAATATGAAAGCCCCAGACGGTCGATCGCGGCTAGGCGCATGTTGTGAATGAATACGTCGGCGTCCTTCAAGAGCAGCTTGAGTTTGCTTTTTTCTTCTTCCTGTTTGAGGTCAAGCTGAATGGACTTCTTGTTCCGATTGGAAGCAAGAAAGATGTGACCAAATCCCGGTGTCCGCAATACACCGTTGGAGCGCATCGCATCTCCCGTCGGCCCTTCGATCTTCAGCACTTCAGCCCCAAGATCAGCAAGAATTTGAGTTGTGTACGGCCCACTCAAAACCGTCGTAAGGTCAACGATCTTGAGGCCGTGCAGGGGGCCGTCAATCTGCGCATGAGTCGTTTCTGAGTTCATGCAAAAAGTCTATCGGCCCTCCCTTGGTTTGTGGAAGGGGGGTGTTTCAGTATTCGAAACATAAAATACTTCTCGACTCGCTGAAATGACTGCGCGAGGACATACTTTGCCAATGCGTCAAGGAGCTGTGTCCGCGCACAACCGCTGTGCAAGCACTCTCAAGAAGCTTTGACTATGCGGAGCGGGGCTAAAGTTTGAAGTGGAGTGATGCAGCTCCTCCGGACTGGTCATCCTTGCGATCGCATGGAGGAGCGCTTCCTTCTCCTTCCGTTCCTGAGCGCGCCTGTCGCGTGCATTTCGTCCGTTGAAGATTTCCTTTTGGAGAGATCTCTGTGAGAATTTTGGTCCCTGTCAAACGTGTGGTGGACTACAACGTGAAAGTCCGAGTGAAATCGGACAACACCGGTGTGGACATCGCCAACGTAAAGATGAGCATGAATCCCTTTGACGAAATTGCCGTCGAAGAGGCCGTGCGTTTGAAGGAAAAGGGCTTGGTGACCGAGGTCATCGCCGTCAGCTGTGGAGCGGTGCATTGCCAGGAAACCCTGCGCACTGCCATGGCCATCGGCGCGGACCGCGGCATCCTAGTGGAAACCAACGTCGAACTACAGCCGCTGGCCGTGGCCAAACTGCTCAAGGCCCTGGTGGACAAGGAGCAGCCCTCCCTCATCATTCTGGGCAAGCAAGCCATCGACGACGACGCCAACCAGACCGGCCAGATGCTCGCCGCCTTGGCCGACCTGCCCCAAGCCACGTTTGCCAGCAAAGTCGAACTCTCGGCCGACAAGGTTAGCGTGACCCGCGAAGTGGATGGCGGGCTGGAAACTCTTGCTTTGACGCTGCCGGCCGTCATCACCACCGACCTGCGCCTGAACGAGCCCCGCTACGTCACCTTGCCCAACATCATGAAGGCTAAGAAAAGGCAGCTCGACACCGTCAAGCCCGAAGACCTCGGTGTGGACGTGCTCCCGCGTCTGAAGACCCTCAAAGTGACCGAACCCGCCAAGCGCGGAGCAGGCATCAAGGTGGCCGATGTGGCCGCTCTGGTCGAGAAACTCAAGAATGAAGCGAAGGTGATCTAAATGCCGGTACTCGTCGTTGCTGAACACGACAATGCGTCCCTCAAGGGCGCCACCCTGAACACCGTGACTGCCGCCGTCGCATGCGGTGGCGACGTGCACGTGCTGATACCAGGCCACAACGCCGGTGGCGCCGCACAAGCGGCTGCTCAGATCGCCGATGTCGCCAAGGTCATCCACGCCGATGCGCCTGGACTGGAACACGGACTGGCTGAAAACGTGGCCGCCCAAGTGCTGGCCATCGCTGCCAACTACAGCCACATCCTGTTCCCGGCGACTGCCAGTGGTAAGAACGTGGCACCCCGCGTAGCGGCCAAACTGGACGTGGCCCAGATCAGTGACATCATCAAGGTGATCGCTGCTGACACCTTTGAACGCCCCATCTACGCCGGCAACGCGATTGCGACTGTGCAAAGTGCCGACAGGGTGAAGATCATCACCGTGCGCACCACCGGCTTTGATGCTGCAGCCGCCACCGGAGGCTCTGCTGCCGTCGAGACCGCAGCCGCCGCGGCCGACGAAGGCAAGAGCCAGTTCGTGGGTAGGCAAATCGCTAAGAGCGATCGCCCCGAACTGACTGCCGCCAAGATCATCGTCTCAGGAGGCCGGGCGCTGGGCAGCAAGGAAAAGTTCGACGAAGTGATGGCCCCGCTGGCCGACAAGCTGGGGGCCGCCCTGGGTGCCAGCCGCGCTGCGGTGGACGCCGGTTTCGCCCCCAACGACTGGCAAGTGGGCCAGACAGGCAAGATCGTGGCGCCGCAGTTGTACATCGCAGCCGGTATCTCGGGCGCGATCCAGCACTTGGCCGGGATGAAGGACTCCAAGGTAATCGTGGCGATCAACAAGGACCCTGAGGCACCGATCTTCAGCGTGGCCGACTACAGCCTGGAAGCCGACCTGTTCGCGGCCGTGCCGGAACTGGTTGTGTCTGTTTGAGTGGGCAATCTAGACGCGTTTTAGTCGGCTTTGGCGCTGCATTTGAAAATATTCAGTAAACGGCGAACTGTACGAGCACGATCTGAATGATTGAGTTTCGCCATCTCCGCTGCTTCATTGCCGTTGCCGAAGAGCTCAACTTTCGGAAGGCGGCAGAGCGTGTCCACATCGACCAGACACCTTTGTCACGCACCATTCGAGACTTGGAGGAGCGCCTGGGAGTGACACTCTTCATTCGCGCCCCGCGTAGGCTCCAACTCACCCCGGCCGGGATCAAGTTGCTCAACCATGCACGTGGGCTTCTTATACGTTTGGAGCGCACCAAGCGCGTCGTGCGAGAAACCGATGCTCGCTACCGGGCGCCCCTTCGCATCGGCGTCGCCGACGGAATCGCCCAACCCAAGCTTTCAGAGTGCTTCGCAAACTGGCGGGCGTCGGCAGCAACATCCCGCTCGACATTGCGGAGATGCGCGCGGTCGAACTGCTGGCCGCGCTGCGGCGCGAGGAAGTGGATGTCGGGTTCTCCTTTGGCGTGCCGCGCGACGATGCCGTTGTCCAGGAAGCGGCTTGGTCCTATCCGTTGGTGGCATTGCTTCCGCCTGGTCACGAACTGGCAGGACGCAATGTCCTGCCGATCTCTGAACTCCTTGCATTCCCCATGATCGCCTCTCACCGCGACCGCTTACCGGGACTGCGCAATCAAATGGATGCTGTGCGTCGGAAGTACGCGGCGAGCCCCGTCATCGCCGGCGAGGCCCGGACCCTGGCGGGCTATATCACACGCGTGGCCGCTGGTCTGGGGGTCGGGGTCGCCGATGCCGGTCACATGGAAACCCTGCGCCGAACCGACGTCGTAGTTGTACCTCTGACCGAGGACATACACGTCATCACCTACGTGCTGCACAAGCCTCAAAGCCACGAGTTGCGTGACGCGCTGCAACGATTTGTGGCGCGTGCCAAGACGCCGCATTGATGCCTAAGGCGCGCCGCGTTTGGCGCGACCCTGCCTCACGCCAACGGCGTTGGACAAAGCTCCGGTCCTTTGAAATGCTATCGGCCGCCTGATAGGCCGCGATCCTCCGCACTTGGCCGTCGACAGGCTTAAAGCCACAACAACACACCCGACCAAGTACGCCGCGCCACGCTTACGTGGGTGTGCGCGGCGGCACTTCCAATCCAGACTTCAGAGTGCGGTGCCGCTTCTTCGGTATGCGCGCAGTAATGAACGCGGAGGTGACCTATGCCGAGGGGAGCGAACGGCATCCTGTTCGGACAGATTGTTGTAGTGGTGAGCGTCACGACGGGTGGCTTGTGGGCGGCTACGCAGTGGACGGCGCACGCACTCGGTTATTCGCCACGGCTCGGAATTCCTTGGTCCGAACTTTGGGGCGTGCCCGTCTACGCGCCCTGGAGTCTTTTCGAGTGGTGGTACTGGTTCGATGCCTATGCACCTGGCATCTTCCTGCGTGGTGGGACGATCGCGGCATCGAGCGGGATGCTCGCTACAGGGGGCGCCATCAGCATGGCAGTGTGGCGCTCGCGGGTAACGGGGCGCGTTACGACCTATGGATCGGCACGCTGGGCGGAATGTGACGAGATCGCCAAGGCCGGCCTGACAAGGCCGGCGGGCGTGTTTCTCGGTAGGACATCGGGCACGAGCGGCGCCTATCTGCGTCATGACGGGCCGGAACATGTGATGGCTTTCGCGCCCACGCGATCCGGGAAGGGTGTGGGCATGGTCGTGCCGACATTGCTTTCGTGGCCGGGTTCCGTGGTCATTCACGACATCAAGGGCGAGAACTGGAATCTCACGGCCGGCTGGCGTGCGCGTTTCTCGCACTGCCTGCTGTTCAACCCGACCGACGCGCGTTCGGCCGCCTACAACCCGCTGCTCGAGGTGCGCCGCGGCGCGCACGAGGTGCGTGATGTGCAGAACATCGCGGACATCTTGGTGGACCCCGAAGGCGCACTCGAGCGCCGGAACCACTGGGAGAAGACCAGTCATGCGCTGCTGGTCGGCACGATCCTCCACGTGCTCTACGCCGGCGAGGACAAGACGCTGCGCGGCGTGGCCAACTTCCTGTCCGATCCGGCATGCCCCTTCGAGGTCACGTTGCACCGGATGATGACGACACGGCACCTGGGCCAGGAAGTCCATCCGGTCGTTGCCTCGGCCGCCCGTGAGGTGCTTAACAAGAGTGACAACGAGCGCTCCGGGGTGCTGTCCACGGCCATGTCCTTCTTGGGGCTGTATCGCGACCCGACGGTGGCTGAAGTCACCTCGCGCTGCGACTGGCGCATCGCCGACCTGATTGCGGCAGAGTATCCGGTCTCACTGTATCTCGTGGTGCCGCCCTCGGACATCAGCCGCACCAAGCCGCTGATCCGCCTGATCCTCAACCAGATCGGCCGGCGCCTCACCGAATCGCTCGACGGGTCCGACGGCATCGCGCGCCTCCACAAGTTATTGCTGATGCTCGACGAGTTCCCGGCGCTGGGACGGCTGGACTTTTTGAGTCGGCGTTGGCGTTCATGGCCGGCTACGACCTGCGTGCCTTCCTGATCGCGCAGTCCCTGAACCAGATCGACAAGGCTTACGGTCCGAACCACTCGATCCTCGACAACTGCCATGTGCGCATCGCATTCGGCACCAACGACGAGCGCACGGCCAAGCGCATCTCGGAGGCGCTGGGAACGGCCACCGAGTTGCGAGCGCAGCGCAACTACGCGGGGCACCGGCTCGCGCCGTGGCTGGGCCATCTGATGGTCTCGCGCCAGGAGACGGCGCGGCCGCTGCTGACGCCGGGCGAGGTGATGCAGCTGCCACCCGACGACGCGGTGGTGATGGTCTCGGGCCATCCACCGATCAAGGCAAGGAAGCTGCGCTACTACCAGGACTGCAACTTCACGCGGCGTGTGCTGGCACCACCGGCGCTGGCTGCGGGCTTTTACGCGGATCGTCCTGCGACACGGCCGGACGATTGGAGCGGACTGGCGCCGCTGCTCGCTCCCGAGCCTTTGTCGTCAGCCGATGCGGATGGCTTTGCCGACGAGGGCGGCTACCAACTCAAGCCCGAACTGGAGGTCGCGCGCGACACGCCGGCACAGCCGGAAAACGACGGCCTGCTGGTGCTCGATGATGAGGACGATGTGCCCCTGCGACCGCGGGATGTGGACCGTCAGCTCACGCGTTCCGCGCGCCTCGCCGCACTGGACCCAGACGACGGGATCGCGCTATGAGCCGGACCCGCCTGAATATTTTCATCGAGCCAGAGCACGCCAAACGGCTGGATCGGCTGGCGGTGCACAAGGGCGTGTCGAAGTCGGCCGTGATCGCGGCTGCGCTGGCTTCGTTCCTGTCACCCGATGGCGGCGACCAGCGCGAGGCGGCGATCGCCAAACGCCTGGACCGGCTCTCGCGCCAGTTCGACCGGCTGGAACGCGACCAGAACATCCTGATCGAAACGGTGGCACTGTACGTCCGCTACTTCCTTACCGTCTCGATCCCGGTGCCCGAAGGCCAGCAGGATGCCGCACGGGCCCAGGGGCGGGCCCGCTATGTGCAGTTCGTCGAGCAGCTCGGGCGGCACCTGCAGCGCGGGCGCAGCCTGGTGCGGGAGGTCCATGAAGAGATCGAGCCCGAAGCGGCGCCGTTGCAAGCAGAGGGAGAAACAGAGGAGGCCACTGATGGTCCAGCCGTCTGATCGTTCTTCGGGGTCGTCGCCAGGCGCCGCGGACAACGCCGTGGCCCGGCGCATCCGCATGCTGCGCACGGCCATGGGGCCGGAGATCGCGGCGGCTCTTGCGGATCCGGAAGTCGTGGAGGTGCTGCTCAACCCGGATGGCTCGTTGTGGGTGGATCGGCTCGGCACCGGCCGTGCGCCGACCGGCGTGGCGCTGCCGGCGCCGTGGCCGAACGCATCATCCGCCTCGTCGCCACCCACGTCCGCGCCGAGGTGCATGCCGGTACGCCGATCCTCTCGGCCGAACTGCCCGAGACCGGCGAGCGTTTTCTGGGCGTGCTGCCGCCGGTGGTGCGTGCACCCTCGTTCGCGATCCGCAAGCGGGCGCTGCGCATCATGAGCCTGGCGCAGTACGTGGCGGACGGGATCCTGACGGGGGACCAGGCGGGGTTCCTGCGGCAGGCGGTGCGCGAGCGCCTGAACATCGTGGTGGCGGGCGGCACCAGCACGGGCAAGACGACCTTGGCTAACGCGCTGCTCGACGAGATCGCCGAGACGCGCGACCGGGTGCTGATCCTCGAAGACACGGTGGAGCTCCAATGCCGCTCGGACGACCACGTGAGCCTACGCACTGAGCCGGGCGTGACCACGATGGCCGACCTGGTGCGCGCCACCCTGCGGCTGCGGCCCGACCGCATCGTGGTTGGCGAGGTGCGTGGCGTCGAGGCGCTGGACCTGCTCAAGGCCTGGGGCACCGGGCACCCGGGTGGCATCGCCACGGTGCATGCCGGCTCCGCGCTGGGCGCCCTCACGCGGCTGGAGCAACTGGTGCAGGAAGTGTCCGTGACCGTGCCGCGGGCGCTGATCGCCGAAGCGGTCCACGTCATCGTCTTCATCGCCGGGCGCGGCCGCGCCCGGCGGGTGCGCGAGATCGCGCGTGTCATCGGCCACGACAGCGAGGGCTACCAGCTCGACACCTCGGCGGTGCCTGGTTTCCCGTTGCTCTCTTCATCTCGTCCTGCCCCTTCAACCCCGCCGTCTTCTGGAGAACCGTCATGACGATTTCACGTCTTTCCGCAAAGCCGCTGCTGCACGCGGCTGTAGCGACAACGCTCCTGCTGGCCGCCGCGCTGCCCGCGCGAGCGGCCGGCTCGAACATGCCCTGGGAAGCACCGCTGCAGTCGATCCTCGACTCGATCCAGGGCCCCGTGGCCAAGATCGTCGCGGTGATCATCATCATCGTGACCGGCCTGACGCTGGCCTTCGGCGACACCAGCGGCGGCTTCCGCAGGCTGATCCAGATCGTGTTCGGCCTGTCGATCGCATTCGCCGCGTCCAGCTTCTTCCTGACCTTCTTCAGCTTCTCGGGCGGGGCGGTGCTGGCATGAGTGAGTCGACTGCTTTCTCAACGGGTGTCGCGCCCGGTTTCGAGATCCCGCTGCACAGGTCGCTCACCGAGCCGATCCTGCTGGGCGGCGCGCCGCGCGCGGTGGCGATTGCCAACGGCACGCTGGCCGCTGCCGTCGGCCTGGGGCTTCAGCTCTGGCTGCCCGGCGTCGCGCTCTGGATCGTCGGGCACGCGCTGGCCGTCTGGGGCGCGCGCCTGGACCCGCAGTTCATGCAGGTCTTCGCGCGGCACATCAAGCAGCGGCCGATTCTCGATGTCTAGTGGACGCATGAAGCGAGCAGGGGAGGCACCATGCTGAATCTCGCCGAATACCGCAAGCGCCCGGCGCTGCTGGCCGACTGGCTGCCGTGGGCCGGACTGGTCGCGCCCGGGGTCGTGCTCAACAAGGACGGCTCATTTCAACGGACGGCGCGATTCCGCGGGCCGGACCTGGACAGCGCCACGCAGGGCGAGCTCGTCGCCACATCGGCACGGTTGAACAACGCGCTGCGCCGGCTCGGCTCAGGTTGGGCGCTGTTCGTGGAGGCGGAGCGGCGCGAGGCGGCCGGCTATCCCGAGTCGATCTTCCCAGAGGCGCTGTCCTGGCTGGTCGACGAGGAGCGCCGCGCCGCCTTCGAAGAGGACGCCAGTCATTTCGAGAGCCGTTACCACCTGACCTTGCTGTACCTGCCGCCCGAGGAGTCGAAGGCGCGCGCCGCGGGGCTGCTCTATGAATACGCTGGGACCGGCGTCCAGGATGGATCGGGTGCGTCGGACGGGTCGGATTGGAAGGGGCGGCTGGAGACCTTCGTCTCCGAAACCGAGCGCTTCCTCGGCCTGCTCGAAGGCGTGATGCCCGAGATCGAGTGGCTCGACGATGCGCAGACGCTGACCCACCTGCACGACTGCGTGTCCACGCGCCGGCAGCCCGTCGCGGTACCCGAAATGCCGATGCACCTCGATGCGCTGCTAACCGACGAGCCGCTGACGGGCGGGCTGGCGCCGATGCTCGGAAGACTGCATCTGCGCGTGCTGTCGGTGCGCGGCTTCCCGACCTCGACGTGGCCGGGCCTGCTCGACGACCTGAACCGCCTGGGCTTCGCCTACCGCTGGAGCACGCGTTTCTTGTGCCTGGACAAGGCCGAGGCCGAGAGAGAACTCGTGCGCCTGCGTCGCCAGTGGTTCGCCAAGCGCAAGAACATCGCGGCCCTGCTGCGCGAGACCATCTTCCAGCAGGAGAGCGCGCTGGTCGACTCGGACGCCTCGAACAAGGCGGCGGATGCCGATGCGGCGCTGCAGGAACTCGGCAGCGACCAGGTGGCCTTTGGTTATGTGACCGCCACCGTGACGGTGCTCGACGCCGACGCCGCGGCGGCCGACGAGAAGCTGCGCGCGGTCGAACGCGCGATCCAGGGCCGCGGCTTCGTCACGATCCCCGAGACGCTCAACGCGGTCGAGGCCTGGCTGTCGTCGATCCCGGGGCATGCCTACGCCAACGTGCGCCAGCCCATCGTCTCGACGTTGAACCTCGCGCACATGATGCCGGTGTCGACCGTGTGGGCAGGCCCCGAGCGCAATGCGCATATCGGCGGCCCGCCACTGATCGTCACGCGCACCGATGGCGCCACCCCGTTCCGGCTGGTCACGCACATTGGCGACGTCGGGCACACGCTCCTGGTTGGGCCGACCGGCATGGGCAAGTCGGTGCTGCTCGCCACGCTCGCGATGCAGTTCCGCCGCTATCCCGGCTCGCGCATCCTGGCCTTCGACATGGGGCGCTCGTTGCGCGCCACGATCCTGGGGCTCGGCGGCGAGCACTACGACCTCGGTTCGGATGGCGAAATCGCCTTCCAGCCGCTCGCGCGCATCGACCAGGACAGCTACCGCACCTGGGCGGCGGAGTGGGTGGAAGGGCGGGTTCGCCAGGAAGGCCTCGAGGTCGGGCCGGCCGAGCGGGAGATGGTGTGGTCCGCATTGGCCAGCCTCGCGAGCGTGCCGCCCGAGCAGCGCACGATGACGGGCCTCGCGGTGCTGCTGCAGTCGAATGCCCTGCGCCAGGCGCTGGCACCCTACGTGCTCGGCGGTGCGCACGGACGGCTGCTGGATGCGGACCAGGACCGGCTGGGGGCGTCCTCCATCCAGTGCTTCGAGATGGAGGAGCTGATGCACAGCAAGGCGGCCGTGCTCGCCGTCCTCGGGTACCTGTTCGCGCGCTTCGACGAGCGCTTCGATGGCGCGCCGACCCTACTGATCCTCGACGAGGCTTGGCTGTTTCTCGACGACCCAGTGTTCGCCGCGCGCATCCGCCAGTGGCTCAAGACGCTGCGCAAGAAGAACGTTTCGGTGATCTTCGCTACGCAGAGCCTGGCCGACATTCAGAACTCGAGCATCGCGCCGGCCATCGTGGAGAGCTGCGCGAGCCGGATCTTCCTGCCGAACCCGCAGGCCACCGAGCCGCAGATCCGCGTGATCTACGAGGGCTTCGGGCTCAACCGCCGGCAGATCGAGATCGTTGCCACGGCGCAGCCCAAGCGCGACTACTACTACCAGTCGCGCCTGGGCAATCGGGTCTTCGAGCTCGGGCTCGGACCGGTGGCGCTGGCGTTTGCGGGCGCAGCTTCGCCCGAGGATCAGCGCGAGATCGATCGCGTGCAGGCCTCGGTGGTGGCGTCGCCGTTCGCGCGGATGCCTTCGGTCTTCGCGGCCGCCTGGCTGCGTCACCGCGGGCTCGGCTGGGCCGCCGACCTCATTCCGTCGTTTCCATCTGCATCTCCATCTCTTTCCTCAACCCCGCAGGAGCCAATGCCATGAACCTCCCGTCTTCCTTCAAACCCCGGATCGCCGCGCTGGTCGCGGTCAGTGCGATCGCTTTCGGTGTGGCCCCGCCGGCGCATGCCATCTTCGGCGTCGGCGACACCGTGTTCGATGCGTCCAATTTCATCCAGAACATGCTGACGGCGGCCCGCGCGCTAGAGCAGATCAACAACCAGGTCGAGCAGCTGCAGAACGAGGCGCAGATGCTGCGCAACCAGGCGAGGAACCTTCAGGGCCTGGACTTCAGTGCGCTGTCCGAGCTCAGGTCGACGCTGGCGGCGACCAATCACCTGATCCAGCAGGCGCAGGGGCTCGCCTTCAACGTCTCGCGCATGGAAGAGGAGTTCAAGCGGCTCTATCCCGAATCGTTTTCGGCGGCGATGTCCGGTGCGCAGATGGCCGGCGATGCGCGGCAGCGCTGGCGCAATTCGCTGGAGGCCCTGCGCACCGCCACCCAGGTGCAGTCGCAGGCGATGCAGAACTTCGCCTTCGACGAGCGGGCGCTGACCGATCTCGTGAACCGCAGCCAGTCGGCGACGGGGGCCTTGCAGGCGATGCAGGCGACCAACCAGTTGCTGGCGCTGCAGTCGCGCCAGGCCATCCAGGCGCAGCAACTGCAGATCACGCAGGACCGCGCCGCGGCGCTGGAGCAGGCGCGGCAGGTGGCGGTGCAGGAGCGTGCGCGTGAGGTGCGCCGCCGCTTCACGGGCAGCGGCACACCGTACACGCCGTACAGCGTGAATTTCTATGGCAACTGAGGGGACGTCCATGAAGAACCTGCTCCTCATCACGACGGCCATCGCCGTCCTGGTGCTCGCGGGCTGCGGCAAGTCCGAGCCTTCCCGGCCCGGCATCGAGTCCGTCGAATCCCTGGTCGCGAATCCCGAGCGGCTGAAGGATCTGCGTGC
This sequence comes from Variovorax sp. E3, assembly GCF_016082275.1. GTDB lineage: Bacteria > Pseudomonadota > Gammaproteobacteria > Burkholderiales > Burkholderiaceae_C > Variovorax. The sequence goes on from NZ_MOWM01000120.1 coordinate 23,942, forward strand.
AGAGTGCAAGGCCGACCATGCCCGGATGGGCGACGCGCAGTGCCAAGCCGTGGCCGAGGCCACGCGCCAGCGCTTCATGAGCCACGGCCCATCGTCCTATGCGAACGATCCGGTCCCTCCACCGGCCTCGCCGGCCTCATCGCCGATTGGCGCGGGCGCAAGGACTGACGCGATGAACGATGTCGCGGTCATCGATCGCTTCCTCGACGTCTTTTCGCGCTACATCGATTCGGGCTTCGGACTGCTACACGGCGAGGTGGCCTTCCTCACGGCCACGCTGGTCGTGATCGACATGACGCTGGCCGGGCTGTTCTGGGCGATGAGCCATGCGACGGGGCAGGGCGACGACGTGATCGCCCGGCTGATCAGGAAGGTGCTCTATGTGGGAGCGTTCGCTTTCATCATCGGCAACTTCAACCAGCTGGCCGGGGTCCTGTTCCGCTCGTTCGCGGGGCTTGGCCTGGTGGCATCGGGCTCCGGACTGACGCAGGCGCAGTTCCTGCAGCCCGGCCGGCTCGCGCATGTCGGCATCGAGGCGGGCCGCCCGATCATGGAGCAGATCGGCGAGATGACGGGCTTTCCCGAAACCTTCGCCCATCTGGACACCATCGCGGTGCTGTTCCTGGCCTGGCTGGTGCTGATCGCGAGCTTCTTCGTGCTCGCGGTGCAGCTCTTCGTCACCTTGATCGAGTTCAAGCTGACGACGCTGGCGGGCTTCGTGCTCGTGCCCTTTGCCCTCTGGAACAAGACCGCGTTCCTGGCCGAGAAGGTGCTGGGCAATGTGGTGTCGTCGGGCATCAAGGTGTTGGTGCTGGCCGTGATCGTGGGGATCGGCACCGGCCTCTTTGCGGAGTTCCGAACACCGCCAGGGGCCGAGCCGTCCATCGACCATGCGCTGACGATTATGTTGGCAGCGCTCGCGATGCTGGGGTTGGGGATCTTCGGGCCGGGGATCGCGACGGGGCTGGTATCGGGCGCGCCGCAGCTCGGTGCCGGCGCTGCGGCGGGGACGGCCGTGGGTGCAGCGGGCCTGGCGGTGGCTGGTGGCGCG
>NZ_MOWM01000121.1 GCF_016082275.1 Variovorax sp. E3
GGGCTCGGCCGCGGGCGGCGCGGCGCGCGCGGCGCCGTCGCAGCGCCAGTAGCGCAGCTTCAGCATCTCGGGGCCGAGCTGGCCGGCGACCGACTTCTCGGCGTCGAGCGAGATCGACTGGCCGCGCGGCTCGCGGTAGACCAGGAAAGTCATGGCGCCGGCCTTGGCCACGTCGCTCATCAGCGCCACGTCGAAGTGGGCCGGCGGCGGGCTGTTGCCGAAGAAGCTGTAGGCGGTCTGCGGCGCGCGGCCGACCACGCGGCGCTTGCCGCTCTCGGCGATCAGCATGTCCTGGCGCACCTGCACGGTCGGCGCGGCGGCGTTGGCGCAGTCGCTCGACCAGCGGCCGCCGTACTGGGCCATGGCATCGGCCGGCAGGCCCGGCGAGGCCGCTTGCGACCATGACACGGCCGGCACGCAGGCCGCGAGGCCGAGCAGGGCCGCGGCGAGGTGCGTGCCGCGGGACGAGGTCTTCTTCATTGTCATTCGGTGTGTGCTTGTCGAGTGTGTTCATCAGGCCGTCTTCGGCGCCGGCGTCTTGGGCTTGTAGTCGCAGAAGGTCGCCACGGCGCATTCCCAGCAGCGCGGCTTGCGCGCCACGCAGATGTAGCGCCCGTGCAGGATCAGCCAGTGGTGCGCATGCAGCCGGTACTCCGGTGGGACGCGCTTCTCGAGCTTGAGTTCCACATCCAGCGGCGTCTTTCCCGGCGCGAGCCCGGTGCGGTTGCCCATGCGAAAAATATGCGTGTCGACCGCGATGGTCGCCTCGCCGAAGGCCACGTTCAGCACCACATTGGCGGTCTTGCGGCCCACGCCGGGCAGCGCCTCCAGCTCGGCGCGGGTGCGCGGCACTTCGCCGCCGTGCAGCTCCACCAGCATGCGCGAGGTCTCGATCAGGTGCTTGGCCTTGCTGCGGTACAGGCCGATGGTCTTGATGTATTCCTCCAGCCCCTCCACGCCCAGGTCGTAGATGGCCTGCGGCGTGTTCGCCACCGGGAACAGCTTGCGCGTGGCCTTGTTCACGCCCACGTCGGTGGCCTGCGCCGACAGCAGCACGGCGGCCAGCAGTTCGAAGGGCGTGGTGTATTCGAGCTCGGTCCGGGGCTCGGGGTTGGCCGCCTGCAGGGTGGCGAAGAAGAGGGGGATGTTTTCTTTTTTCATGGGGCGACGGTCGGCTTTAGCGCAATATATCGTTGAAAGCCAATAGCCTTTCGCAGCTTTATTGCCCGCCGCTTTCGCGACAATGGCACCCCAGAAAGTGAGACTGACCATGCAATTCGCCTCCCGACTCGACAACGTCGAGACCTCCGCCATCCGCGAACTCTTCAAGCTGCTGGGCAAGCCCGGCATCATCAGCTTCGCGGGCGGCTTCCCTGACAGCGCCATGTTCGACGTCGAGGGCCTCAAGGAGGCGAGCAACAAGGCGCTCACCGAAGAACCCGGCGGCGCGCTGCAATACGGCGCCACCGAAGGCTACGAGCCGCTGCGCGCGCAGCTGAGCAGCTTCATGAAGACCAAGGGCGTCGATGTCGACCCTAGCGGCCTGATCGTCACCACCGGCAGCCAGCAGGCGCTCGACCTGCTGGGCAAGACCATGATCTCGCCCGGCGACAAGGTGATCGTCGAGGGCCCGACCTTCCTGGCCACCATCCAGTGCTTCCGCCTGTACGGCGCGCAGCTCATCAGCGCGCCCATCGACGCCAACGGCGTGAAGACCGACGAGCTCGAAAAGCTCATTGCCGAGCACAAGCCCAAGTTCGTCTACCTGATTCCCACCTTCGGCAACCCCAGCGGCGCCATGCTGACGCTGGAGCGTCGCAAGAAGGTGCTGGAGCTGGCCGTGAAGTACCAGACGCTGATCGTCGAGGACGACCCGTACGGCGACCTGTACTTCGGCGAAGCGCCGCCGCCGTCGATCCTGGCCCTGACCAAGGACGTGCCCGGCAGCCGCGAGCTCATCGCCCATTGCGGCAGCCTGAGCAAGGTGCTGAGCCCGGGCCTGCGCATCGGCTGGATGATCGCGCCGCCCGAGCTGCTGGCCAAGGCCACCATGTGCAAGCAGTTCAGCGACGCGCACACCAGCACCTTCTCGCAAGCCACGGCCGCGCAGTACCTCAAGAGCGGCCGCATGCCGGCCACGCTGGCGCATGTGCGCGAGGTGTACGGCCAGCGCGCGCAGGCCATGGGCAATGCGCTCAAGCGCGAACTGGGCGACGCGGTGAGCTTCACCCAGCCCAACGGCGGCCTGTTCTTCTGGGCGCGCCTGACGGGCGCCAACGGCAAGCTGGCCGATGCGAACGAACTCGCCAAGCGCGCGATCGAGAAGCTCGTGGCTTTCGTGCCCGGCGCGCCGTTCTTTGCCGAGAAGCCCGATGTGGCAACGCTGCGCCTGAGCTTTGCGACGGCCGACGTGGCGAAGATCGAAGAGGGCGTGAAGCGCCTGGGTCAGGCGCTGTAGGCGGCAGCGGGGATCAGGTCAATCAGGTCAATCAGGGTGAGCGGTGCAGCCTCGGCGCCGCCAGCAGGTCCAGGTTGTCCGCAATGGCCGCATCCACGTTCGGATAGCGGCCTTTCATCTTCGACAGCGTCATGATGGTCTGCAGCGCCTTCAGGTCCTTGACCGTGGGCGCGACCTTGATCTGTGCGATGGCGGCGCTCGGGTTGCCCCCGTTGATCAATGCCATCACCTTGCTTGCCCAGTCGTTTGCGCGCGCCATGTCTTTCACCTGCTTTCGTTTGAAGCGCCGACTGTACACAGGGGCACGGCGGGGGCGTTACGATCACCCATGAGAAAAACCTTTCAGCTTCAGGTCGAGGGCAAGCACCCCGACCGTCTCCTCGAAGCCATCAAGCACGAGATCCGCAAGTACATCAAGCGCGAGCGCCGCCGCGTATTGCCCGAAGGCAGCGACTTCTGGGACTTCGACTGCAAGTTCGGCGCGGCCGAAGAATCGGCCGAAGTCATCCACCTTTCCGCCATCACCGGCCTGATCGACGGTGTGGTCAAGGAGGGCGGCAAGCAGTTCTATGTCGAGGTCGTCGCCAAGCCCGGCAAGCGCAAGCCGCGCGCTCCCGGCGAGCCCGCGCATCCGGCGGAAGACGCCGAAGAAGACTGATCCCCTGGCTAGACCAGCGCCTGCGCCAGCCGCAGGCCGTGTCGCTGCTGTGCATCTTGCAGCGACCGAGCGATCGACGGGTGCAGCCGCACCCCGTTCTTCGACTGCGCGTTTCGACGTTTCAAACCGCCTTCACCCGGCAGCCGCACAGGCTTGGCCGGGTCGATGGGCGTGTTGTCGCGGCATTGCGCCGCCACGTGGTCCATCTGGCGCAGGAAGGCGTCCTTGCCGCCGAAGGCGTTCAGGTCGTGCAGCGTGATGTGGACGGTGGCGCCCCAGCCTCGGGCGGATCGGCCCGGCCGTGGCCCGCAAGGCCGGCCGTGAGCGTCTCGACCAGCAGCGCCATGCCGTAGCCCTTGTGGCCGTGGCTCAGCCCGCCCACGGGCAGCAGGGTGCCGGGCGGCTGGTCGAACAGCACCTGGGGGTTGTTCGAGGGCTTGCCGGCGGCGTCGATGAGCCATTCCTCGGCAAAGGTCTCGCCGGCCGCGCGCTTGCGGTTGCTCATGCCATTGGTGGTGATGGAGGCCGAGATGTCGACCATCACGCCGCCTTGCGACAGCGGAAAGCCCATGGCCAGCGGGTTGGGCGTGAACACGGCCTGCGTGCCGCCGAAGGGCGCGACGCTGGCGGCGTTGGGGTCGGAACACGCCAGCAGCATGAGCATGTCTTCTTGCAGCGCGCGCAGCATGTAGACGGCGAGGCAGGCGATGTGGTGGCTGCGGCGGATGACGAGCGAGGCGGTGCCCAGTTCGCGCGCACGCGGCACCAGGAGGTCCATGCCCTGGTCCATGAGCCAGGGGCCGGGCAGGCGCTTGCCGTCCCACAGCACGGCGGCGGGGCGGTCGGACAACACTTCGGGCGCGCCGTCCCGCGTCATGCCGCCGGATTCCAGTTCCTTGACGTAGCCGGCCAGCAGCGCGAGGCCGTGGGTGTCGTGGCCCAGCAGGTCGCCTTCGACCAGCGTGCGCGCGACGCTGTCGGCTTTCGGTGCGGCGAGTCCGGCTTTCTGGAGGAGGGCGCTGGCGTAGTCCCTGAGGGCGTCGGCGCGGTAGAGCGGGGCGGTGTCGGTCATGTCGGTGGTCCGTTGTCTCTCGTTATGTCGGTGGCAGGGGCAGCGGTTCAGGGCTGATTGCCCCAACAATCACGCCCCCAAAACACTCATCGCAGTATTTCGAGCACGCGGTCCAGCCCGCCCTCGTTGATCGCGACCATGGCCTGCTCGCGCACCTTCGGCTTGGCGTGATACGCCACCGAAAGGCCGGCCTCGCCCATCATCGGCAGGTCGTTGGCGCCGTCGCCCACGGCGATGGTCTCTTGCGCCGAGATGCCCATGAGCGAGGCCACTTCGAGCAGCGTGCGGCGCTTCTCGGCGCCGTCGCAGATGTCGCCCCAGCTCTGGGTGACGACCTCGCCCGTGAGCTTGCCGTCGGCCTCGTCGAGCAGGTTGGAGCGCGCGAAGTCGATGCCCAGGCGCTCCTTCACGCGGTTGGCGAAGAAGGTGAAGCCGCCCGACACCAGCAGCACCTTGAGGCCCGCCGCCTTGCAGGCCGCGACCAGTTCGCTGGCGCCCGGGTTGAGCTTCAGCCGCTCGTCGTACACCTGCTGCAGCGCCGCGACCGGCACGCCTTTCAGCAACGCCACGCGGCGGCGCAGGCTCTCCTTGAAGTCCTTGATCTCGCCGCGCATCGTGGCCTCGGTGATGGCGGCGACCTCGGCCTTCTTGCCGACGGCGTCGGCAATTTCGTCGATGCACTCGATGTTGATCAGCGTCGAGTCCATGTCGAACGCGATCAGCTTGAAGTCGGTGAGCTTCAGCGGCGGCTTCACGCGCTGGAGGACGAGGCCGGGGGAGATTTCAGTAGCGCTCATGCGGTGGCGTTTTCCTTGACGGTGGGTTGGCCCAGGCTGCGCAGCACGTCGCGCACCATCTGGGCCCGTTCCTTGGGTTCTTTCAGTTCGCGCTCGATGCGCAGCTTTTCGTTGCCCGCGAGCTTGATGTGCTTGTTCTTCTGGATCAGCTGGATGATGGCCATCGAGTCGACCGGCGGGTCTTTCTTGAACGTGATGTTGATGATGCCGGGCGCGGCATCGACCTTCACCACGCCGTACGGCCGTGCCAGCACGCGCAGGCGGTGCGTGTCGATCAGCGTCTGCGCCTGCGGCGGCAGCTTGCCGAAGCGGTCGACGATTTCTTCCAGCAGCGTGTCGATCTGGTCGGGCGTCTTCGCGGTGGCCAGCTTCTTGTAGAACGACAGGCGCAGGTGCACGTCGCCGCAGTAGTCGTCGGGCAGCAGGGCGGGGGCGTGCAGGTTGATCTCGGTGGTGACCGACAGCGGCGACAGCAGGTCGGGCTCCTGCCCGGCCTTGAGCGCGCGCACGGCCTCGCTGAGCATCTCGTTGTAGAGCTGGAAGCCGATCTCCATCATGTTGCCGCTCTGGCTTTCGCCCAGCACTTCGCCGGTGCCGCGAATCTCCAGGTCGTGCATGGCCAGGTAGAAGCCGGAGCCCAGCTCTTCCATCTGCTGGATGGCGTCGAGCCGCTGCGCGGCCTGCTTGGTCAGGCCCTCGGTGTCGGGCACCATGAGGTAGGCGTACGCCTGGTGGTGCGAACGGCCGACGCGCCCGCGCAACTGGTGCAGCTGCGCCAGGCCGAACTTGTCGGCGCGGCTCATCACGATGGTGTTGGCGGTCGGCACGTCGATGCCGGTCTCGATGATGGTCGAGCACAGCAAGAGGTTGTAGCGCTGCGCCACGAAGTCGCGCATCACGCGCTCCAGCTCGCGCTCGGGCATCTGGCCGTGGGCCACGGCGATGCGGGCCTCGGGCAATATTTCTTCGAGCTTCTGGCGGCGGTTCTCGATGGTCTCGACCTCGTTGTGCAGGAAGTAGACCTGCCCGCCGCGCTTCAGCTCGCGCAGCACGGCTTCGCGGATCACGCCGGTGCCCTCGTTGCGCACGAAGGTCTTGATGGCCAGCCGACGCTGCGGCGCGGTGGCGATCACGCTCAGGTCGCGCAGGCCTTCGAGCGCCATGCCCAGCGTGCGCGGAATGGGCGTGGCGGTGAGCGTGAGCACGTCGACCTCGGCGCGCATGGCCTTCATCGCCTCCTTGTGGCGCACGCCGAAGCGGTGCTCCTCGTCGATGATGAGCAGGCCCAGGTTCTTGAACTTGACCGACTGCGAGAGCAGCTTGTGCGTGCCCACCACGATGTCGACCTGGCCCTCGGCCAAGCCCTTGGCGGCGGCGGTGATTTCCTTGGCCGAGCGGAAGCGGCTCATCTCGGCCACCTTCACCGGCCACTTGCCGAAGCGGTCGACCAGCGTCTGGTAGTGCTGCTCGGCCAGCAGCGTGGTGGGTGCGAGGAACGCGACCTGCTTGCCGCCGGTGACGGCAATGAACGCGGCGCGCAGCGCCACCTCGGTCTTGCCGAAGCCCACGTCGCCGCACACGAGGCGGTCCATGGGCTGGGGCGAGATCATGTCCTGCACCACGGCGTGGATGGCGGCCTTCTGGTCGGCGGTTTCCTGGAAGCCGAAGTCGTTGGCGAACACCTCGTAGTCGGCCGGCGAGTAGCGGAAGGCATGGCCTTCGCGCGCGGCGCGGCGGGCGTAGATGTTGAGCAGCTCGGCCGCGGAGTCGCGCACCTGTTCGGCGGCCTTGCGCTTGGCCTTTTCCCACTGGCCGGAGCCCAGCTTGTGCAGCGGCGCCTCGTCGGCGCTGACGCCGGTGTAGCGGCTGATCTGGTGTAGCTGCGACACGGGCACGTAGAGCGTGGCCTTGTCGGCGTACTCCAGGTGCAGCATCTCCTGCAGCAGCGGCTTGCCTTCGGCGTCGGTGCCCTGGCCCAGGTCCATGTGGATCAGGCCTCGGTAGCGGCCGATGCCGTGCGCGGTGTGGACCACGGGGTCGCCCACGTTGAGCTCCGACAGGTCCTTGATGAGCGCCTCGACGTCGCTGACCTGTTCCTGCTTCTTGTTGCGCCGGCGCGTGGTGGGCGCGGTGGCGAACAGCTCGGTCTCGGTGACGAGGTCGATGCCCTGTTCGCGCCAGGCAAAGCCCGAGGCCAGCGCGGCGGTGGCGATGCCGATTTTTTCGTCTGTCGAGGCCTCGAACTCGGCCAGCGTGTCGAAGGCCGGCGGGCTCACGCCGCTGGCGCGCAGGAAGTCGAGCAGGCTCTCGCGGCGGCCGTCGCTTTCGGCGATCAGCAGCACGCGGTGCGGCGTGGCCGCGATGTGGGCCTTCAGGCCGACCAGCGGGTCTTCGGCGCCGCGCACCACGGCGAAGGGCGGCAGCTTGTCGAACTCGGCGTAGGGCGTTTCGGTGGGCACGTCGCCACCTGCACCGCCACCCGCATTGCCTCGGATGGCGAGCTGCGCATGCGGCTTGGCGCGCTGGTAGAACTGTTCGGCGTTCAGGAACAGCGCTTCGGGCGGCAGCGCGGGGCGCTCGGGGTCGCCGCGCACCAGGCGGTAGCGCTCGTTGGTGTCCTGCCAGAAATGCTGGAACGCGGGCTCCAGGTCGCCGTGAAGCACCACGGTGGCGTCGGGGCGAGGTAGTCGAACACCGTGGCCGTCTCGTCGAAGAACAGCGGCAGGTAGTACTCGATGCCGGCCGTGGCCACGCCGTTGCCCATGTCCTTGTAGATGCGGCTCTTGGTCGGGTCGCCCTCGAGCAGCTCGCGCCAGCGGCTGCGAAAGCGCCCGCGCGCGTCGTCGTCCATCGGGAACTCGCGGCCCGGCAGCAGGCGCACCTCGGGCACGGGGTAGAGGCTGCGCTGGGTGTCGGGGTCGAAGGTGCGGATGGTGTCGATCTCGTCGTCGAACAGGTCGACGCGAAACGGCACCAGCGAGCCCATGGGGAACAGGTCGATCAGCCCGCCGCGCACCGCGTATTCGCCGGGGCTTACCACCTGCGTCACGTGGCTGTAGCCGGCCAACGTGAGCTGGGCCTTGAGCTTCGACTCCTCGAGCTTCTGCTTGGCCTTGAAGTGGAAGGTGTAGCCGGCCAGGAAGGCGGGCGGCGCCAGCCGGTAGAGCGCGGTGGTGGCGGGCACCAGCACCACGTCGGCCTCTTTCTGGCTGATGCGCCACAGGGTGGCCAGGCGCTCGCTGATCAGGTCCTGGTGCGGCGAGAAGCTGTCGTAGGGCAGCGTTTCCCAGTCGGGGAACAGGGCGCAGCGCAGCTCGGGCGCGAAGAAGGCGATCTCGTCGATCAGGCGCTGGGCGTCGCCGGCGTCGGCGGTGAACATCGCCGTGGCGCGTCCGGCGGCTTTCTCGCGCATGGCCAGCTGCGCCAGCAGCAGTGCATCGGCCGACAACGGGGGACGCGGCAGCGTGAAACGCTTGCCCGCCGTGAGGAGGGGGAGGTCCATGGAACGCTTAAAAAATGCACAACACCCCGCGCCGGCTGGCGAGGGGTGTGCGTGGCTGTCGATTCTAGAATGGCGGCCCTTTATTCGCTTGTCGGCCATTGCCGACGCCGGGCCCTCATGTCTTCTTCCCGACTTTTCGTGCTGATCCCGTGCGCCGGCTCCGGCCACCGCGCGGGGCATGCGCAGACCACCCAGCCCAAGCAGTACCGGCGCCTGGCCGGCCTGCCGATGGTGGCCCACACGCTGGAGGCCTTCCGGGCCCTGGCCGGGCGCTTCGCGGGGCTGGCGCTGGTGGTGTCGCCCGACGACCGCGAGGTGGACGCGGCGCTGCCGCGCTTTCCGGCCGACAACGAACACCTGCTGCGCGTGGGCGGCCTGACCCGCGCGGCCACGGTGCGCAACGGCCTGGCGGCGCTGCGCCAGAAGGGCGCCGGGGCGCACGACTGGGTGCTGGTGCACGACGCGGCGCGCTGCCTCGTCACGTCCAGCCAGATCGAGGCGCTGATCGCCGCCTGCGAGCACGACGCCGTGGGCGGCCTGCTGGCGCACCGGCTGGCCGACACGCTGAAGGTCTCGACCACCGAGAGCCGCGTGGCCCAGACGCTGTCGCGCGCCGACAAGTGGCTGGCGCAGACGCCGCAGATGTTCCGCATCGGCATGCTGCTCGACGCGCTGGAGCGCACGGGCGACGCCGTGACCGACGAGGCCAGCGCCATCGAGGCCATCGGCCTGTCGCCGCTGCTGGTGCCGGGCAGCGCGCAGAACTTCAAGGTGACGTTCCCCGAAGACTTCGCACTGGCCGAGGCGGTGCTGCTCGGCCGCAGGAAAGGCGTGGCATGACGACCGCTTTCAACATCCGCATCGGCGAGGGTTGGGACGTTCACCAGCTGGTGGCGGGGCGCAAGCTGATCCTGGGCGGCATCGAGGTGCCGCACACCACCGGCCTGCTGGGCCATTCGGACGCCGACGTGCTGCTGCACGCGATCACCGACGCGCTGCTGGGCGGGGCCGGGCTGGGCGACATCGGCCGGCATTTTCCGGACACCGATCCGCAGTTTCGCGGCGCCGATTCGGCGGTGCTGCTGGCCGAGGCGGCGCGCCGGGTGCGCGCGGCGGGCTGGGAAATCGGCAACGTCGACAGCACCGTGATCGCGCAGGCGCCGAAGCTGGCGCCGCACATTCCGCTGATGTGCCAGCGCATCGCCGACACGCTGGGCATGGCGCTGGCGCAGGTGAACGTGAAGGCCAAGACGGCCGAGAAGCTGGGCCCGGTGGGCGAGGGCCGCGCGATGGAGGCGCGCGCGGCCGTGCTGCTGCACCGCTGAGCGGCCGGAAGCCCCGGCCTTTGGCTCAGACGGGCTTCTTGGCGCCCGGCGTGTCGACGCCGATCTTGTTCGCGGGCATCGCGCGCGGCATCCGGATGTGCGCCGCAAGGCCGCGCCCCGGCGTGCTGGTCAGCGCAAAGGTGCCGCCCATGCGCTCGATGTTCTTCGCCACGATCGACAGGCCCAGGCCCGCGCCGGCCGCCGAGGTACGCGCCGCGTCCCCCCGGAAGAAGGGCTTGGTCAGCTGCGAGAGCAGGGCGGGCTCGACGCCCGCGCCGTGGTCGCGCACCTTGATCAGCACCGCATCGTTGTTGGCCTGCGCCTGGATCGTCACGTCGGCCACGCCGGTGGAAGGTGTCTTGCCGTAGCGCCGCGCGTTCTCCACCAGGTTGGAGATCACGCGCGTGAGTTCGACCTCGTCGCCCAGCACCCGCAGGTCGGCGGGCACGTCGACGGTGATGTTCATCTCTTCGTAGTCCTGCACGGCGTAGGTGCAGGCATCGACCACGTCGCGCAGCAGCACGGGGCGCGGATCGACATGGTCGGGCCGCGCGTAGTCGAGGAACTTGTCGATGATCGCGTCGAGCTGGGCGATGTCGGCGGCCATGTGGTCGCGCGCGTCCTCGTCGGCCACGCTCATCTCGGTTTCCAGCCGCAGCCGCGCCAGCGGCGTGCGCAGGTCGTGCGAGATGCCGGCCAGCATGATGGCGCGGTCCTGCTCGATCTTGGCGAGCTGGTCCGCCATGCGGTTGAAGCCGATGTTCACCGCGCGGATCTCGTTGGTGCGCGCGCGCTCGTCGAGCCGGTGGGCCTCGTACTCGCCTTCGCGCACCTGCATGGTCGCGCGCGACAGTTGCTTGAGCGGCAGGTTGATGAGCCGCGTGATCAGCGCCGCGCCGGCCAGCGACAAGGCCATGGCCGTGCTGAGCCACACCAGCACGTGCGCCCGCCCACGCGGCTGAAGCGCGTGGGGTCCAGCAGCAGCCAGTAGGTGTCGCTCTCGATGGTGAAGCCGATCCACAGGCCCGCCTCGTCGTTCACGCGGCTGGCCACCGTGGTGCCTTCGCCGAGCTGGTCGATCAGCTCCTCGGTCACGCGCAGGTCGAGCGCGCCGCTGGTGTAGGGCTCGAAGCGGTCGTTGGGTTCGCGCGGCAGGATGCGCACGCCCTCCTGGTCGGCCAGCGTCTTGATGAGCGAGACCCGCGTGATCGCGTCCGAATACACCAGCGCCGCGCGCGTGAGGTTCACGAGCGAGGCGATCTGGTGCGCGGTCTGGATGGCGCGGGGCTCGTACTCGAGCGAGCGGAAGGTCTGCAGCCAGGCGACCGTGCAGCCGATCAGCAGCAGCGCGAGCAGGAAGAAGGTGCGCCAGAAAAGGCTGAAGCCCAGCTTGAGGCCGGGGCGGTAGTCACGCTGCGCGCTCGCTTCGAGCGGGCTCGGCATCGTGACTTGCGCGCCGTCCTCCTGGGCAAGGCCGGGTCTGGCGTGTTGGCCGATGGCCACCTCTCAACGGGGCGTCAGGCCGTGCCGTCCGGCACGAACACGTAGCCCACGCCCCAGACGGTCTGGATGTAGCGCGGTGCCGCGGCGTCCGACTCCACCAGCTTGCGCAGGCGCGAGATCTGCACGTCGAGGCTGCGGTCGAAGGGCTCGAACTCGCGCCCGCGTGCCAGCTGGGCCAGCTTTTCACGCGACAGCGGTTGACGCGGATGGCGCACCAGCGCCTTCAGCATCGCGAACTCGCCGGTGGTCAGCGAGAGTTCTTCGCCATCCTTCTTCAGGGTGCGCGAGCCGAGATCGAAGGCGAACGGGCCGAAAGTGACGGTCTCGTTCTCCGTGGAGGGGGCACCTGGCGCCTCGAGCGGCGGACGGCGGCGCAGCACGGCGTGCACGCGGGCCAGCAGTTCGCGCGGGTTGAAGGGCTTGCCCAGGTAGTCGTCGGCGCCGACTTCCAGACCGACGATGCGGTCCACGTCTTCGCCCTTGGCGGTGAGCATGATGATCGGCGTGCGGTCGTTGGCGGCACGCAGGCGGCGGCACACCGAGAGGCCGTCTTCGCCGGGCATCATCAGGTCGAGCACGATCAGGTCGACCGTGTCGCGCAACAGGATGCGGTTGAGCGCCTTGCCGTCCTCGGCCACGATCACTTCAAACCCTTCCTGCGTCAGATAGCGGCGCAGCAGGTCGCGGATGCGGGCGTCGTCGTCGACGATCACGATCTTGTCGGTGCGAGCGGGAACTTGAGTCATTTCTACAACGATGAATTTGTAACAGGGCCGATTCTGAAGGCGTTAAGGGTTCGTAGAGCCAGATTTACTTATGGTTTGACACTAAGTTACAAAACTTGCGGAAGCTCGCGGACTGGTCATCCGACGTACGCGTGGAGGTGGCAAAGTTCCCCTTGCCTGATGACTTCCGCTCAATGAGACATCCTTTTTCGACCCTGCCGTTCCTCCTTGTTTTCGCCTGCGCGCCAGCGCTGGCGGTGCCCGGTGATTACCTGAGGGTGGGGGAGGTGCGCCGCAGCGAAGTCCGCGACGCCGTGGCGGCCCACCGGGCGGCGCAGCGCGAGGAAGTGCGGCGCGAAGAGGCCGCCGCCGGCCGGCGCCTGACGGCCGCCGAGCTGTTCGAACTGCGCCAGCAGGTGCGCGGCCAATGGACCCCGCCCGCCGCGGGTGCATTGCTCAATTCGGCAGAATCACAGCCGGCCGAGCGGATCGCGCCGGCACCGCCGACCGCGGCCCGTCCGCTGACTGCGCCCGCTGTGCCGCTTGCGCCGATCAGCCAGCGCCGTTGAGCGTCGGCGGGGCCGGCCGATGAGCCTGCGAGGGGCTCGGCCTGTCTTTCATACCAACCTGGGGAGTACTTCGTCTTGAAAAAAATCAAATTGCTCGCGGCCTGCGCCGCCCTGGCCGTGGCCGGCACCGCCATGGCGCAAAGCGTCGTCACGCCGGCACCGCAGAACGTGCTGCAACTCACCGCTTCCGGCACCGTCGAGGTTCAGCAGGACATGCTGAGCATGACCCTCGTGACCACCCGCGACGCCACCGATGCGGCCACCGTGCAGACGCAGCTGAAGGCCGCGCTCGACGCCGCGCTGAACGAAGCCAAGAAGAACGCGCAGCCGGGCCAGCTCGACGTGCGCACCGGCAATTTCAGCCTGTCGCCGCGCTACACGAAGGACGGCAAGATCAACGGCTGGCAGGGCTCGACCGAGCTGGTGCTCGAAGGCCGCGACTTCCCGCGCATCACCCAGACGGCCGGGCGCATCAGCACGCTCAGCGTGGGCAACGTCGGCTTCGGCCTGAGCCGCGAACAGCGCGCCAAGACCGAGACCGAGGCGCAGAGCATCGCCATCGAGAACTTCAAGCAGAAGGCCGCCGAGCTCGCCAAGGGCTTCGGCTTCGGCGGCTACACGCTGCGCGAGGTGTCGGTGAACGCGAGCGACAACGGCCCGCATCCGCGCATGATGGCGATGCAGGCGAAGGCCTCGTTCGCGGCCGATTCGGCGGTGCCCGTCGAAGCGGGCAAGACCAGCGTGGTCGTGAGCGTGTCGGGCTCCGTGCAGCTCAAGTAAGACCTCTGGGCGGTACCGCCGGGCTACCCCTTACTGGGCAGTCCAGCCGCCGTCCATGGCCCAGGCAACGCCCCGGACCTGGTCGGCCGCCGGCGAGCACAGGAACACGGCCAGGCCGCCCAGTTGCTCGACGGTGGTGAACTGCAGCGACGGCTGCTTTTCACTCAGCAGTTCGATCTGCGCCTGTGCGGCCGTGATGCCTTCGCGTGCCGCGCGGTCGTCGATCTGCTTTTGCACCAGCGCCGTGAGCACCCAGCCGGGGCAGATGGCGTTGACGGTGACGCCGGTGGTCGCGGTCTCCAGCGCCACCGACTTGGTCAGGCCGACGATGCCGTGCTTGGCCGCCACGTAGGCCGACTTCTGCGCCGACGCCACGAGGCCGTGGGCCGACGCGATGTTGATGACGCGGCCCCAGTTGGCCTCGCGCATCGCCGGAATCGCCAGCCGCGTCGTATGGAATGCGCTGGTGAGGTTGATGGCGATGATGGCGTCCCAACGTTCGGCGGGGAAGTCCTCGACCTTGGCCACATGCTGGATGCCGGCGTTGTTCACGAGGATGTCCACGCGGCCGAACTTCGAGGCGGCGAACTTCATCATGTCCTCGATCTGATCGGGCTTGCTCATGTCGGCGCCGTGGTACTCGGCGCGAACGCCGAGCGCCTCGATCCGGGCCTTGGGGGCTTCGGCGTCGCCGAAACCGTTGAGCACGATGTGTGCGCCTTGCTGTGCGAGCGACGTGGCGATGGCCAGGCCGATGCCACTGGTGGACCCCGTGACAAGCGCGGTTTTGCCTTTGAGCATGAAGATCAATCTCCGGATGAATTAGGATGCGACGAACCCATTATCCGCACCAGGACACCCCCGTTTTCATGACCGAACCGACGCTTCATCACGTGGCGTGCGACGACGCCCAGGGCGGCCATCGCATGGCCTATTGGCAATGGGGCGACGCGCGCAGCGCGCACGTCGTGGTCTGTGTGCACGGGCTGACCCGGCAGGGCCGCGATTTCGACCTGCTGGCCCAGGCCATCGTGGCGCGCGCCGGCGGCAATGTGCGCGTGGTCTGCCCCGACGTGGTCGGGCGCGGGCGCAGCGACTGGCTGCGCGACCCGGCCTTCTACCAGGTGCCTGTGTACGCGGCCGACATGGTGGCGCTGCTGGCGCAGCTCCAGCGCGAGCAGGCCATCGACACGCTCGACTACATCGGCACCAGCATGGGCGGGCTGATCGGCTTCGTGCTGGCGGGGCACAAGGAGCTGCCGTTGCCACGGCCGATCCGCCGCTTCGTGCTGAACGATGTCGGCCCGACCATCGAGCCCGCCGCGGTACAGCGCATCGGTGCCTATGTGGGCAAGAGCGGCAAGTATGAAAGCGTACAGGCCGCGGCCGACGCCATGTGGGCGCTGTCGACCACCTTCGGGCCGCACACGCTCGCGCAGTGGTTGGCGTTGTCGCAGCACATGGTGGTGCCCGCGTCCGAGCGCACGGCCGACGGCTCGGCCAAGGTCGATGCCGGCGGCAACGAAGACGGCGGCTGGCTGCTGCACTACGACCCCGCCATCGGCGTGGCGCTGCGCGCCATCACGCCCGAAGCGGCGGCGCAGGGCGGCGCGATCATGTGGGGCCTGTACGACGCCATCGAGGCGCGCACGCTCATCACGCGCGGCGCCGTGTCCGACCTGTTGTCGCGCGACACGGCGTTGGCCATGACGCAGCGCGGCCCCCACGCCACGCTGGTCGAGTTCGAGGGCGTGGGCCATGCGCCGACCTTCGTCGACCCCGCGCAGATCGCTGTCGTCACCGGCTTCCTGTTCGATTGATCGATTCATTGGATTGAGTGAAGCGTGAAGCGCGATTCTTCGAGTCTCCAGACGGCGCCCATGACCGAAGCGGCCATGGTCGATTACCCGTTGTCCGCGGCAACGGCCGACCGCACGCCCGTGATGGAGAACATGCTGGCGCGCGCCCGTGCGTTCGCCGAGCCGCTGATCGCCGATGAAAAGCTGGACACGGGCGAGAACACGCTCGCGCATGCCGACGCGGTGGCCGCCATCGTCGCGAAGATGGGCGGCTCCGAGGCCATGCAGGCCGCGAGCTACCTGGTCTATTCGTGCCAGCACCTGAACCGCCCGCAGGAAGTGATCGCCAAGGTGTTCGGCGACAACTTCGCGGCGCTCGCGGTCGAGACCACCAAGCTGGTGCGCGTGCAGGAGCAGGCCCGCTCGGCCTCGCAGGGGCACCAGATCGAAGGCGCGGGTGCGCAGACCGAGAACGTGCGCAAGATGCTGCTGGCGTTCTCGCGCGATCTGCGCGTGGTGATGCTGCGGCTGGCTTCGCGCCTGCAGACCTTGCGCCACGCGGCCGCGAGCAAGCAACCGGCGCCCGAGAGCGTGGCGCGCGAGTCGCTGCAGGTGTTTGCGCCGCTGGCCAACCGGCTGGGCATCTGGCAGGTGAAGTGGGAAATCGAAGACCTCTCTTTCCGCTTCCTCGAGCCCGAAACCTACAAGCTGATTGCCCGCTTGCTCGACGAGAAGCGCATCGAGCGCGAAGGGCACATCGAGCAACTGCGCTCGCAGCTGGAAAAAGAACTGCAGGCCGAAGGTGTCAAGGCCACGGTGCAGGGCCGGCCCAAGAACATCTACAGCATCGTCAAGAAGATGCGCGGCAAGTCGCTCGACTTCGCGCAGGTCTTCGACATCCTCGCGCTGCGCGTGGTGGTGTCCGACGTGAAGGACTGCTACGCGGCGCTGGCCTGGGTGCACTCGCACTTCCAGCCCATCGACGAAGAGTTCGACGACTACATCGCGCGGCCGAAGCCTAACGGTTATCAGTCGCTGCACACGGTGGTGCGCGAGCTGGTCGACGGCAAGCCGGGCAAGCCGATCGAGATCCAGATCCGCACCGAGGAAATGCACGACCACGCCGAGCATGGCGTGGCCGCGCACTGGGCCTACAAGGAAGCGGGCCACAAGGGCTACGCGGGCGTGTGGGCCAGCGGCGAGTACGACGCGAAGATCGCGGTGCTGCGCCAACTGCTGGCGTGGGAGCGCGACCTGTCGGGCGGCCTGCAAGGGCAGGGCCTGTTCGACGACCGCATCTATGTGCTGACGCCCGATGCGGCGATCGTCGAGTTGCCGCAGGGCGCGACGCCGGTCGACTTTGCGTACACGGTGCACACCACGTTGGGCCATCGCTGTCGCGGCGCCCGTGTCGACGGCGCGATGGTGCCGCTGAATACGCCGCTGTCGAACGGGCAGACGGTGGAGATCATCGCGGCCAAGGAAGGCGGCCCCTCGCGCGACTGGCTCAATGCGGAGCTGGGCTACCTGGCGAGCCATCGTGCGCGCGCGAAGGTGCGTGCATGGTTCAACGCGCAGATCACGCACGAGACCGTGGCGCGTGGGCGCGAAGCAGTCGAGAAGCTGCTGCAGCGCGAAGGCAAGACGGCGGTGCGGCTCGAAGACCTGGCCTCGCAGCTGGGCTTCAAGTCGGCGGACCATCTGTTCGAAGTCGTCGGCAAGGACGAGTTCTCGCTGCGCAATATAGAGACGCTGCTGCGTCCGCCGGAGCCCGCGCCCGGCCCCGACGACGGCGTGCTCATCAAGAAGGCGCGCGGCAGCGAGAAGTCGGGCAAGGGCGGCGTGCTGGTGGTGGGCGTGTCTTCATTGATGACGCAGCTCGCCAAGTGCTGCAAGCCCGCGCCGCCGGATGCCATTCGCGGCTTCGTCACGCGCGGCCATGGCGTGAGCGTCCACCGCAGCGACTGCAGCAACTTCCGCACGATGGCCGCGAAGGATGGCGAGCGCGTCATCGATGTCGAATGGGGCGCGCCGAAGAAGGGTTCGGAGGCGCCTGTGTACGCCGTGGACGTGGCCGTGGAAGCGGCCGACCGCCAAGGCCTGTTGCGCGATATCTCCGATGTCTTCGCGCGCGAGAAGATGAACGTGATCGGCGTGCAGACGCAGTCGATCAAGGGCACGGCGTGGATGACGTTCACCGTTGAAATCGCCGATGCCGCGCGGCTTACGCAGGTGCTTGGCGTGGTCACCGCAGTAATTGGTGTGCGATCTGCGCGTCGTCGCTAAAAAGCGTGATTTCTCCTGCTACAATAGATGCTTCTCGAATGCATCCTTAGGCGCGTAGCTCAGCTGGTTAGAGCACCACCTTGACATGGTGGGGGTCGTTGGTTCGAGTCCAATCGCGCCTACCAATTTTTCCCTCTGAAGAAGACCAGTCTTCAGAACTCATGGGAAATCTTGGGAACTGCAGCTGCAAAAAGCAGCTGGCAGTTTTTCTTCTTACTGCCCTTGTCGCACCCTCGATCTACCTTGAATGCTTTTCAAAAAAGCACGCGGGCGTCGTGTGGTTGCCGCCACCTTGTGGTGATGGAGAACTAATCATGGCCATGTTGTTGTGCTACCTTGGTCACTCTGAAATCCATTTCCAAATTTCTTGATAAGCGATCCGATACATACGCGATCAACGCATGTTGATCGGGCACTTGCCGACAAGCGTCTGGCGGTGCTGATGGGGCAGGCTCCTCTCGAGTTTGCGCGTGCCGTCTACGGCATCAACGATCACGCCAGCGGTCGCACCGACACCATGGCCGCGCGCGAAGTGGCGCGCGCCCAACGACAGGGCATGCCGCTGACCGAAGAGCGCGCCGAGCAGCGCGCCCGCGCCTATCTGCCGACCTCGGGGCAGGAGCATTGCCCGCGTTGCTGGGTGGTCTACGGACAGAAAACCCCGCTGCGTTTTCGCGAGGCGGCGCAAGAGCGGCCCGAAACGGCGTCTTGCCATGCTTGCGGTGCGGAGTACGCGACATCGCCGGACTGAAAAAAGTAGCGGGCGCGGTCAGGGTAAACCTTGTCGCGATGCAGCAAAACCGCTCCCTAGAATCATCCGATGACATGGGCGTCCATGTGAAGGAGTCCGCAGTGCAGAGCAAGAAGTCCGGGGTCAAGCCGGTACAGCGTGTGATCAAGAAGTACCCCAACCGAAGGCTCTACGACACCGAGACATCCACGTACATCACCTTGGCCGAGGTGAAGCAGCTGGTCATCCAGAACGCGCAGTTCGTGGTGCGCGACGCCAAGACGGGCGACGACCTCACGCGCAGCATCCTGCTGCAGATCATTCTCGAAGAAGAGGCGGGCGGCGCGCCCATGTTCACCGAGCAGGTGTTGGCGCACATCATCCGTTTCTACGGACAGGCGATGCAGGGCTACATGGGCCCTTACCTCGAGAAGAACATCCAGGCCATGACCGAGGTGCAGGCGCAGCTGGCCGACAAGGCCGAGGGCCTGACGCCGGAAATGTGGTCGCGCTTCATGAGCATGCAGTCGCCGATGCTGCAGGGCCTGATGGGCAACTACGTCGAACAATCGAAAAACGTCTTCCTGCAAATGCAGGAGCAGATGCAGAAAAATACCGAGCAGGTGCTGGGGGCCTTTGGCATCAAGCGTCCCTGAGTGCCGCGCGGCCGCCCGTGGGTGCTTGCACCACGGCGGAAGGTGGAGGTTTTTCGATGGGCGCCCCGCTGTCACCGATAGCTGGGACAATAGAGGCATATGAGCGAAGTTGCCTCCCCCGAACGTACGGCCACGCCGACCGCCCCCAAGGTCGGATTCGTGAGCCTGGGCTGCCCCAAGGCCCTGACCGATTCCGAACTGATCCTGACCCAGCTGAGTGCCGAGGGTTATCAGACCGCCAAGACTTTCGAAGGTGCAGACCTGGTGATCGTCAACACCTGCGGCTTCATCGACGATGCCGTGCGGGAAAGCCTGGACACCATCGGCGAGGCGCTGGCCGAAAACGGCCGCGTCATCGTCACGGGTTGCCTGGGTGCCAAGACCGGCGACCAGGGCGGCAATCTGGTGCGCCAGATGCACCCGAGCGTGCTGGCCGTGACCGGCCCGCACGCCACGCAGGAAGTGATGGACGCGGTGCACGCGAACCTGCCCAAGCCGCATGACCCGTTCATCGACCTGGTGCCGAACACCTTCGGCGTCGCCGGCCTGAAGCTGACGCCGCGCCACTACGCGTACCTGAAGATCAGCGAAGGTTGCAACCACCGCTGCACCTTCTGCATCATTCCGTCGATGCGCGGCGACCTCGTATCGCGACCTGTGGGCGATGTGCTGAGCGAAGCCAAGGCGCTGTTCGAAGGCGGCGTGAAAGAGCTGCTGGTGATCAGCCAGGACACCTCGGCCTATGGCGTCGACGTGAAGTACCGCACCGGCTTCTGGGACGGCAAGCCCGTCAAGACACGCATGCTGGAACTGGTTCGCACGCTGGGTGAAATCGCCGAGCCGTATGGCGCCTGGGTTCGCCTGCACTACGTGTACCCGTACCCGAGCGTCGACGAAATCATTCCGTTGATGGCGAGCGGCCAGGTGCTGCCGTACCTCGACGTGCCGTTGCAGCACAGCCACCCCGATGTGCTCAAGCGCATGAAGCGCCCGGCCAGCGGCGAGAAGAATCTGGAGCGTCTGGCGCGTTGGCGCGAGGTGTGCCCGGAGCTCGTGATCCGCAGCACCTTCATCGCTGGCTTTCCCGGCGAGACAGAACAGGAATTCGAGCATTTGCTCGACTTCATCCGCGAAGCGGAGATCGACCGCGCCGGTTGCTTTGCCTACAGCCCTGTGGAAGGCGCAACGGCCAACGACATCCCCGGCATGCTGCCGGAGCCCGAGCGCGAAGCACGTCGCGCCCGCTTCATGGAAGTGGCCGAGGCCGTGTCGATCGCCAAGCTGCAAAAGCGCATCGGCTCGACGATGCAGGTGCTGGTCGATTCGGCGCCTGGCATGGGCCGCAAGGGTGGAGTGGGGCGCACGTACGCCGATGCGCCGGAGATCGACGGCATCGTTCGCCTGCTGCCGCCCGAGAAGATCAGCAAGACGCTGAAGGTCGGTGAGTTCACGCGCGCGCGCATCGTGGGCGCCGAAGGCCACGACCTGATCGCCCTGCCGGTTTGATGCAGATTCGAACGGACAAGAAAAAAGCCACCGGAGACCGGTGGCTTGTTTCGGAACATGACCTGGCGGGGGTCAATGTGAATTTGGTGCCCAGAAGAGGACTCGAACCTCCACGATGTTACTCGCTAGTACCTGAAACTAGTGCGTCTACCAATTCCGCCATCTGGGCAATCTCCGCTTTTCAGCGAAGACTGCGATTATATACACAAATTTGGAGCGCCTTTTTCGGCGTGTCGAAATTTTGGCATTTGTTCGATCTCGGTCGTGCTGTCGGTGCTCCGCTCGATGTGAGTGGGCTCGATCGTGCGTGCGTGGTTGCCGCCAAGGACCGCGATCTGACGATCGCGTCGCCCGTTTGATGCAGATTCAAACGCGCATGAAAAAAGCCACCGGAGACCGGTGGCTTGAATCGGATGACCTGGTAAAGGTCTGTATAAACTTGGTGCCCAGAAGAGGACTCGAACCTCCACGATGTTACTCGCTAGTACCTGAAACTAGTGCGTCTACCAATTCCGCCATCTGGGCCCACGTAGTTGCAGAAGCAACTGCGTTTTGAATTTCAGGAAAGAAGGAGATCATATCAAAAATAATGGTACTTCCAGCGGCTTGCTGGATGAATTCGAAGGAACTGTTCAAGGACATCGCGACGGGCACGGCTTCGTGCAGCGTGATGACGGTGAAGCAGACATTTATTTGCCCCCGAACGAGATGCGCGCGGTGCTGCACAAGGACCGCGTCAAGGCGCGTGTCGTGCGGCAAGACCGGCGCGGCCGCCCCGAGGGGCGCGTGGTCGAGATCGTCGAGCGCCCCGAGCAGCCGATCATCGGTCGCTTGCTGCACGAAGGCGGCATCTGGCTCGTCGCCCCCGAAGACAAGCGCTACGGACAGGACGTCCTGATTCCCAAGGGCGCGACCGGTCCTGCGAAGGTGGGGCAGGTGGTCGTCGTGCAGCTCACGGAACCGCCGGCATTGTTCGGCCAGCCCGTGGGCCGCGTGAAGGAAGTGCTGGGCGAGATCGACGACCCCGGCATGGAAATCGAGATCGCCGTGCGCAAGTACGGCGTGCCGCACGAGTTCTCCGCGGAGTGCCTGGCCGAAGCCAAGGCATTGCCCGAGAAGGTTCGCCCCGCCGACAAGAAGGGTCGCGTCGACCTGACCGACATTCCGCTCGTCACCATCGACGGCGAAGACGCACGCGACTTCGACGACGCCGTGTACTGCGAGCCCGCGAAGGTGGGCCGCGGCAAGGGCTGGCGCCTGCTGGTTGCCATCGCCGACGTCAGCGCCTATGTGCAGACCGGTTCGGGCATCGACATCGACGCCTACGACCGCGCCACCAGCGTCTACTTTCCGCGCCGCGTCATTCCGATGCTGCCCGAGAAGCTGTCGAACGGCCTGTGCTCGTTGAACCCCGAGGTCGAGCGCCTGTGCATGGTGTGCGACATGCTGGTCGCGGCCGACGGCGAGGTCTACGCCTACCAGTTCTACCCGGCCGTGATGTTCAGCCACGCGCGCTTCACGTACACCGAGGTGGCGGCCATCCTGGGCAACACGCGCGGCCCCGAAGCGGCCAAGCGCAAGGACCGCGTCAAGGACCTGCTGAACCTCGCCGACGTCTACAAGGCGCTGCTCAAGCAGCGCGGCAAGCGCGGCGCGGTCGACTTCGAAACCACCGAGACGCAGATCATCTGCGACGACGCCGGCCGCATCGAGAAGATCGTGCCGCGCACGCGCAACGAGGCGCACCGGCTCATCGAGGAAGCGATGCTCGCGGCCAACGTCTGCAGCGCCGACTTCATCGCCGAAGGCAAGCACCCGGGCCTGTACCGCGTGCACGAAGGCCCGACGCCGGAGAAGAAGGAAATCCTGCGCGGCTACCTCAAGGCCATGGGCGTGGGCCTGTCGATCACCGACGACCCGAAGCCCGGCGAGTTCCAGGCGATTGCCGAGGCCACCAAGGAGCGGCCCGACTCGCAGCAGATCCACACCATGCTGCTGCGCTCGATGCAGCAGGCGATCTACACGCCGATCAACAGCGGCCACTTCGGCCTGGCCTACGAGGCGTATACGCATTTCACGAGCCCGATCCGTCGCTATCCGGACTTGCTCGTTCACCGCGTGATCAAGGCGATTCTCACGAAGACGCGCTACCAGCTGCCCATGCTGCCGACGCCGGGCGAGGCGCATGCCAAGCTGGCCAAGCGCCTTGCGTCGCGCGTGAAGGCGCCGACCAACAAGCCGCAGAAGGCGACCGTCGCGCCCAGCAAGGAAGTGCTGGCGTGGGAGGCCGCGGGCCTGCATTGCAGCGCCAACGAGCGCCGCGCCGACGAAGCCAGCCGCGACGTCGAGGCCTGGCTCAAGTGCAAGTACATGCGCGAGCACCTCGGCGAGGAATACGGCGGTGTGGTCACAGCGGCCACGACCTTCGGCATCTTCGTGACCCTCGATGCGATGTACGTCGAAGGCCTGGTGCACATCACCGAGCTCGGCGGCGAGTACTTCAAGTTCGACGAGATGCGCCAGGAGCTGCGCGGCGAGCGCACCGGCATCCGCTACGCCATCGGCACGCGGGTGCGGGTGCAGGTCAGCCGCGTCGACCTGGACGGCCGCAAGATCGACTTCCGCCTGGTGCGCGAAGGCGAGGACCTGACGGCGCGCGCCATGAAGGACAAGGGTGCGTCATCGTCCGGAACGCCGGTGAAGGCGTCGGCCAAGCGCGGCTCGCGCCACAAGGCCGACGCCGCCAGCGCCGAGCCTCGCGGCGAGCGCGGCACCTCGGCCACGGCCGGGCCGCAATCCGCGATGCAGGCCTTCAAGTCGGCCGTGAAGAAGGCCGCCAACAAGATGAAGGGGCGCAAGCCGCGCCGCTGACGTCACGCCACACGAAACATCATCGACAACCTCCGAAAAGAAAGAGACAGACAGCATGAGCGCTGAAGACAACAAGGGCCGCATCGCGATCGTCACGGGTGCGGGTTCGGGCATCGGCCGCGCCGCCGCGCTGGCGCTGCTGGCCGACGGCTGGAGCGTCGCGCTGGCAGGGCGCCGGCTGGAGCCGCTGGAACAGGTGGCGCAAGAGTCGGGCGCCGGTGCGCGCGTTTTCTCCGTGCCGACCGACGTGTCGAAGGCGCAGTCGGTGCAGGCGCTGTTCGGCGCGACCGTCGAGCGCTTCGGCCGCGTCGACCTGCTGTTCAACAACGCCGGCGTGGGCAACCCGCCGGGTCCGTTCGAGGACTGGACGCCCGAGCAGTGGCAGGGCGTGGTCGACATCAACCTGACGGGCATGTTCTTCTGCATCCAGCAGGCATTCCGCACGATGAAGGCGCAGACGCCGCGCGGCGGCCGCATCATCAACAACGGTTCGATCTCGGCCACCGCGCCGCGCCCCAATTCGGCGGCGTACACGGCGACCAAGCATGCGGTCGAAGGGCTCACCAAGACCGCATCGCTGGACGGCCGCAAGTACGACATCGCCGTGGGGCAGGTCGACGTGGGCAACGCGATGACCGAGCTGGCCTCGCGCATGGCCAAGGGCGTGCCGCAGGCCAACGGCGAACTTGCGATCGAGCCGCTGATCGACGTCAAGATCGTCGGCCAGTCGGTGCTCTACATGGCGAACCTGCCGCTGGAAGCCAACGTGCTGTTCCACACCATCATGGCGACGAAGATGCCCTTCGTCGGGCGCGGCTAGAAAACGTCAGACGGGCGCGCGGCGGGCCAGCGTGCCGGCTGTCAGCGGGGCCGCGTCGGCCGGCCATGTGTCGGCGATGTGGCCGTGCCGCCAGACGGCTTCCTGCGCCGCCTCGAAGGCGGGCTGACGCGACGCCAGCGCGGCGCCGATCATTCCCGCCAGCACATCGCCGGTGCCGGCGGTGGCCAGGCGGGCATTGCCGGTCGGGTTGATGACCGGCGGCCTGTGGCCGGCGTTGGCCACCACCGTGCCCGATCCCTTGAGCACCACCACCACGCCGAAGCGCGTGGCGAGTTCGCGCGCGGCCTTCAGCCGGTCGCCCTGGACTTCGTCGACCGTGCAGCCCAGCAGGCGCGCCGCTTCCAGCGGATGCGGCGTGAGCACGGTGGGGGCTCCATTTTTTCCACGCGCGACGAGTTGCGCCTGCAGCGCGCTGTCGGCCGCGACTGCATTGAGCGCGTCCGCGTCGAGCACCAGCGCGGCGGCGGTCGCCAGCACGCGTGGCAGCAGTTCGCGCACGGCCTCGCCTCCACCGCAGCCGCAGACGGCGGTCATGCTGGGCAGGTCGAGCGCGTGGGCGTCGCGCAGCATCAACTCGGGCTGCGCGGTGTCGACGGGGGCGGCGCTCGGGTCGAGCAGGCCGACG
>NZ_MOWM01000122.1 GCF_016082275.1 Variovorax sp. E3
TAGCCAGAAAGGTGTACCGGTCCAGGGAACAGGCCCGCGCCGATGTGTTCGACTACATCGAGCGGTTCTACAACCCGACGCGTTGTTACTCGACGCTCGGCTACGTCAGCCCTATACAGTTCGAGAAAGCTCAAAAAGCTTAGGTCGGTGTCTATGAGACCGGCAGCATCCCATGGCGCCTTCTGGCGCCTTGAGTGGACACGAGCATCGTTTGCTTCTCCCTAGGCCTGCGATATAGGCGCCGTTAAAGCGCAATCACCGCCTCGATTTCGACCGCAGCTCCCTTGGGCAACGCGACGACCTGGTAGCAGGCACGCGCCGGGAACGGCTCGGAGAAGTAGCTTGCATAGATTTCGTTGACCGCTTGGAACGCCCTGAGATCGGTGAGTAGAACCGTGGTTTTGACTGTACGTGCAAGGCTGGTGTTCGCCGCCACGGCGATGGTGCGCAGGTTCTCCAGGCATTGCGTTGCCTGCTCGGCCGCCGTCTTGCCGACGATCTGGCCGGACTGCGCGTCCAATGGCAACTGGCCAGATACGTAAAGCAAGCCTTGGTGTTCGATCGCCTGGGAATAAGGGCCAACGGCAGCCGGTGCCAAAGTCGTGGCGATTTTCTTCAAAGTCATGGTTCAGGAGTCGTCAGGACCCGCTCAGCGGCTCGATTTGTTGCAGAAATGCAAGCGGTGGCTCGTATCGCATGGATGAAGCGATGGCAGGTCGGCGCTGTGCCTCGGAGCGCACGGAAACCTTGGGCCCCCGTGCGGGTGACGTCATGCGGGGTCCAATACGTCGGGGGCACCGGCCGAACTGAATGAACGCATGCGGAAGTAGCTGATACAGAGCAGCGCGGCGCCGACCGTGACCATCACGTAGTAGGCCGGAATCATCTTGCTGCCGGTATGCTGGGCCAGCCAGGTGCAGATCAGCAGCGACAGCCCACCGACAACCGTGAAGTTGATGTTGTGAATCAACGCCAAGCCGGTGGTGCGCACGTTGCTGGGAAATAGTTCGGATAGGAAAGAGGGCATCGCGCCTTGGAAGACCATCACGCAGCAGGTAAGCCCCGTGACGCAGAGCGTGTAGTTCAGCACCGTGGGGTTATCGATCATGAAGTGAAAGGCCGGTAGGCTGAAGACGCCGGTCAGCACGGTGCCGATGGTGATCATGCGCAGGCGCCCCATGCGGTCAGAGAGTGCCCCCATCACAGGGGGCAAGAAAATCTGCGCGACTGAATAGCCGATCGCACCCCACATGGAGTCGGCCGGCGACAAGCCGAGTTCGCGCTGTGCGTAAAGCGGCATGAACACGCCGAGTAGATAGTTGGTGGAGGCCGCCAGCGAGTAGATGCCGATGGCCGCAGCGATGCGGGCCTTCGCCGAGGTCAGGGTCGACCTGACGGGGCTCTCGACCTGGCTGCTGTTCAGGAATGCAGGGGTTTCATCGAGACTCTTGCGAAGCCAATAGCCAAAGGGAACGATGATCAGCCCCAGGATGAACGGAATGCGCCAGGCCCAGTCCAGGATGGCGCTCTTCTCGAAGTGCGAGGTGAGGCCCAGACTGATCACGCTGGCCATCCCGGTGGCCATTCCGATGCCCACCACTTGGAAGCTTGCAAAATATCCACGGCGGTTGCGCGGCGCATGCTCAGTCACGAAGGACACCGAGGTTCCGAATTCGCCGCCAGCAGAAAAACCCTGCAGCAACTTGCCGGCTACCAAGATGATTGCGCCGGCAATACCTGCGGTGGCATAGCTTGGCGCGAACGCAATCATTGCCGTGCCGACGCCCATGCTCCAGATCGTGAGCATCATGCCGGCCTTGCGACCGTTCCGATCCGCATAGCTGCCGATGATCAGTGCACCCAGCGGTCGAATGAAGTAGCTCACGCCAAAGGTGGCGAGCGCGACCAGCAACGACGTGAACGGATCGGCGGCAGGGAAGAACACGGCGGCGATGTAGGCTGCCAAAAACCCATAGATGAACAGGTCATAGAACTCCAGCATGTTGCCGACCAGTGCGGACGCGATGACTTTGCGGAAATACGCCCGTTTTTCGGGCGTAAGTGTGTCTGTGCTGTTGGAAGCCATGGTTGTCTCCTCTTTTCAAAGGGTGGTCCGTGTTGGAAGTGAAGGTCAGGTGACCGCGGCAACCGAGGGGGTGGACAACGTCCCCGGGTGTCAGATACCGCTGCAGCTTCGAGCGCAGCGTCGAAGGAGTGGGAGGCGCGATGGCCACGCACAGCGACCAGCAGGTCGGAAAAGTGCTAGGGATCGCTGTTCATAAGCGACCGAAGAACACTGCGGACATTCCTAAACCCGTGAGCACGACGATGGCGTAGACCATGCGTGCGGGCAGTCGCTTGGCCAGCCGCGCGCCGACAAAGCCTCCGAGCATTGAAAAACCCATCATCCAAGCAGCGACGCGCCAATTGACGATGCCTGCATACGCGAACACCACGATGGAAATCAGCGATAGCAGCGCCGACAGGTAGTTCTTTAGGCCGTTGACGGTGTTCAGCGACAAGCTGCGCTTTGCCGAAAGCACGGCCATCAGCAAAATGCCCAAGCCGCCGTTGAAGTAGCCGCCGTAGGCCGCGACTGCGCCGAGGGCGGCGCTATGCCAGGCTCGCCGCACAGGTGCCGTGTCATTTGCATTCATCGCGCTGTTCGAATGCACGCCCACCCGAGGTTTCTTAGGCCTCGCGTTGATCGCAAACAACAGCGTGGCGAAGAGCAGCAGCCAGGGAATGAGGACCTTGAAGGCTTTGTCGGGCGTGATTAAGAGCAGCGCGGCCCCCGCGACGCCGCCGACAGCCGTCACGATGGTCATGATGACCAACCTGCGGCGATCGATCAGAAGCATCTCTTTCCAGAAGCCGATGGCTCCGCCGACGTAGCCGGGCATCACCGCCGCGGCGCTGGTGGCGTTCGCACCAACCATCGGCAGGCCTGCGAACACCAGTGCTGGCAGGGTGAGGAACGTACCGCCACCCGCGATGGCGTTGAGTACTCCCGCGCCGAACGCCGCGCCGGCCAAGCCGAAGGCCGTGCTGCCGTCAATCACGATGACTCCCGCCGGCATTGCTGAGAGCGCCCACGCGCTCGCCAGCGGGCAGAGCTTCGCTGAACCGTGCGATCGTTCGCACGCCTTGGAGGCCCAGCAGTTCTTCCGCGACGGCGCGGTGCACCCGGTACACCTTCAGCACATCTTGCACAGTGACGTATTCGTCGGGCCCTCCGAGACCATGCGCGCATGGGCCGTACACCACAGCGGGCATACCGGCCAAGCGAAACAGACGCGTATCGGTGAGGCCGATGCGCATATTCGCCACCGCGTCGGGGTAGGCCAGCGCCCGCGCATGACGGAGAAATGTCAGCACCAGCGGGTGGTTCGGATCGGTGAAAGCCGGTTCCGTCGCGCTACCGGGCATGACTTCCCACGTGACCTTCGGGTGCGCTTCGAGAATTTCACCGATGAGCTTCTTGATGTCCGCGATGGAGAGCGGGCCGGGGAAACGGACGTCGAGCATCGCCTCGGCACTGCCCGGAACCAAGTTCGGAACCAGGCCAGCGTGGAACGCGCCCGCGTTCACGGTAATGCCGCACAAATTGTCGTATTCGCCCTTGCCGCCGACTTGCTCGGAAATCGACTGGACGTCATGCATGGCGGTGCGCATGATGGGGTCGATCACGCACTCGCGGTTTCGCAGGGTCTGCACGGCTTGCACAGCGGCCATCAGGCTGTCCAAGGCGTTGTCGCCCAGATGAGTGTGCGCGCCATGGGCGGCCTTGCCCAGGCTGTTCAAGCGCAGCCACATCACGCCCTTTTCGCCGTAGCGCACGACTCTCGGATGTCCGGCATCGGCATTCACCACGAAATCGCCGCGGCAGTGTTCGACGTTGTCGATGAGCCACGCCGAACCAAAGCGTCCGCCAGTCTCCTCGTCGGCAACCAGGGTCAGCACGGCTTCGCCGTGGAGTTGTTCTTGGCGGTCGGCCAGACTGCGCAGCACGGTGATGAGCACAGCATCGCCAGCGCACATGTCGCCAGCGCCGCGGCCATAAATGCGATCACCCTCGCGAAGGCCGTCCAGCGGCGGTTGGGTCCAGAACTCGCGCGCGCCGACCGGGTAGGTGTCCAGATGCCCGTTCATGACCAGGCGCGGTCCCGGATGTGCGCCGTGAACACGTGCCACGACGTTCACACATCCCGGTTTCGGTTCGTAGGTCTCGATCTCGATAGCGGGGTGGGTGAGGGCGTGGCACGCCACTGCGGCGATCGCTATGGTGTCGCCCCCCGGGTTCTCGCTCGGCGTGGCGATCAGGCGCTGCGTGAGCTCCAGGATCGATTCGATTTCGGTGGCTTCTGCGGCGGTTGCGTTGCTGCTCAAGGTCGAGAGATCAGACATATCAGTTGCTGTGTGGTTTCAGGAAAATGGTGGGATGTCGGTGGACGCAGAAGTTGCGAGCGTGCGAGGCCGAACCCACGGGCTGCACTCTGCCGGGATGCGCCACCTTGAAATTGCCGCGTGCGCAGAGACATTCGCCAGCAGGTGAGGCGGCGATCCATTGCCGCCTGAGCCGATGCGCGTCTCTTTCTCAATGGCCTTCGCATCACTGATGAACGCGGCCACGGTGCAGGCCTTCACGTTGTCGCTGGCGTCAGAGGCAACGTTCGAGCCATCTGTCAGGCGGATCGGCTCGAAGTCCTTCAGAGGGGCGTACCTGACGCTTTGGGTCAGCACTTGAGCAGCGATGGCCACGGGCAGCTCCGTCAGCGGCAATGTGCAGCCAACAGCGGGGAGCGCAACACCCGTTCGGTGTCGAACCTGGAGCCAGCGTCAGAGCGCTTGTCCACGATCATCTGCGGGGCAAGCCGACGGCCCGTTGCTTCCGAAATTGCGCGGACCAGGATGTCCGAAGGAGCGCCGGCGCCGAAGGGTACGGCCCAGCGTGCCGGCTTGTTGGGACAGCGCCGTGCACTTGCTGCGCCGGCTGTTGTTGCGAGGGGGCAGATCCCAGCGCAAGCCTGGCGGTGGAGAGGGAAGTAAGACATCAGAGCGTCTCCTGTTTTGTGATGGGAGGGATGCTAGGAGCCGGGTTCGGATAACTCCAATACATTTAGTTCAGCATTTCCAAACCTGCGGTTATGCTTGATGCTGGCCCGTACACCGGAGGCGCCTCATGGCCCGACCCCCATTTCGGCTGCACCACATACAGCTTTTGCAGACGGTCCTGCAGTCGACAACGATGACTGAAGCAGCTAACCGTCTTCACATATCCCAGCCGGCGGTGAGCAAGCAGCTCAAGCAACTTCAGGAAGACGTTGGGTACGCGCTGTTCGAGCGGCAAGGCCATCGCCTGCAGCCCACGTTCGAGGCGCGCGCGCTGCTAGATCAGGTCAACCGTGTCGGCGCTTCGCTGCAGGTACTCAACCAGTTGGCGACGGATATGCGAACTTCCCTCCGAGGACATCTGCAGATTGGCGCCGTCGCGTCAGCTGCGGATCTGCTGTTGCCGAATGCGTTGCGGCAGACCTTCGGTCCTCAGTCCCGGGTGCTTTGCACCGTGGAGACGGGCAATACGGCGCAGGTGTTGGAGTGGGTGGATACGCAGCAGGTGGATCTGGGTATTGCGATGAAGGTGCGGGACATCGGCCAGCGATCATTCGAGCCCCTTGTGCCCTTGCGGTTGGGGTGCTTGCTGCCCAGGGAACACCCCTTGGCCAAGCGACGGCGCGTTCGGCTCAAGGACCTGGAGAACGAGTCCGTGATCGCGTTGAAGCTGCCCAGCCTGGTCGATTCACACGAGGACACCAACTTGGACATCGGGCATGCCATCGCCGTCCATATGCATGTCGACTCCTCGCGCATGGCTTGGCGGATGGTCGAGGCGGGCCTAGGTATCGCGGTGTTGGAAGACCTGAGCGCCGCGCACTATGGCCGGGGCGATCTCGCTTATCGACCGCTCGAGCATCCGTTTCGCACGGAACTGGGCATGTACCGGCCTGCTTACCGACCGCGCAACACTGCCGTGGAAGATCTCGTGCGCGCGTTGGCGGACAGCATCAAGGCTCCGAATCACTGGAAGTCAACGCCCGCAGCTACCGCTGGATAAACCGACCCGTCGTGGTCGTGTGCGTCGACGGCTGTGAGCCGGCCTACCTGGACGCGGCCATCGCGGCCGGCGTGGCGCCGTATATCGAGCGCATGCGCAACAGCGGCGCCGACTTGCTGGCCGACTGCGTGGTGCCGTCGTTCACCAACCCGAACAACCTGTCGATCGTCACCGGCGCGCCCCCGCTGTGCACGACATATGCGGCAGCTACTTCTTCGACCGCGAGCTCGTTGGTGGATGCGACTTCCGTGCTACTTAGAGGATCAGGCGACTCGATCCTAGGCTTCGTGAGGCCGCGCGCGCGAGCTTATTGTGTGCCGCTGCGCAAACTCATCATGCGGGCAACGAGCTGAACGCGATTGTCCACGTTCAGTTTCTGAAAAGCGCGCGCCAGGTGAGTGCGAACAGTGGTGAACCCGATACCCAGCTTCTGCGCGATCTCCTTGTCAGGCAAACCCAGCGCGGCCAGTTGCGCAACCGTTCTCTCCCTATCAGACAAAGCACCTGAGCGAGAAGGCGTTTCGGGTTTCTGTGCCGGGGTGACCTGCTTGCAGCGTTTGAGCGCGGCGGAAAACGCAGGCTCGACGATCTTCAACAGTTCCAGGGCGCTGGGCTCGAATCGATCCCGCTTCTTGCTGCGCCAGATACGCATGTCGCCGATATTGTGTTTGCCATCCCAGGCATAAAGGTTCACCCCCCAGTAGAGCCCGTCGCGTTGAAGGAAGTCATTGAAGAATTCGGTGCGGACCAAGTCGCCTTGGGCGATCACCTGCTCGACCAGGCATGGTGCGTGCAAATCGCGAAGCGGCGCCGTGATCGGGTCTCTGAACTGATAGTAGGCGTCGTACGCGTCCAGATTCTTGTCGGACATGTTCAGCGATATCCTGCTGGCGAACCGTAGCCGCAGCGGGTCCCACGTGTAGGAGGCGAAATAGTCCGCTTCGAGCAATTCCAGGAGGTGCTTGCCGACCCTCGTGCGCACCTCCGCCTCGGAACAAGGCTCGGCCAAAGCGACCATCAGCTTTGACAAGGCGCGCGTTTGGGTTGTGGAAACGATCATGAGCAGTGCCTCACTATTGGCAGCCCCGACAGAATAGCATTCCTGCTGTTCTGTGACCTCCCGCATTCAGGTTTGCCCTGTCCTCATTCCTGAGGATGGATTGCGATGCCCGCGACTCCCAGAATCGCCCGACCGATATCGGAAAGGCTGCTCTTGGAACTCCACGAACTTACGATCAAGCAGGCGACCGCAGGCCTACAGAAGCGCTTGTTTTCTTGCGAAGAGTATGTCGCCCACTTGCTGAGGCGCGCCGGGCGGCAAGCGCGCCTGAACGCCTTTGTTTCGTTTGACGCGTCCGCCATGCTCGCGCTGGCACGGGAAGCCGACCGCGCTGATGCCGAAGCAGCACTGCGGCCCTTGCATGGTATGCCGATCGCGATCAAGGACAACATCAACACCGTGATGCTTCCGACGACGGCGGGCACAGCAGGGCTGAGTTCCAGATTTCCGAGAACGAACGCGTCCGTTGTGCAAGCGCTATTCAGCGCGGGCGCCATACCGGGCGGCAAAACCAACATGCATGAACTGGCGCTTGGCGTCACATCGAACAACTGCTGGTCTGGACCCGTTCGCAATCCCTGGAACATCGACATGATCGCCGGCGGTAGCAGCGGGGGCTCTGCAGCCGCAGTTGCGGGACGCGTCTCTCCAGCCGCCCTGGGCACCGACACCGGTGCGTCGGTCCGCCTGCCTGCCAGCTTATGCGGCGTAGTGGGTTTCCGCCCCTCCGTGCGTCGTTATCCCGGAGATGGCATTGTTCCAGTATCGCGGTCGCGCGATGTGGTGGGTCCCATTGCACGCTCGGTCGAAGATGTGGCGCTGATCGACGAGATACTCTCCGGGCACAGGCAAGCACTCGAAGTACTCGAGCCAAGGGCGATCCGTTTGGGCGTCCCACGCGCACCGTTCTTCCAAGGCCTCGACAGCAACGTCCAGACGGTCATCGAGGCGGCGCTGAGCGCGTTGGCAGGTGCCGGCGTGCAGCTCGTAGAAATCAGCCTCGGATCCGTCAATTTGTGGAACCAGAAAATCGGCCTGGCCGCGGTGCTCCACGAGATGGCAAGAGACATGCCGCACTATCTCAACGAGTGTGGCTACGATCTGTCGCTCGAGGAGATCGTGGCGGGCATCAGCAGCCCCGACGTTGCTCATCTTTTTGCGCAGCGGCGCGAACTCGAAATCTCGGGGAACGCGTATCACGCGGCGTTGGATGCAAGAGTGCATCTTCAAGCCGCATATGCCGAGTGTTTCTCCGCACATCGGCTCGATGCAATTGTTTTTCCGACGGCACCGATGCCGGCGAGCCGTGTCGGGGAAGACCACTCGGTCCTGTTGAACGGCCGTCGGGTGCCTACATTTCCTACCTACATCCGAAACACGGATCCCGGGAGCAATGCCGGAATTCCCGGCATCAGCCTGCCCGCTGGCCTCGCGTCCACGGGCCTGCCCATCGGTCTTGAGCTAGACGGTCCATCTTGTGGGGACCGTCGGCTGCTGGCCATCGCTGCGATGGTCGAGCGTGCGCTGCCTCCGGCCCCCAGTCCACCGGATTTGGACCAACTGCAAGGCGGTCGCGACGCGCCCGAACTCAATCAACACTCACTGCGCGCCGCCGCCACGTTGTGACTTCGATCCGCAAGCCCGAAATTCTCCATGGGGCCTACCTGTCCGCTGCTTGATTTCGACAAATTCTTCCTTCGAAAAAAACCAAACCATGAAGCTTTCAGAATACGCGAACTACGACGCGCTCGGACTTGCCGAGCTTGTTCGGAACAAAGATGTCTCTCCGATTGAGTTGGCAGAATGCGCCTTGGATGCGATCAGCGTGGTCAACCCGACGATCAATGCAGTCGTCGGCAAGGTTCCCGATTGGCCAAAGGCCTGGGAACGGAACCCCAAAGACGGTCCGTTCTACGGGGTACCGTTTCTGGTCAAGGACATCGGGCTGCAGGTGGAAGGTCTGCCCTGCGAGATGGGCAGCCGCTTGCTCGAAGGCGCACCGCCGGCGCCTCAGGACTCGCACCTGATGACGAGGTTTCGCGCGGCCGGGCTCAACACGCTCGGGCGCACGAACATTCCCGAGATGGCCTTCAATGTCACGACTGAACCAGTCATGTACGGGCCAACGAGAAATCCGTGGAACCTGGACCTGAGCGCCGGCGGGTCATCGGGCGGCGCTGGTGCAGCGGTTTCAGCGGGCATCGTTCCCATGGCCCACGCCACGGATGGCGGAGGCTCGATCCGCATTCCGGCCGCTCACTGCGGCCTCGTCGGGCTGAAGCCGACTCGGGGGCGCACCCCCGTTGGGCCGGAGCTGGCAGCACCATTGCATGGCCTCGGTGTGCAGTTCGCGCTGACAAGAAGTGTTCGAGACACGGCGGCACTGTTGGACGCCGTTCAGGGTGCCGGCTCTGGGGATCCATTCGCCATCGCGCCTCCTTCCGCACCGTACCGAACCGCTCTCGGTAGGCCGCCCAGGCGCCTGAGAATCGCGTTCTCATCCTATGGAGGTCGGCATGCCCGAGTCGACGCGGAGTGCAGCGAGGCTGTGCAGAGCACGGCCAGACTTTGCGAATCGCTGGGGCACGTTGTCGAGGAAGCTCGGCCCGAATATGACGAGGCCACGTTCCACGCATCGAACAAGATTCTCTGGAACTCTTCACTTGCCAGTGGATGCCTGGCGTTGGCGGCGTTGCTTGGCCGCGAGCCCAGCCCGGCGAATCTGGAGACCTGCATTTGGAAGTGCTTCCAGGAAGGGACGGGTTACACCGCGCTCGACTTGGAACGCGCGTTGTTTCTCATGAATTCGGTTTGCAGGCAGGTCGCCCCGTTCTTCACCCGGTACGACCTGCTCTTGACGCCGGTGATGGCTGCGCCACCGCAATTGCTTGGAACGCTGAACTCGGACGATGCCAAGCTGGATGCCGACGCTTTCTATCACTCCATCTTCAGCCATGCGCCATTCACAGCGCTGTACAACATGACTGGGCAGCCCGCGATCAGTCTCCCCCTGGCCACGACCGCCAGTGGATTGCCGCTGGGCATGCAGTTCGTGGCGTCCATGGGGGATGAAGCGACATTGCTTCAACTGGCGGCACAGCTAGAAGCTGCCGTCCCGTGGGCGAAGAATCGGCCGTCGTTCCACGTGAGCACCATGGCCGCATAGGGTGCCTGTCGACTGTTCTGTGTGGCTGCACGCGGGCTGGTGGGCTGGACTGGGCCATCCGCCCACCTGACAGGCGCGCTAGTGCAATCTGATGCCCGGCGCCGGGCTGTTTATTTTGTACAACGCACGGGGAGATGCGGATCGCATTGCACGACGAGGCGCGGCGGAGTCCTCGCCGCATGGCGGGCCTCGGGTAGCAGGCATCTATTCTTTATTTGTTGTGTTTTCACCAGAATCCCATAGTTCAGCGTTGCTGAAATATCGTCCGAGGATCCGGGGCTGAGGGTCATCTACCTGCTGTCCGGGTCGGTGACATCCGCATGCCGCGTCCACCTTCGCGGCATAGACATTCGAGTCATACGCAGGCAACCCGTGCGGAACAACGCCATCCAGGCTGCGGGCGATCTGGTCGATGCTGGCTGTTGGTCTCGAGATGGAATTCTTTCGGGGCTCCCGATCAATCGGTGAGCACACCGATTGGCAGCGTCCACCCGGAAAGGTTACGCTTCGATGGCCGGCTGTCTCAGCCGCGCCTTCGATCCGTTCTACCGGCAAAAATGCACGCGATCCACCCCCGGAGCGCCGAGCCTTGAAATACACCTCCTACGCATCTCTCGCCATGCTGTCACGCCCGTTCCCGGATCTCCTGAATGCACCTGCCGCGTTGGGCGCGACGCTCGCGTTCAGTCTCGTGCTTTCATTGCCGGCCCTTGCGCAACCGGGTGCGGCAACGAACGCATCCGCACCGCGCGTGCAGTCCGAGCTGAGAGACATCCGCATGAAGGCGCTCAGCAGCCTGCCCAAGGCGGGCGGCGGTGCCAATGACCGCGACGGTTGCTCATGGCGCGTGATCCAGCCGAAGTCGGTGGCGGCCAGGTCGGTGGCGGCGCAAGGCTGGGCGGTGATGGCCGATGTGCCGCTGGGCACCTATCGCGCCGTCAGCTTCGCCGGCCGGATGCAACCCGGTACCAGCGGCACTTGCCACATCACCCAGGGCAATGTGGCGGTGTTCGATGGCGACAGGCTTCTTGCGCTGGCCTATGGCAAGTCGGCAGAAGACACCGCCATTGGCAATCTGGCCGCGCTGGAAGGCGGTGCCGTGCGCTTGTGGGACGGCGACATCGTTGCCTCGCCAGTGGGCGACCTGCGTGTCGAGGCCGACGGCACCCTGCATCTGGCCAAGGTGGCCGATGAGGATTCGGTCTGCCAGGGCCGCGCCAAGGTGCCGAACGTTTACAGCATGCCGATCGACAAGGCGCGAAAGGCGCTGGCCGACAAGGGCTGGCGGCCTGTGCGTGCCAAGGCGGATGGTGAATCGCGGCAGGCGGGATTCATCAAGCGCGGCCTCGTCGAGGCCGAGTCCTGCGCGGGAACGGGCCTCGCGTACTGCAGCTTCAGCTACACCAGCGCGGCCGGCACGCTGTCGCTCGTTACCGCGGGCGAGCAGGACCTGCCGAACGTCGTGAACTACGATGCCAAGTGCCGCTGATTCCGCACGTTCTCTGCCGCTACCCTGCGCAATGATCGGTGTCAGCCCTGCGCATGCATGCGCGAGAGCGGCCCGACGTCGCGGCCCTGATTTGGTACGGTGCGGTGCTCAGCTGGTCCGACCTGGACCGCGCCAGCGACGCTTTCGCCGCCAGCCTGCAGGCCCTGGGTGTGAACAAGGGCGATCCCGTCGTGCTGTTCCTGAGCAACTGTCCGCAGTACATCGTGGCGCACTAATGCCAAGAGTCGCGCGACGACCTACCCGGAGACGCGAAATTCCCCTCAGTGCTGCAGGATCTTCGACAGGAACTCCTTTGCCCGCGGCGAGCGTGCGTCCGGGCGACCGAAGAACTCCTCCTTCTCGCAATCCTCGACGATTCTGCCTTGGTCCATGAAGATCACGCGGTCGCTGACCCGCTTCGCAAAGCCCATCTCGTGCGTGACGCACATCATGGTCATGCCTTCGTTGGCGAGTTGCACCATGACCTCGAGCACCTCGCCGACCATTTCGGGATCGAGCGCGGACGTGGGCTCGTCGAACAGCATCACGACCGGGTCCATGCTGAGCGCACGCGCGATTGCGACGCGCTGTTGCTGACCACCCGAGAGCTGACCCGGGTACTTGTTCTTGTGCCCCGTCAGGCCAACGCGGTCGAGCATCTTCAGCCCGCGCGTCTTCGCGTCGTCGGCGCCGCGGCCCAGCACCTTGATCTGGGCCAGCGTCAAGTTCTCGGTGACTGAGAGATGCGGGAACAGCTCGAAGTGCTGGAATACCATCCCGACGCGCGAACGCAAGCGCGGCAGATGGGTCTTCGGGTCCGCGATCGAGACCCCGGCCACCAACACATCGCCGCGCTGAAAGGGTTCGAGCGCATTCACGGTCTTGATCAGCGTGCTCTTGCCCGAGCCTGACGGACCGCAGACGACGACCACCTCACCCTTGCGGATGCTCGCTGTGCAGTCGGTCAGCACCTGGAAGCTGCCGTACCACTTGGAGACGTTCTGGATCTCGATCACTTGTCGAAGTAGCCGGCCTTGATGGTCGACCCGATGAGATTGACGATCAGGCGGCCGGCCGTCACGCAGGTCAGCTTGCTGGCGTTGTCCTTGGCGGGTTGGATCTCCACGATGTCCATGCCGACCACGCGCCCCTTGCGGACCAGACCGTGGATCAGCCTTCGGGCCTGCACGAAGCTCATGCCGCCCGGAGCCGGGCCGTCGACCGCGGGCATGATGGTCGGATCCATGCCGTCGGCATCGATCGACAGGTAGTAGTTGCCGCCATCGGGAATGCGCGCGAGCACTGCGTCCATGCCGACATCGTGCAGTTCGTAGGCGCTGATCAGTTCGGCGCCCCAGCGGCGCGCGGTCTCGAAGTCTTCGGGCCGTGCGCTGCCTTGAGCCCGCAGGCCGATCTGCACGATACGCGCCACATGCTTCATTTCCGATGCGCGTCGGATCGGGCTCGACAGGCCTTCCCTGACGCCATTGACCTCGTCGCGCCAGTCGAGGTGGGCGTCGACATGAACCAGCGTGATCGGCCCGATCTCGTCGAAGGCGCGCAGCACCGGCGTGGTGATGCCGTGGTCGCCGCCGAGCACAATGGGCAGCCCTCCGCCCTTGAGTATCTGGCGCACCGCGAGCTCGACCCGCCGGTAGTGGTCGCCCGGCTTCGTCAGGTCAGGAATGACGTCGCCGCAATCCACGAAGCGAATGTCGGAGCGCCCTTGCAGCAGCGGGCCGTCGATGTCGAAGTCGTAGTGGTCTGGTGCCCGCACGATACGGTCAGTCACGTCGCGAATGGCTTGCGGCGCATTGGTCTGGTCGTTGGTGAAGGACTTGGCGCCATAGGCCGAACCGAAAGGCATCCCCAGCACCGCGATATCGGCTTGCAGGTTCTCCAGATCGGTCACCAGTTCGGAATAGAGCAGCGTCGCATGCCCGGTGCGTGGCGCAGCGGTCAGTTTTTCCATTGGGAATCTCCAGTCAGTGTTGAAAAGAAGGGCCATCAGCGATGGCTCCAGCGCCGCACCCGCGTTTCCATGGCAAGGCCAAGGGCCTCCATGAGGACGCTGCAGCCCCAATAGATCAGGGCGGTGGTGCCGAGCACTTCGAGGTAGGCGAAGGTGTCCGCCGTCATGAGGTTGCTCTGGTAGGTCAGCTCGGGCAGGCTCATCACTGAGAACACGGCCGAGTCCTTGAACATCATGATCGTGAGGCTGACCGTCGGCGGAATCAGGAAGCCGAAGATCTGCGGGATCACGATCAGGCGCTGGACGTGCCAGGCGGACATGCCCAGCGACATTGCCGCGCGCAGCTGACCTTTGGGAACGCTGCGGAAAGCGGCGCGCAATATCTCGCAGAAGTAGCCGCCAGTGTAGAAGGCTGTGGTGCCGATCGCGATGTAGAACGCCGAAGCCTGCAAGCCCAGCTTGGGCAGGCCGAAGAAGGACAGGTAGACCAGAATCAGGAAGGGGATGTTGCGAACCAGCTCGACATAGCCGAGCGCCACCGAACGCGCCAGCCAGTTCTCGAGTTCGCCATGTACGCTGCGATCGTGCCCAGAAGGACGCCCAGCGGAATGCCAATGCCACTGACCTGCGCCGTGAGCTTCAGTCCCTGCCATAGCGCGGGCAGGGACTGCCGGACGATGTCGAAATCAATGGACATTTGGCAGCACCTTGGCAAAGCGGCGCTCGATGCCGCGGGAGATCGACGAGGCGCACAGCAGGATCACGAAATAGACTGCCGCGGTGGCTGAGAAAACCTGAAGCGGAAGGTCGCTTTGCAGCGTGGCGTTGCGCGCCACGGTCGCCAGTTCGTTGACGGCGATGATCGACAGCAGCGATGAGGCCTTGAGCAGCACCGTGTATTCGTTTGTCAGCGGCGGGATGGCGCGGTGGAACATCTGCGGCAGCAGGACGTGGCGCCAGACGTGCCAGGAGTTCATGCCGAGTGCCTGCGCAGCCGCGGTCTGGCCGCGCGGGATGGTCGATAGCGCGCCGCGCATGATCTCGCTGCCGTAGGCTGCGGTGTTGAGCGATAGCGCCAGCACGCCCGCCGCCACCGGCGAGATCGTGATGTCGAACAGCGCGGGGATCACGTAGTAGGCGATCAGCAGCTGGATCAGCAGGGGCGTGCCGCGGATGGCGCTCACGTAGATTGCGACCAGCGCGCGCACCGCCGCGCCGCCGCTGACCCGCAGCACCAGCAGCAACAGGCCGAGCCCGAGCCCAATCAGGAATGCGAGCCCACTGGTGTAGAGGGTGACGCCGGCGCCTTGCAGCACACCATCGAAGAAGGGCCGCAGTGCGCCATGCGCGGTGAGCCAGTCGATCATGTCCGGATCCGAATGGCGCTCAGAGCGCGCCCTTGGGCAAATAGTCCGCAATCGGCAGCACCATCGTGTCGCCGAACCACTTCTTCTGCAACGTGGCCAGCTTGCCGTTCACGCGCATCTCCTCCAAAGTGCTATTGATGAAGCTGCGGATCTCTTCGTCCTTCGGGTTTGCCACCCAGGCCAGAAGCCGGGGCTCGCCCACCTCGCCGATGGTCCTGAAGGCGTTCGGCTGGCGTCGCATCTGCACGCCTAGCACGTTGGAAGGCAGCACACCAATGTCGAGCGTGCCATTGCTCAGGGCCACGCTCACATCGGGATAGGCCTGGAAAAGCTTGAATTCGGCAAAACCCTTGCCGGTGGTGGCCTTCAGCTGCCGCTCGAACTCTTGCGCAACCGGCTGCGCCTGCGAACCCATCTGCGTGCCGACCACCTTGCCTAGCGCGTCCTCGGGCTTGGCCAGTGCCTTGTTGGCTGCGTTGACGACCAGCATCGAGCGCACGATGCCGATCGGGCGACTGAAGGCAAAGCGCTTGGCGCGCTCTTCAGTGATGCCGACACTGGTGGCCACGAAGTCGAATTTGTGTGATATCAAACCCGGCAGAAGACCCTGGAATGGCAGGTTGAGCTGCACCAGTTTGACGCCCAGTTTGTGGGCCATGTATTCCAGGATGTCCCGGCCGTATCCGACCACCACCCCGTTCTCGATGAACTCGTAGGGCTCGTAGGCGGCCTCGGTGCCGACGGTGAGCTGGCCACGAGCCTTGATGTCCGCCAGGCTGCCTCCTTCGGCCAGTGCCAGGGTGGGCAGGCAGGCGGCGAGGGCGGTCAAGATCACGGCCTTGATCGCATGGCGTCGATGGGAGGGGATCATGTTGTCTGCTCCATATAGGTCTGTTGTGCGACCTAATTTAGCGCTCGCCCTCTCGCATGAAAAATGATTCTTTTGGCAGTATGGTTCCGGAAAACAATACCTTCACCATGAACCGACTCGATTTCAATGAGCGCGACCTGCGCTCGCTTCGCATCTTCTGTACGGTGGCCGAGGCGGGCGGCTTCGCCGCCGCTGAACACAGGCTCAGCATGTCGAAAGCCTCGATCAGCCGCCACGTCCGGGAGGTCGAGGAGCGCCTGGGGGTGCGGCTTTGCGAACGCGGGCCGGCTGGGTTCAAGCTGAGCACAGCCGGCCTCGTCGCGCTGGACCTGGCGTCCAACGCGCTGAAGTCGCTGGAGCGCATCCGCCCGGAGATCGACGCGGTGCGAGGGGTGCTATCGGGCACCCTGGCCATCGGCATGGTCGAACACCTGATCACGCACGGCCAATGCCGCATTCCGGAGGCCTTGGCCGAGCTCCGGCGGCGCGCACCCGACGTCAAGCCGGAGCTCACCGTGATGACCTTCGCCCAGTTGAGCGAGGCGCTGCGCGAACGTCGGGTCGAGGTGGCGATCCGGGGGATGTACAAGAAGGAACGCGTGTTCGACTACCGCACATTGTTCGTCGAAGTCCATCGCGTCTATGTCGCGAAGGACGTGGGACGCGCACGCCAGCGCACGCTGCCCTTGGTCTACCGCCCTCAGCCCTTCGTCGAGCAGGCGCTGTCAGAGAAAGGCTTCGAACGCGGCCCCGACGCCGGCGGCCTGGAAGCGATCGGGGTGCTGGTCTCGACCGGCAACTACGCCGGGCTGCTGCCGGAGCACTATGCCGCTTTGGTGGCGCAGCGCCATGCGTTGGAAGCCCTGTCGAAGGGGCCGGTGTTTCGCAACACGATCTGCGCGATCACCGAAGCGTCCCGGCCGCTGACGCGTCGCGTGGAGCTGTTCCTCGACATCCTCGACGAATTACACGCTGATCAGGGCAAGACCTGAGCCCGTCGGCAAGCAGCGGGCCGTTGGCCAGGATCGGGCCGCTGGTCGCAAACCGGCGTTTGCCATCAGGAGCGTATTCGTTCTCGGTGCAATGTCCGGTCTTAACGAATGGCTTGGTCGAGCGGAACGCGGGCCAGTCGCATCCTCGTCGCTTGCCGCGGGGCTGGCTGCTCTCGCAACAAAGTGCGGCGCACGCTTCATGCCGCACACGCGTGTGCTGTCTGGGCGAGTTCGAGCAGGTGGCGAAAGAGGCGGTGTCGCGCATCAAGTCCGGCAACCCCGGCGAGGCCGACACCGACATCGGCCCCATGGTCAGCGCCAAGCAGTGGGAGCGGGTGCAGGGCTACATACGCCTGGGTGTCGCCGAGGGTGCGACGCTGCTGGCCGGCGGGGAAGGGCGACCTGAAGGGCTGGACAAGGGCTGGTTCGTGAAGCCCACGATCTTCACCGGCGCGACCAACCAGATGCGCATTGCGCGGGAAGAAATCTTCGGCCCTGTGTTGACCGTCATTCCCTACGACGACGAGGCCGACGCGGTGGCCATTGCCAACGACACCCGCTACGGGCTGAGCGCGCTCGTGCTCGGGCAAGACATCGAACGCTGCGAGCGCGTGGCGCGCCAGATCGACTCGGGCCGGGTGCTCGTCAACACGCTGGCCCACGAGCCGCGCGCGCCGTTCGGCGGCTTCAAGCATTCGGGGCTCGGGCGCGAGATGGGGCGCTGGGGAATGAACGCGTACCGGGAGCCCAAGACCTTGCTGATGGGGGCAGGGCGCGCAAGCCACGGTTGACCGGGCGCCCGAAACTCTGACAACATGCCGCGCCGGGGAGAGAATGCCCCGAACAAGACTGCCATGCTCGAGGCCAAGGCGAGGTATGAGAAACGTGCAGGACTGCAGCAAACGACCATGCCCCGGGCTCCCGGGGTTTCGTCTTCAATGACGACCCTCGCAGCGGCGCCACGGCTGTCGCCGCGCCTCGGGCGCTGGCCGCTGGCGGCCGTCATCGCGCTCATCGTCGCCGTCTTCGCGGTCGCCTTGATGGCGCCGCCCGCCCAGCCCGGCGGCGCGATCCTGATGCTGGACTCGGCACAGGCCGTGCTCAGGCCCGACGGGGGCACTCCCTACGAAGGACCGGTGGACCTTGCCAAGCGCTGGGACGCGCAGTATCCCGGACTTGGCGGTGCCGCCACCTATCGCATCACGCTGCCGCCCCATGCGGGCTCGGAGCCGATGGCGCTGCTGTTCTCGCGCGTGGGAAGCCAGGTGCAAGCGCGCATCAACGGC
The DNA here is from genome assembly GCF_016082275.1 of Variovorax sp. E3. Classification (GTDB taxonomy): domain Bacteria; phylum Pseudomonadota; class Gammaproteobacteria; order Burkholderiales; family Burkholderiaceae_C; genus Variovorax. Next base: position 18,319 of record NZ_MOWM01000122.1, read on the forward strand.
GGCATGGTCCAGCACTGGGGACAGCTTGGGAACCCGCTGTTCGATGCGTCCAAGCATCCGGTGATGGCCGTGGTGCGGCCGAGCTTTTGTACGGGGACCGGCCGAACGAACTCCGCGTCGACGTGACGATCCAGGCGCAACGCCTGGGCGGGCTGTCCGTGCTGCACTACGGGCCGCAGGCGCTCATCGAGGATGCCTACGACGCGAACCGCCGCTGGCGCGAGATCGCGTTCCTGGTCTTCGCGGTGGGGCTGCTCGGCATGGGCATCTTCACGGGCGCGCTGTGGGTGAGGCAGCGCCTGCCGATGTACGGCTGGTTCAGCCTGGGGGCGCTGTTCGGAACGCTGCGCATCATCGATCGCGCGTGGCCGGACATTCCGGTTGCATGGCCCTGGCTCGGCGCCATCGCGGGCATCTGCTACCTGTCGCACATGGCGCTGATGTGCCGCTTTTCCGTGCTGGCCACGGGGCCGTCGCCGCGCATGCTGGACCGCTGCATGGACGCCGCGATCGTGCTCGGCGCCGTGCTCACGGCGTCTGCCTTCGCGCTTCACAGGCCGGGCCTGTTCACGCTCGGCCTGATGACCGTCGTGCCGATTGCCGTGGCTTGCCTGTGGCTGTGCGCGCGGCGTGCCTGGTCGGGCGCCGGTGCCGGCGCGTGGCTCCTGACGCTGGCGCTGTCGGCGGCCATTGCCGCGGGGCTGCATGATCTTCTCGCGGTGCGCATCTCCAGTGCAAGCGGCCTGCGCCACACCTATCTGCAGCACGCGATGTTCGCGTTCGTGCCCATCATGGGCTGGCTGGTCGCGGAGCGGTACAGCCGCACGGCCGCCAGCTTCCAGCGCCTGAACGCAGACCTTGCGCAACGGGTCGAGGATCGAGAACGGCAACTGACGGCGGCCTTCGACGCGATGCGCGCGCAGCAGCAGCAGCAGGCCGTCTCGGACGAGCGGCAGCGGATCATGCGCGAGATCCACGACGGCGTGGGCTCGCAACTCGTGGCGTTGCTGAACATGGCCTCGCGACCCGAGACGCCGCCCGGGGCCTTGCGCGAGCATGTGCAACTGGCGCTCGACGAAATGCGCATGGCCATCGACTCGATGCAGCCCGCGAACGACGATCTGAGCACCGTGCTGGCCACGCTGCGCTACCGCTTGCAGTCGCGGCTGGAAGCGGCCGGCATCGGCGTGATGTGGGACGTGATGGATCTGCCCGAACTGCGCGAGCTTTCACCCAACGCCGTCATGCACGTGCAGCGCATCCTGCTCGAGGCCTTCACCAATGTGCTCAAGCACGCGCAGGCAACGCAGATCACGGTTCACGCGCATCCGGGCGGCGAGGAGGCGGCGGCAGTCATTGCAATCACCGACAACGGGCGCGGTCTGGGGCCCGCGCATTTGCCGCCGCATGGCGGTGCGGGCGAGCGCTATCAGGGGCGCGGGCTGGAGAACATGCGGTTCAGGGCCGGTGCGATCGGCGCGACGCTGCGAATCGAGCCAGCATCCCACGGCGGCACCAGCGTGACGCTGGCATTTCCCGTGCAACCGAACGAGCCGCGCGCAGCCCTGGGCTAGCAGTGCGCAAGCCTCAGATGCCGGGCCGTGGGTCCTTGTCCGTGAAGGAGAGATCGATCGGCACGCGAGTCTCGCGCGTGATGTTCCCGGGCATCTCGAACACCAGCGTGATGTGGCCTTTGAGGCGCTCGAAGGTCTTGTCCAGTTTCACCTGGATGCCGCGCTGGCTGCTCAGCACGTTGTCGTAGGTCCACAGCGCGAAGTCGTGCAGCGATGGCGCGCTGATGTTGTCCTTCATCAGGACCTTTTCGTTCTTCTCGTTGACCAGCGCGTAGTCCTTGACCCTGTAGGTGGCGAAGTCGCCGATGCTGTCGCGCGTGTTGACGATCTGGCCGTTGCGCTTGTACTCGTCGACCTTGGCCTGGGGCAGCGGGTAGTAGGTCAACAGGTCGAACTCGTTCGACGGCTTCTTGCGGATAAGCGTGAGGTCGGAGTTGATGACCATCACGTGGGCATCCAGCTGCGCGAGCAACGCACGTGCTTCGGCCGCCGAATACGGATAGCGCGCAGCGGCAGGCGCCTGGAACGCGAACACGGCCAGCGAGGCGGACAGCACGAGCGGCAGCAGTTTCTTCATCGACAGGCCTTTCATCATTGGTCGCTTCAGCGGGCGCGGACTTGCGTTCGCGCTTGCCGGCTTTTTCGTCCTTGCTCTGGAAGAGCCCGATGTAGGGCACGCCGTTGTAGAGCTTTGCGGCGTCCGCCACGCACTGGGTCGGATCCGCGTAGGCGAACATGACGTTCGCGGTGTGGATGCGCCGGGCCTCGCAGGCGGCGACGATGGCCTGCGCGGACTTGTCGGATTCGAGCGTGCTCATCGCCACCAGTTCGTCGACCGCAACCGGTGCTTCCAGCCGGATGACGAGCAGCAGGTCTTCGTCGTAGAGAAAACGCATGCCCAGGTCGACGCAGAAGCCGCAGCCGGTCAGGTCGACATTCGACGCCTCGATGTCCTCGACTTCGTGCGACCAGTAGTCGGGCCCGGCATCGAAGTACGCGCCGAAATCTTCGTCGGACATCGTCGTCGTGCCGATCCAGAAATGCAGTGCCGAGAACGGTTCGGGAGGGCTCGGCGGGCCGTAGGTATCGACCCAGCCGAACAGCGTGCCCGGCTTCAGCCCGTGCCGTGCCTCCAGCTCGGGGAACCCGCCGCGTGGCGTCCGGTTCAGCGCTTCGTCTACCAACTGGCGCTTGAAATCATCGGAATGTTGCTCCCTCGTCATGTGTCCTCCTTGGCGGGAATTTTCCTCTTGTCGATGATAGCCAGCGGGCATGGACCCTTCAGCTCGGTCGGCAGCGCATCCCGGGCCGCGTACTGGTTGGCGAAGAGGGTGTCGCCGCCGACGGGCGGAACGGTATGGCCATGGAGCACCGTGGGCCGCCGGCGGATGCGCGAGAAAGCTTCGGTCCGAGTGCCACGCCTGCGCGAAGCGCTCGATGTCCTCGATCGCGAGATCCTGATCGGGGAACGCGAGCACGAGGTGTTCGAGCCAGAGCGCGCGCAACGCGGCAATCTGCGCACCGTCCAGCAGGCGGCACAAGTCCAGGCCTCACACCCGTGCGCCGCAGGGGGCGTCCTGCGGCGTGGCATGCATCTCCATGGTGTCCGTCTCCTTCTTTTCAGCGGCTGAGCCTGAAGCTTCAGACCGGAAGGGGGCCGAGCATTGACTCGCGAAAAAATGCGGGTCGCCTCTTGGCGAAGTCGCATCCGGGTGCTGCGTCAGGCTCGCTTTTGATTCAGGGGCGGCCAGTCGCGCGAGCGGTCAGGAAATCGATCAGCAATGCCAAAGCACCGCTGACGTCGTCGCCGCGGTAGAGCATGCCCAGTGGCTCGATCGGCGCATCCATCTGAAGCTTGAGCTCGACAACCGCCGACCGGTCGATGCGATCCAGCATCGTGTGGGGCACCGGCGCCACCACGTCGGGTTGTGCCAGCACGCTGGCCATCAAGTGTGGTGAAAGGGTCTGCACGGTGTGCTCGCGCGGCGTCCATTGCTCCTGGGCCCAAGCGGCTTCCAGCGCCCGTCGCACCGCGTAGTGCGGCGGCGGCAGGATCCAGCGTGAGTCGGACAGATCGCGCAGCTTCAAGCGCTTTCGCCGCGCCGCGGGATGCGAGGCACCGGCGATCACCACCATGCGGTCGCTGCGCAGCGGCACGAAGTGCTGTCCCTCCTCCTGCCCCGGTGGCCGGCGCAGCAGCACCAGGTCGAAGACGCCACCGCGCAGGCCGACCGTCAGCCGCTCGATGCTGCTTTCCTCGATGACCAGGCGCAGCGCGGGATGCTTCGGCTGCCAGGCCGCAAGCGCCGGCTGCAGCACGCTGGCCACGGCGGCATCGATGGCGCCGATACGCAACGGCCGATGTTCATGCGCTGCCAAGGCCGACAGCCCATCGGCCGCGACGCGCAGCCCGTCGATCGCCATGCGCGCATGCTGCGCCAGCAACCGGCCGGCATCCGTGATGCGCATGCCGCGCGCGTGGCGCTCGAACAGCGGCAGGCCCAGCAGGCTTTCGAGCTCGCGCAGCATCTGCGTGGCCGCCGGCTGGCTGATGTGCACCGCCTCGGCCGCGCGACGCAGGTGGGCGTGTGTCGCCAGCGCATCGATCAGTTTGAGATGCCGCAATCGCAGGCGCGTCAGCAGGCGCTCGTGCAGGACGGCGGAAGAGAACTGAGGGGCGATGGTCATTGATGGTGATAAGCAAAGGTTATCAAAGTATCCAGATTCGATTGGATGCCAATCGGATGCATCCCTAGGCTCGGGACTTCCCTTCCTTTCCTCCTTCCTTCCTTCCTTCCTTCCTTACTCCTCACGAAAACACCATGCCTCGCAGCCTCCGCCCCCACGCACGCCTTTGCCTGCCCATCGTCCTCGCCGTTTCGACGCTGTGCGCCAGCGCCCAGGACGCGCCGACGTCCGTGCCGGCGCCAGCGGCCGCCCAGGCGCTGTATCCGCTGATCGCCGAGCGCTCCAAGGCGATCGAGCAGAAGGTGATCGCTTGGCGGCGCGACATTCACCAGCACCCCGAACTGGGCAACCAGGAGAAGCGCACCGCGGCACTGGTCGCGGCGCATCTGAAGGCACTGGGCTATGAAGTGCGCGAAGGCGTCGCCGTGACCGGCGTGGTCGCCGTCCTGCGCGGCGGCAAGCCCGGGCCGGTGGTGGCGCTGCGGGCCGACATGGACGCGCTGCCGGTCAAGGAGCAGGTCGATGTGCCTTTTGCCTCCAAAGCCCGCGCCAAGTGGGGCTTCGCCGACGTCGACGTGATGCACGCCTGCGGGCACGACGGCCATGTGGCCATCCTGATGGGCGTGGCCGAGGTGCTGGCGTCCATGAAGGCGCAACTGCCGGGCACGGTGAAGCTGGTGTTCCAGCCGGCCGAGGAAAAACTGCCCAACGCCGAGATCGGCGGCGCGCGCCGCATGCTGGCCGAGGGCGCCTTCGACGCGCCCAAGCCCGACGTGGTGTTCGGCCTGCATCTGGTCTCGGCGCTGAACACCGGCCAGATCGGCTACAAGCCGGGCCCCATCACAGCCAGCTCGGACACCTTCAAGGTCAGCGTCAAGGGACGGCAGACGCACGGCTCGCAGCCGTGGAGCGGGGTCGACCCGATCGTGCTGGGCTCGCAGATCGTGCTGGGCTTCCAGACCATCGCCAGCCGGCAGGTCGATGTCACCAAGGAGCCTTCGGTGCTGAGCGTCGGCACCTTCCAGGCCGGCATGCGCTACAACATCATTCCCGACGCGGCCGAGATGAGCGGCACGCTGCGCACCTACGACGAACGGATGCGCCAGTCGATCATGGACCGCATGCGCAACACCGCCTCGCACATCGCGCAAAGCGGCGGCGGCACGGCCGAAGTGCGCTTCGAGCCCGATGGCTACGCGCCCACCGTCAACGACCCGGCGCTCACCGCGCAGATGGCGCCGAGCCTGCAGCGCATCCCCGACGCCAAGGCCCTGGTGATTCAAAAGGGCACCGGTGGGGAAGACTTCTCCTTCTTCGCCCAGAAGGCGCCGGGCCTGTTCGTGATGATCGGCTCGACGCCGCCGGGCCAGGACGCGAGCAAGGCCGAACCCAACCACTCGCCGCGCTTCTTCGTCGACGAAGCCAGCCTGCTGGTCGGCACGCGCACGCTGTCGCAGCTCACGGTGGACTACATGACGATGGCCCAGAAGTGATGCCGGGTGCCGGGATCGCCCGGTACAGCGGCTACTTCGTGCTGTAGACGATCTTGCCGCCGAACATCGTCCACTGAACCTTCGTCGCCGCGACCTGCGCGTCTGGCACGGCCAGCAGGTCACGGTCGACGAGGGCGAAGTCGGCCTGCTTGCCAGGCTCGATGGAGCCGATGGTGCCGGCCATGCCCAGCACCATCGACGAACTGGCCCGCAAGGTCGGGCTGAACCGCAACATCCTTACCGCGGGATTCAAGGGGCGCTTCGGGACCACGCCGAATGCGTTCGCGCATGCGCTGAGGATGAGCGAAGCCAGGTCGCCAGGAGCGTGGGGTATGGCAGTTATGCTAGCTTTGCCCATGCGTTCCGTGCCTACTACGGAGTGCCGCCGAAGAAGTCAACCGACTGATCTTGGACTACCGTCGAACATCTGGTCTTGCGTCGCTACAGGTTGCGCCGGACGCGAGGCCCTGCTTCTTTTCGTGCGGGACTGAAAATGTGAGCTCGCCTCAGCTCGGCGCTATGAATTGGAAGGGGAATCAC
>NZ_MOWM01000123.1 GCF_016082275.1 Variovorax sp. E3
CGCCGCCCTGCGCGGTCTGCGGCCAGGTCGAATCCGTTCGTCCGGTGCAGCGCGCCCAGCGCACCACCGGCGTGGGCGCGGTCGCGGGCGGCGTGGTGGGCGGCCTCGTCGGCAACCAGTTCGGGCACGGCAACGGCCGCACCGCGACCACCGTGCTTGGCGCGGTCGGCGGCGGCTTCGCGGGCAATGCCATCGAGAAGCACGTGCGCACGGTCACGGTGTACGAAGTCGGCGTGCGCATGCAGAACGGCTCGCTGCGCACGGTCGAGACCAAGACCGCGCCGCCGATCGGCAAGCCCGTCACGCTCAAGGGCGGCGTGCTGCGCCCGGCCAACGGGCACAAGTAGCCCGCCGGCGCTCCCCTCGCTCCCCTCCTCTTCCTCGCGATATCACACAAGCTCCACGCGTGGAAGAGCGCTTGCCCCACGGATATCTTGACGATATATCCTTAATATATTTAAAGTGCGGCGCTTCCACACCGCACATCCACAAGGAGCGATCAAGTGAGCAATCCCCGCTGGCAAGGCATCTTCCCCGCCGTCACCACCAAGTTCCACGCCGACGAGCGCATCGACGCCGAAGGCACGGCCCGGCACATCGACTTCCAGATCCGCAACGGCATCCACGGCCTCGTCACCTGCGGCTCGCTCGGTGAAGCCAGCACGCTGTCGCTCGAAGAAAAGCTGCAGGTCGCGAAGATCGCGCTCGAGGCGGCCGACGGCCGCATCCCCGTGCTGGCCAACGTGTCGGAGACCAGCACGCGCGAGGCGCTGCGCTACGTCGAGGGCGCCAACAAGCTCGGCGTGGCCGGCTTCATGGTCATGCCTTCGGTGATCTACGTGGCCGACGCGCGCGAGGCCATGCTCAACGTGCGCACCATCGCCAACGCGGCGCAGAAACCCATCATGGTCTACAACAACCCGGTGGCCTACCGCGTCGACCTGAAGCCGCAGCACATGGTCGAGCTGGCCGACTGCGAATGGATCGCGGCCATCAAGGAAAGCACCGACGACATCCGCCGCATCACCGACCTGCGCAACACCGTGGGCGATCGCTACCAGCTGTTCCTGGGCGTGGACGACCTCGCCTACGAAGGCCTGGCGCTCGGCTGCGACGGCCTGCTGGCCGGCGTGGGCTGCGCGTTCCCGCGCGAGACCGTGGCGCTGTACGACCTCATGAAGGCCGGCCAGTTCGCCGAGGCGCTGAAGCTCTACCAGTGGATGACGCCGATGCTGCACCTGGACGTGTCGACCAAGCTCGTGCAGAACCTCAAGCTCATCGACGTGCTGGTGGGCGTGGGCACCGAGCACATGCGCCGTCCGCGCCTGCCGCTCATCGGCGCCGAGCGCGAGTTCATCGAAGGCATCGTGAAGAAGGCGCTCGCGACGCGGCCTGTTCAATACCAGTCGGTCATGTAATAACCGCGGCTCACCGCGTTTTTTCATCGTCCCCAAACCAGTAGGAAGAAGCATGAAGACAAAAGCAAGCATGGTTTCGTTTCTCGGCCTCGTGGCCCTTGCCGTTGCAGGCCAGGTGCATGCGCAGGAGCAGGTGGTCAAGATCGGTCACAGCGGACCGCTGTCGGGCCCCAATGCCTTCGCGGGCAAGGACAATGAAAACGGGGTGCGCCTGGCCGTGGAGGAGCTCAATGCGAAGAAGCTCAACGTCGGCGGCAAGACGCTGAAGTTCGAGCTGGTGTCCGAAGACGACCAGTGCGACGCCAAGACCGGCGTGAGCGTGGCGCAGAAGTTCGTGGACGACGGCGTGAAGTTCGTCATGGGCCCGTACTGCTCGGGCGTGGCCATTCCGGCCTCGCGCATCTACAGCGACGGCGGCGTGCTGCTGTCGACCGTGGGCACCAACCCCAAGGTCACGCAGGGCGGCTACAAGAACCTCTACCGCATCATCGCGAGCGACAACCAGATCGGCGGCGCCATGGCGGTCTACGCGGCCAAGGTGCTCAAGGTCAAGAAGGTCGGCGTGATCGACGACCGCACCGCCTTCGGCCAGGGCCTGGCGGAAGAGTTCACCAAGGAAGCGAAGACGCAGGGCCTCACCGTGGTGGGCCAGGAGTTCACGACCGACAAGGCCGTCGACTTCACCGCCATCCTCACCAACATGAAGGCCAAGGCGCCCGAGGCCATCTTCTTCGGCGGCTATGCGCCGCAGGCCGCGCCCATGGCGCGCCAGATGAAGCAGCTCGCCGTGCCCGGCAAGCTGCTGGGCGGCGACACCGTGTGCAGCCCCGCCACCGGCAAGCTCGGCGGCGACGCCGTGAACGACCTGGTGTTCTGCGCGCAGGGCGGCTCCATCCTCGAGAAGGCGCAAAGCGGCCCGGCGTTCAAGGAGAAGTTCAAGAAGCGCTTCAACGTCGATGCCGACGCGTACGCCGCTTCGTACTACGACCAGGTCATGTTCATCGGCGAGTCGATGAAGAAGGCCAACTCCATCGACCCTGACAAGGTGGGCGCCGAACTCTACAAGACCACCTACAAGGGCGTGGCCGCCACCTACGCCTACGACGACAAGGGCAACATGAAGCAGGCGCCCATCACGGTGTTCACCTTCAAGAACGCCGCGCCCGTGCCGCTGGCCAGCTACTGATCGAGCGGGAAGGCGCCACATGCATCGCATCCAGGTCATCGACTCGCACACGGGCGGCGAGCCCACGCGCCTTGTGATCGGCGGGTTTCCCGATCTGGGCGGCGGCAGCATGGCGCAGCGCCGCGCGCTGCTGGCCGAGCGCCACGACAAATGGCGCGCGGCCGCCGTGCTGGAGCCGCGCGGCAGCGACGTGGTGGTGGGCGCGCTGCTGTGCGCGCCCGTGTCGCCCGACGCGGCCGCGGGCGTGATCTTCTTCAACAACGCGGGCTACCTGGGCATGTGCGGGCACGGCACCATCGGGTTGGTCGCGAGCCTGGCGCACATGGGGCGCATCGGCGTGGGCGAGCACAGGATCGAGACGCCCGTGGGCACGGTCACGACCACGCTGCACGCAGACGGCTCGGTGAGCGTGCGCAACGTGCCGGCGTACCGGCATCTGCGCCAGGTGGCGGTCGAGCTGCCGGGCCACGGCACCGTGCGCGGCGACGTGGCCTGGGGCGGCAACTGGTTCTTCCTGGTGAGCGAACATGGCCAGCGCGTGGCGAGCGACAACCTCGCGGCGCTGACCGACTACACCGCTGCGCTGCGCAAGGCGCTGGCCGCGCAGGGCATCACCGGCGCCGAGGGCGCGGAGATCGACCACATCGAACTCTTCGCAAGCGACGACCAGGGCGCCGACAGCCGCAACTTCGTGCTGTGCCCCGGCAACGCCTACGACCGCTCGCCCTGCGGCACCGGCACCAGCGCCAAGATCGCCTGCCTCGCGGCCGACGGCAAGCTCGCGCCGGGCGCGTGTGGACGCAGGCCAGCGTGATCGGCAGCCGCTTCGAGGCCAGCTACGCCATGGACGGCGACCAGATCATTCCCACGCTGCGCGGCCGTGCGCACATCAGCGCCGAGGCCACGCTGCTGATCGACGACGAAGACCCGTTCGGCTGGGGCATTCGCCTCTGACACCGGGCGGCATGGACGCGGACGTCATCGTCATCGGCGCCGGCATCGTCGGCGCGGCTTGCGCGCATGCGCTCGCGCAAGCGGGACGGAAAGTGCTGGTGCTCGATGCGCGCTTGGGCGGCGCTACCGGCGCGGGCATGGGCCACCTCGTGGTGATGGACGACAACGCGGCCGAACTCGAACTGAGCCGCCGCTCGGTCGCGCAATGGCGCGCGCTGGCGCCGCGCATGAGCGAAGACTGTGCGTACAGCGCATGCGGCACACTGTGGATCGCGGCGAATGACGAAGAGATGGCGGAGGCCGAGCGCAAGCAGCAGCGTTTGCATGCGCACGGCATCGACAGCCGGTTGCTGACGGCGAGCGAACTGGCCAGCGCCGAGCCCGCCTTGCGCAAAGGCCTCGCGGGTGCGCTCGAAGTGCCGGGCGACGGCATCCTCTACGCGCCGAACGCGGCGCGCTGGCTGCTCGCGCAGGCCACCGCTTCGGTGCGCGTCGAGCACGCGAAGGTCGAAGCCATCGAAGCCGACGGCACGCTGCGGCTTGCCGATGGCAGCCGCCGCAGCGCGCCGCAGATCGTGCTGGCCAACGGCATCCAGGCCACGACGCTGTGCCCCGAACTGCCGATCCGCCCGAAGAAGGGCCATCTGCTGATCACCGATCGCTATCCGGGCACGGTGCACCACCAACTCGTCGAACTCGGCTACGTGACCAGCGCGCATCACAGCGACGGCGATTCGGTCGCGTTCAACGTGCAGCCGCGCCCCACGGGGCAACTGCTGGTCGGCTCGTCGCGCCAGTTCGACACGACAGACCCCGCGGTCGAGGCGCCGATGCTCGCACGCATGCTCCAGCGCACGCTCGACTATCTGCCGGGGCTCGCGAGCCTCAATGCGGTGCGCTCGTGGACCGGCATGCGCGCCGCGTCGCCCGATGGCCTGCCGCTGCTGGGCAAGCATCCGTGGCGCGACAAGCTCTGGCTTGCGGTCGGGCATGAAGGCCTCGGCGTGACGACCGCGCCGGGCAGCGCGCACCTGCTCGCGGCGCTGATGACCGGCGCCACGCCCGATTTCGACGCGACCCCCTACGCGCCGCGTGGCCTGCGGGAGACGGCATGAGCGTCCACACCCTGCTGCACATCGACGGCCACCTGGTGCGCGTGAAGGCGGGCAGCTCGGTGGCTGCCGCGTTGCGCGTGGCCGGTGGCATGGGCGCGGCGCGCACGTCGGTCACGGGCGAGCGGCGCGCGCCGTTCTGCGGCATGGGCGTGTGCCAGGAATGCCGCGTGCTGGTCGACGGCCGGCGCCGGCTTGCCTGCCAGACGGTGTGTGCTGAAGGCATGCGCGTGGAGACGCTGGAATGACGGGCATCGCCTCGGACAGTTGCGACGTGCTGATCGTCGGCGCGGGCCCTGCCGGCATGGCAGCGGCCGTGGCGGCGGCGCCGGGCGGCGCGTCGATCGTCGTCATCGACGACAACCCCGCGCCCGGTGGACAGATCTGGCGCGATGGTCCCGGTGCGGCGTTGCCCCCGGCGGCGCGCAAATGGCGCGATGCGCTCGAGCGCCACGCGAACATCCGCGTGCGCAGCGGCACGCGCACCGTCGCTGTTCCGGCCCCCAACGAGCTGCTGCTCGAAGACGCCGAAGGCGCGACGCGGATGCGGTGGCGCAAGCTCATTCTCTGCACCGGCGCGCGCGAACTGCTCCTGCCCTTTCCGGGCTGGACGCTGCCCGGTGTGACGGGCGCGGGCGGCCTGCAGGCGCTCATCAAGGCGGGCATGCCGGTCGAGGGCGAGCGCATCGTCATCGCGGGCAGCGGGCCCTTGCTGCTTGCTGCCGCCGCAACGGCACGCGCGGCGGGTGCCAAGGTGCTGCGCATTGCCGAGCAGGCGTCGTTCGCCTCGATCGCGCGATTCGGCGCGAGCCTGGCGCGCTGGCCGGGCAAGGCCGCGCAGGCCGTGACGCTGGCCGATGCGCAGTACCGCACGTCGTCGCGCATCGTCTCGGCGCAAGGCACGTCGCAGGTCGAATCGGCGCGGCTTCGGCAAGACAAACGCGAGGTCGACATCGCGTGCGAGCGCATCGCCTGCGGCTTCGGCCTCACGCCGAACACGCAGCTCGGGCAGATGCTCGGTTGCGCGCTCACCGCATCGGGCGGCGGCGCGCAGGCCCTGGCCGTCGATGCGCTGCAAGCCACCAGCGTCCAAGGCATCTACGCCGCCGGCGAATGCACGGGCTTCGGCGGCAGCGAACGCGCGCTCGCACAGGCGCCATCGCCGGCCATGCCGCCGTCGGCAACGAACGTGAAGCCAAAGCCCACGACGGCGAGCGCGCCCGCTGGAACGCCTTCGCCGCCCAGTTGCACCGCAGCTTCGCGCTGGCCGACGACATCAAGCGCATGCCGCGGCCCGACACCCTCGTCTGCCGCTGCGAAGACGTGCCCTTCTCCGCACTGGCGGGCTGCACCGGCTGGACCGACGCCAAGCTGCACCGCCGCTGCGGCATGGGCGCCTGCCAGGGGCGCGTCTGCGGCGACGCCGCGCAATTTCTCTTCGGATGGACGCCGCCCGTGCCGCGCTCGCCGCTGTCGCCGGTCCGCATCGCGACACTGGCCGGCCTTGCGCCCGGCGAGGACGCCCGACAATGACGGCGCATCCGAAGAACAGAACCATGGCCCCGCCGAAGACCGTTTCCCGCCCCCCGCCCAAGCGCCGCGCCGCCGACGTGGCCTATGACGCCATCGAGACGCTGCTGTCCACCATGCAGCTCGAGCCGGGCAGCCAGATCGCCGAGGCCGACCTGGCCGAGCGCACGGGGCTCGGCCGCACGCCGGTGCGCGAGGCGCTGATGCGCATGGTGTCGATCGGGCTCATCGTGCAGCAGCCGCGCCGGGGTTTGCTGGTGTCGACCATCGACCTGGCGGACCACCTCGACGTGATCCAGACGCGGCGCGTGCTCGAGCGGCTGATCGCGGCGTGCTCGGCGCGGCGCGCCACCGCGCAGCAGCGCAAGGCCATCGTGCATTGCGCCGAGACGATGGTCGAGGCTGCGGGCCGGGGCGACCTCAATGACTACATGCAGGCCGACCGCGCGCTCGACCTCGTCAACCACCAGGCGAGCCACAACGACTCGGCGGTGAAGGCGGTGGTGCCGCTCATCGTGCAGTGCCGGCGCTTCTGGTACGCCTACCAGCACGAAGGCGAGATCGTCGAAGGCGCCAACGCGCACCTCGAACTGGCGCAGGGCATCGCGACGGGCGACGAGGCGGCGGCCATCGCGGGCGCGACCGGCTGATGGACTACCTCGAAGTCTTCGCGCGCAAGATCATCGACAAGTAGCGCCGACCTACCCGTTCGCGGCGCGCCGGCGCTGCCGCAGCATCGTGGCGCTCTCGCCGCCCTGGCCCCAGTTGTCGGGGTCGATCTCGTCGATCAGCACGGTCACGTCTTCGGGCCGCTTGCCCAGCACGTCCTGCATCAGCCTGGTGGCGCCGGCGATCAATGCGGCCTTTTGTTCGCGCGTGGCGGGTTGCTCGCGGCGCGCGAGGCGGATGGTGACGAGGGGCATGGCCGGGTTCCTCTGCGGGTTGTGGTGCGTTGTGGCTGCGCGATTCTGCCAAGCCTGCCCATCGGGGAATTCCGCGTGCCACGGCCCGCGCGCCGGCGCATACTGAAACGCATGGCCGCCGCTCCCCGTGCCCAACCCGAAGACTTCTTCACCACCGAAGAGTGGCAGTCGCTCACCACGCGTTCGTCGTGGAAGGGGCTGTGGCTGGTGCTGCATTGCTGGGGCGTGATCGGCGCGGCAATGCTCGCGGGCATCGTGTGGCCGTGGACCATTCCGTTCATGGTGCCGGTCGTCGGCACGCGGCAGCTGGGGCTCTTCATCCTCATGCACGACGCGGCGCATGCGGGGCTGCACCGCAACCGCAAGGTCAACGACTGGGTCGGCTACTGGCTGTGCTCGTCGACGCTGCGCGACTACCGCCCCTATCACCTGCAGCACCACCGCTTCGTGCAGCAGACCGAAGACCCGGACCTGGTGCTGTCGGCGCCCTTCCCCATCACGCGGGAATCGATGTGGCGCAAGGTGGTGCGCGACCTGAGCGGGCAGACTTTCTACAAGCAGCGCTTCGGGCATATCGCCGAGGGCATCCGCAAGCGGGCACCGGGCGAGTCGGCCTTCAAGGCGTTCGGCCGCGAGCTCGCGAAAGACAGGCGCTTCTTCATCGCCAACGGCCTGGGCTTGCTGGCCTTCGCGCTCGCGGGCTATTGGTGGGCGTGGCTGCTGATGTGGCTGCTGCCGATGGCCACGTGGCTGCCGCTCGTGAGCCGCGTGCGCAACATCGCCGAGCATGCGCTGGTCGCGCAGAACGAGGCCGACCCGCTCAGGCAGGCGCGCACCACGCACGCCGGCTGGCTGGAGCGCGTGCTGGTGGCGCCCTACTGGGTCAACTACCACTGCGAGCACCACATGTTCACCAACCTGCCGTGCTGGGCGCTGCCGAAGGCGCACCGGCTGCTGCGGCGGCAGGGTGCGACCACGCGGATGGAAGTGCAGCCGGGCTACCTGAGCCTGCTGAGGCGCGCCACCTCCGCGCTTGCCGCCTAGGCCCGGCCCTTTCGGGCGCGTGGCTGCCGTGCCTCCACGGCCGGGCGGCTGCGCCACGATTCCGGCGAACAGCCGAATTGGGCGCTGAACCACCGGGTGAACGCGCTGTGCGTGCTGTAGCCCAGCATGGCGGCCACCTCGCCCAGGCTGTAGCGGCTGTTGGCCACGTAGCGGCGGGCGAGTTCCTGCCGGACATCGTTGAGCAACTGCCTGAACGTCAGCTTGTGCGCGTCGAGTTCGCGCTGCAGCGTGCGCATGCTCGTCCCGAGTCCCTGCGCGACGCCCTTGCACGTGGCATGCCCCGTCGGCAGCATGAGGTAGATGGCCTTGCGCACTTCCTGGTCGATGGAGCGCTGGCGCCCGTCGGGGGCCTGCGCAATGATCTTCCGCGCGTATTCGGCCAGCACCGGGTCCGCGCGCGGATTGGGCACGTCCAGGTCCGCCGCCCGGCACACCAGCCCGTTGAAAGCGGCATCGAACTCGATGCGGCATTTGAAGAATCGGCGGTGGAAAGCCTCGCTGGCCGGCGGCTCGTGGGTGAAGCTCACGCCCGCGGGCTGCCACCGATCCCCGAGCAGTGCCTCGCACATCCGGTAGAGCACGCCGATCGCCAGTTCGATGGACTGCCGCGCGTCCACGGACACGGTCAGCTCTTCGCGCAGGATGACAAGGTGGCCCGCGTCCTCGACCTGGATCGCCAGCCTTTCGTTCAGCAGGTGCAGGTGCCGGATCAGCGTGAGCAGCACCTGCCGCAGCGTCGGCTGGTGCATGAGCAGCAGGCTGACCATGCCGAAGTTCGACAACTGGCGCCGCGCGGCGATGCGCAGGCCGAAGGATTCGCACTTCGTCTCGCGCGCCGCATCCTCGAGCAGCCGCGCCACGCGGTCGGCTTCCACGAGCTGGTCCGGCTGCCGGAGCAACTGTGCGCGCAGGCCCGCCCTGCGCAACGCCGCGCCGGCGTCGCAGCCGAGTTCCTGCGCCACCTCCGGGAAGTTCGTCAGCGCTGCCGCGCGCACCAAAGCCGTCATGGCCGAGCCTTTCTGGGTGCGGTCGATTCTGGCATCAAATGCAAAACGAATGGCACCGAATGCAAAGCGCCGCGGGGCACGCACTTCTACAGTTCCTCCCATGCACTGCCCACGAACAAAGGGCAGGCAAGAGAAAAAAACGCCACGACGAGACCCCTTGCGGACCCGGCCGCAGCTTGTCGAACCCCATGGAGACAAGACATGCGGATCGAACCGTTGACATGCGTTCTCGGCGCCCAGCTCAGTGGCGTCAGCCTGGCCGATGCGGCGCGGGACGACGACCTGTTCGCCGAGATCAAGGCGCTGCTGCTGCGCCACAAGGTCCTGTTCCTGCGCGACCAGGACATCAGCCGGGCGCAGCACGTGGCGTTCGCGCGGCGCTTCGGCGAGCTGGAGGACCATCCCGTCGCCGGCAGCGACCCGGAGCACCCGGGCCTGGTGCGCATCTACAAGACGCCGGATGCCCCCAACGACCGCTACGAGAACAGCTGGCACACCGACGCCACCTGGCGCGAGGCGCCGCCGATGGGCTGCGTGCTGCGCTGCATCGAGTGCCCGCCGGTGGGCGGCGACACGATGTGGGCCAACATGGCCGCGGCCTACGAGCGGCTGCCCGAGGACGTCAAGGCGCTGATCGCTCCGCTGCGCGCGCGCCACAGCATCGAATGCACCTTCGGCGCGGCCATGCCCATCGAGAAGCGCCTCGCGCTCAGGGCCCGGTACCCGGACGCGGAGCACCCCGTGGTGCGCACGCATCCCGAGACCGGCGAGCGGGTGCTGTTCGTCAACGGGTTCACCACGCACTTCACCAACTTCCATACGCCCGCCAACGTGCGCTGTGGCCAGGACTTCACGCAGGGCGCCTCGTCGCTGCTGCAGTACCTGATCGGCCAGGCCGCCATTCCCGAGTACCAGGTGCGCTGGCGGTGGCAGCCCAACAGCGTGGCGATCTGGGACAACCGCGCCACGCAGCACTACGCCGTGATGGACTACCCGCCCTGCCACCGCAAGATGGAACGCGCCGGCATCGTCGGCACGCCGACCTTCTGATCCGCTGTCCTTCTTTCCCCCGCCCGCCTCTCTGATCTGCACTTCCCACGGAGCTCCCGATGAACTTTCTCGACGGTCACCTGTTCCCCGAAAACCAGCAGCCGCTGATCATCACCGCCGCCCCCTACGCGCCGTCCTGGCTGCCCTCTGACTTCCCGGGCGAGATCCCGGTCACCATGGAAGCGCAGATCCAGAAGGCGGTGGACTGCTACAACGCCGGCGCCACCGTGCTGCACCTGCATGTGCGCGAACTCGACGGCAAGGGCAGCAAGCGCCTGTCGAAGTTCAACGAGCTGATCGCCGGCGTGCGCCGCGCGGTGCCGCAGATGATCATCCAGGTCGGCGGCTCGATCAGCTTCGCGCCGGAGTCCGAAGGCGCGGCCGCCAAGTGGCTGTCCGACGACACGCGCCACATGCTGGCCGAGCTGGAGCCCACGCCCGACCAGGTGACGGTGACGATCAACACCTCGCAGATGAACATCCTGGAGCAGTTCGACATGCGCGACATCCGCGGCACCTCGATGGAAGACCCGGTGGTCTTCAACGCCTACAAGGAGATGACCGTGCCCGCGCAGCCGGGCTGGGCCGAGGAGCACATCCGCCGCCTGACCCGGGCCGGGATCCAGAGCGCCTTCCAGTGCTACAACATCAACAGCTTCGAGTCGGTCGAGCGGCTGATGCGCCGCGGCATCTATAAGGGCCCGCTGGTGATGAACTGGGTGGCCATCGGCGGCGGCATGGACGCGCCGAACATCTACAACCTCGCCAACTTCGTGCGCGCGGTGCCCGACGGCGCGGTGCTCACGGTGGAGAGCTCGGTGCTCAACGTGCTGCCCGTGAACATGATGGGCATCGCCATGGGCCTGCACGTGCGCTGCGGCACCGAGGACAACCTGTGGAACCAGTCGCGCACGGCCAAGATCGGTGCCGTGGCGCAGATCGAGCAGCTCGTGCGCATCTCGCGCGAGTTCGGCCGGCCGATCGCGACGGCGCAGCAGGCGCGCGAGATCTCCAAGATCGGCGTCTTCTACGACACGACGGAAGAGTCGCTGCTGGCCAACGGCTTCGCGCCCAATCGCAATGGTGCCCAGCAGGGCTTTCTGCGCAAGGCGGCCTGAGCCGCCGCCGCACTGGAGCTGCCATGACGCGTGTCTTCCGTCTTCCCTTGCGCATCGCCGCCGTGCTCGCCGCCGCCGCCTTGGCGCTGGCCTCGCCATGGGCGTCCGCCTACACCGACAAGCCGGTGAAGATGATCGTCCCGGCCCCGCCGGGCGGCACCATCGACGTGCTCGCGCGCATCGTGAGCGACCAGCTCTCGCGCGACATCGGCCAGGCGGTGATCGTGGAGAACAGGCCGGGCGCCGGCGGGGCCATCGCCGTCAAGTACCTGCTGTCCCAGCCGGCCGACGGCCAGACGCTGATGATGACCGCCAGCAACGTGCTCACCGAGGTGCCGCATGTGCTCAAGGGCGGCTTCGATCCGCTGAAGGACGTGAAGCCCGTCGCGCTGATGGCGCGTTCGTCGATGCTCTTCATCGCCTCGCCGCAATTTCCCGCCAAGGATGCGAGGGAGGCGATCGCCTACGTGAAGGCGCATCCGGGCCAGGTGGCCTATGCGTCGTACAGCGCGGGCACCGCGTCGCAGTACGCCGGCGCCATCCTGAACAAGGCCGCGGGGCTGGACATGCAGCATGTCCCGTTCCCCGGCTCCGCCCCCGCGCTGGCGCAGGTGATGGGTGGGCAGGTTCCGCTGATGTTCGACGGCGCGGTCACTTCCAAGCCGCTGATCGTGGCGGGCAAGGTGCGCCTCCTGGCCGTGGCGGCCCCGGCCCGCCTGCCGGAGTTTCCCGGCGTTCCCACGCTCGCCGAACTGGGCTATCCGGCCGTGAGCTTCAGCAACTGGACCGGCGTGATCGCCTCGTCGCGGATGCCTGCCGCGCTGGCCGAGAAGATCCATGCGGTGCTGCAGAAGATCGCGGCCAATCCGGCGGTGCGCGCGAACGTGAGCAGCGCGGGCTTCGAGCCGATGAACGAGCGCACCCTTTCCCAGGCGAGCGGCGATCTGCGGGAGGAGTTCGACCGCAACGCCGGGATCGTCAGGAACTACGACATCAAGCTCGACTGAGCCGGCGTCCCGCGCCCCGAACGAGAACCAGGAGACATGCAATGACCCAGGCCATCCGCTTGCACGAGACCGGCGGCCCCGAAGTCCTGAGGCTGGAGGACGTCGAGGTCGGCGACCCCGGCCCGGGCCAGGCGCGCGTGCGCCACAGCCTGATCGCCGTCAACTTCATCGACATCTACTTTCGCACCGGCCGCTACCCGCTTGCATTGCACGACGGCGTGGGGTCGGGGCTGGGCTCCGACGCGGTGGGCGTGGTCGAGGCCGTGGGGCCGGGCGTCACCGGCATCCGCGTGGGCGACCGCGTGGGCTATCTCCTCGGGCCGCAAGGCGCCTACGCGCAGGTGCGCGTGATGCCCGCGGACGTGCTCATCCCGTTGCCTGACGGCATCTCCGATCGCACCGCCGCCACGCTGATGATGAAAGGCATGACGGCGCAGTACCTGTTCCGCCAGGTCTATCCGCTGAAGGGGGGCGAAACCATCCTGTATCACGCGGCCGCCGGCGGCGTGGGCCTGATCGCCTGCCAGTGGGCCCGCGCCCTGGGCGTGACGATGATCGGCACGGTCAGCACCGACGAGAAGGCCGCGCTCGCCCGGGCCAACGGCTGCGCGCACACCATCGTGAGTTCGCGCGAGAACATCGCGCAACGCGTGCGCGAGATCACCGAAGGCAAGGGCGTGCCCGTGGTCTACGACTCGGTGGGCAAGGACACGCTGGAGGCCTCGCTCGATTGCCTGCAGCCGCGCGGCACGCTGGTGAGCAACGGGACTTCCTCGGGCTCGGTGGTGATCGATTCGCAGCTGCTGGCCGCCAAGGGCTCGATCTGGCTCACGCGGCCGGCGATGGTGCACTACATCCACCCGCGCCCCCACATGCTGGACATGGCGCGGGAGCTGTTCGACCACGTGCTGGCCGGACGCATCGTGAGCGAGCCGCAGCAGAGCTTCGCGCTTGCCGACGCGGCCGAGGCGCATCGCGCGCTCGAAGGGCGCAAGACCATCGGCGCCACCGTGCTCGTGCCCTGACCTTCCGGTGCTTGCCGCCGCATGCGCGCGCATCCGGGCGAGCCGGAGGGGCCGATGCGGGCGCTCGCCCGCCGACCGATCGATCGATGTGAGGAGAACCTGTCCATGAAGAACCTGATGCTGGGACTCTCTGTGCTCGCCGCTGCCGGCACCGCCGCGGCGCAGTCGTCCGTCACGGTGTTCGGCGTCGTCGACGCCGGCGTCAGCCACTACAGCACCAGGAGCCGATCCTGGGGCTTGGCGTTGCCGCGGCAGGTGACGCAGAGCCAGACGGCGCTGTCGCCTTCCGGCTACGCGTCCAGCCGGCTGGGCTTTCGCGGCACCGAGGATCTGGGCGGCGGTCTGGCGGCCGGCTTCTGGCTGGAAGCACCGCTGTCCAACGACGTGGGCGGCGGCATCGGAAACTTCGGCCGCCGCTCCACGCTCAGCCTTTCGGGGCCCTTCGGCGAACTGCGCCTGGGGCGTGACTACACCACCTCGTTCTGGAACGACGGCGTGTTCGACCCCTTCTCCGTCAACGGCGTGGGCACCAACCTGATCGCCGTGGTCAACAGCAACCTGGCGGCCTCGCGGGCGCTGGCTACCGGGGGGCTGCTCAACGGCGCGTTGTCGGCCGGTACCGACAGCTACCTGCGCACCAGCAACGCCGTCAGCTACTTCCTGCCGCCGGGGCTCGGCGGCTTCTACGGACAGGTGCAGTACGCCTTCCATGAGAACGTGAAGCTCGACAACGCGCCCGACAGCCCATCGGGACGCGGGCGCTTCGCCGGCGCCCGCGCGGGATGGGCGAGCGGCCCGGCCGACGTGGCGCTCGGCTACGGCGAGAGCACGCTGCTCAGCGGCGCTTCCGGCGGCGAGAAGATCAAGAGCCTGAACCTCGGCGCTTCCTACGATTTCGGGGCGCTGAAGGTCTTCGGCGAATGGTCGCGCGTGCGTGATGCGCGCGATGCGCGCGACGGCGCGGCGCCCTTCGGTGCGCGGTCGAGCGACCGCTACGACGGCTTCGTCGCCGGCGTGAACATGCCGGTGGGCGCGGGGCTCGTCCGCGCATCGTTCGCGCGCGTGAACTTCAGGAACGGCAACGGCCTGCCGGACAGCGGTGCCTCGGTCGACAAGCTGGCGCTGGGCTACGTGCACAACCTGTCGAAGCGCACCGCGCTGTACGCGACGGTGGCGCGCATCGGCATCCGCAACGGACACAACAATCCGACGGTGATGGGCGTCACCCCGTTGGTGTTGAGCCTGCCGGCCATCTTCCCGCAGGCGGCCTACGTCACCACCGGCGGCATGGAGCCGCGCGGCGCCATGGGCTACGACTTCGGCATACGGCACGCCTTCTGAGCGTGCGGCTGTGCGAGACAGGCCCTAGCGCATGGCCTGCGCGGGCCGCACCACCGGCTGCGCACCGCGCTGCGCATGCTGGCTGAGCCAGATGCTCGCGATCACGATGCCGATGCCCACCACCTGCCACGCCGAGAGGCTCTGCCCCAGCAGCGCCCACCCGAGGATCACCGCCGTCACGGGGCTCAGGAAGGCCAGCGGCGCGATCGCCGAGGGCTCCAGCCGGGCCACGCCGCGGAACCACACGATGTAGGTCAGCGCGGCGCCCACGAGGCCGAGCCAGCCGAAGCCGATCCAGTTGTGCAGCGTGAGCGCGGGCAGCGGCGGCTCCAGCAGCAGCGCCACCGGCAGCAGCAGCAGGCCGCCGGCCGTGAGCTGCCACGCCGTGAAGGTCAGTGCCGACACCGGCGGCTGCCAGCGGCGGCTCAGCACCGTGCCGAAGGCCATCGACACGGCGGCCGCAACGGCCGCGGCAATGCCGACGGCATCCAGCGCCGCGTTGGGCGTGAGCACCAGCAGCGCCACCCCGCCCATGCCGACCACCGCCGCCGCGACCGACAGCGCGCGTACCGGCGAACCCAAGAAGGCGCTCGCCAGGAACACTACCAGCAGCGGCTGCACCGAGGTGATGGTGGCCGCCACGCCGCCCGGCAGCCGGTACGCCGCCAGGAACAGCATCGCCCACAGCATCGAGAAGTTCAGCCCGCCGAGCACGAAGATGCGGCCCCACCATGCGCGCTCGGGCAGCTTGCGCACGATCAGCAGCAACAGCAGGCCGGCCGGCAGCGCGCGCAGCAGCGCCACCGTGAGGGGGTAGTCGGGCGGCAGCAGTTCGGTCGTGACGATG
Organism: Variovorax sp. E3; assembly: GCF_016082275.1. Lineage (GTDB taxonomy): Bacteria > Pseudomonadota > Gammaproteobacteria > Burkholderiales > Burkholderiaceae_C > Variovorax. Next base: position 15,584 of record NZ_MOWM01000123.1, read on the forward strand.
TAGGTGCTGCCCCAGATCGCGGGCGCTGACGCGGTCAGGAGGACGTCGGTGGTGCGGCTTGTCATGGGTCGAATCTATTGAATTGACCGTGGGTTGTGAATGCCCGAATAATGAATTGATTCTTTACTGTCGGTAGTCAATCCGGGTCGATCCAGCATGGACCATCTCACGGCCCTCAAGGTCTTTCGCACCGCCGCCGCCACGGGCAGCTTCGCCGGCGCCGCCCGGCAGATGGGGCTGTCGGCCGCGGCCGTCAGCAAGAACATCGCCGAGCTGGAGACGCACCTCAAAGTGCGGCTCATCAACCGCACCACGCGCCAGATGAGCCTGACCGAAGCGGGCGCGGCGTACCACGAGCGCCTGTCGCGCATCCTCGACGAACTCACCGAGGCCGACGCCGCGCTCGCGCCCATGGGCAGCAGCCCCGGCGGCGTGCTGCGCGTGAGCGCGCCGCTGACCTTTGCGCTCACCTCGCTGTCGCCCGCCATTCCCGAGTTCATGGCCCGCTACCCGAACCTGCGGCTCGAGCTGAACCTGCAGGACAGCCGCTCCGACATCATCGGCGAGGGCTACGACCTGGCCATTCGCGGCAGCGATCGGCTGGAGGACTCGAGCCTCGTCGCGCGCCAGCTCATGACCATGGACCACGTGCTGTGCGGCGCGCCCGGCTACTTCGCCGCCTTCGGCCGCCCCGTGCAGCCCGAGGACCTGAAGGCGCACGAGTGCGTGCAGTTCACGCTGTCGGGCCATGCGAACAAATGGACCTTCAACCGCGCCGGCCGCAGCGTGGCCGTGGCCATCGACGGGCGCTACAAGGTCAGCTCCAGCATCGCCGTGCGCGACGCGCTGCTCGCGGGCTTCGGCCTGAGCCTGGTTCCGCGCATCTACGTCGAGAACGAACTGGCGGCGGGCCGGCTGCAAGCCGTGCTCGAAGACTGGGAGGCCGACCGGACGCCGGTGTACGCGGTGTACCCCTCGCGTCACTTGGCGGCCAAGACGCGGGCCTTCGTCGACTTCCTGGTGGAGCGGTTCTCGGGCCGCTGACCGTTCAGCAACCGGCCGATGGGCGTGCGGCGCACCAGCAGCTCATAGCTCGCGAGCGCGACCAGCGAGGTGGCCGCAACGTTCAGCCCCATCTTCGCGACCGCGCCGAGCGGCGCATTGAACAGCAGGATGCCGAAGCCGACAGTGCCCAGCATGTGCACCAGGTACACCCAGTACGAACTCCGCGACAGATAGGCCAGCACGGCGTTCTGGCGCGGCAGGTAGCGCACGAAGCCGCCGATCAGCGCCAGGCTCCAGAGCCATGCAGTCACGTTGTAGGCGAAGGCGATCCAGAACTCGGGGTGCGGCAGGTGGTGCGTGCCGCCGGTGCGGGCGGCGCCCAGCAGCGCCACCGTGGCGATGAAGAACGCGAGCCCGGCCACGGCGTAGCCCTTGCAGCGCGCGGCAAAGCGCGCGAGCAGCCGCTCGTGCTGCCCGTGCACGTACCAGCCGGCCACGAAGAACAGGCCGCTTTGCACCCACTCGGCAAACGGCGGCAGGAACGAGCCGCTTTCCGTGACCATGCCCGACGGATAGAACATGCCGACGACCGCCAGCGGCAACGCGAGCACCACGAAGCCCCAGCGCCTTTCGAGCAGCGCCGTGAAGCCGCGCGCGATCATCTCGCGCAGCCGTGCCGACACGAACCGCCGCAGCCGCATGCCGGCCCACGCCATCACGCTGAACCAGAACAGCTGGTAGAGAAACCACAGGTGCAGGGTGTTGAACGGCGAGCCGCCGGGCTGGCGCGCGGGCGTCAGCGCGGTGTCGATGCCCGGCACGCCGCGCACGGTGAGGTGGATGTAGACCATCGCCAGCACCGTGGTCGCCACGAACAGCGGCGGCCAGAAGATCGCGAAGGGCAGCGCGAGGCGCAGGCCCCGGTTCTCCAGCATGCCGTCGGCCCCGCGCCGCGCGACCAGCAGCGCCACGAAGAAGCCCGCCAGCACGAAGAACACCGGCATGCGAAAGCTGTGGATGAAGATCAGCAGCAGGTCGGCGACCGGCGAGGTCTTCGGGTCGCGCCAGGGTAGCGGCGAGTTCACGGTCAGGTGGTTGATCGCCACGTGCAGCACGATGCCGAGCCACATCATGAGGGCGCGCAGGTTGTCCAGCGCGTGGAGCCGTTGGGGTGGTGTGTGTGCGTTGTTCATGCGGCCACTGTTGGGCCTCACGCAACGTCAGGGTCAAGCGCGGCCGGCGGCTGGCGGAAGATTTTTCTGGCGCGGCGCGGCGGCCATGGCGCGCAGCAGGTAGTCGCGCACCGCGGGCGTTGCCACGGCCGCGGCCTGCAGTAGCGGTTCTGTCGCCATCGCCTGCATCAGCCGGGCGGCGATGCCGGGGTCGTGGTCGGTGAAGGCGTCGAACAGGCGCGCCCATTCGCGCGCGATGGCTTGCACGGCCTCGTCCTCGGGCGGAACGCCGCGCGCCTGCAAGGCGGCGAGTTCGGCCGCGAGCGCGCGCCATTCGTCTTCGGGCGGCGGGCCCAGCCGGGCCATGTCGCCGGTGCTCAGGTGGCGCAGCAACGCGGCCATGCGCAGGCCGATGGCAATGCCGATGTAGTCGATCAGCGCGGGGGACGGCCCGTCGTCGCGGCGCGCCACGGGTTCGCGGCGGTACATCTCGCCCCAGCGCGTGACGAGGTCGTAGTTGCCGTCCATCCACTGGCCCAGCAGCGTGATCCAGCGCGCGGCCAGCGGCTGCACCTCGGGCGCGTCGGCCGGCACCTGGCGGGCCATGAGCGCGGCCACCTCGGCCACCAGCGGCGGCCAGCGGTCGGCCACGACCTTCCAGTTGGCCATGAGCGAGCGGATCTCGGCGGGGCTGAAGTAGCGCCCGTAGGCGGTCATCTGCTCGAGCGTGGCGAGCCAGTCGTTCAGGTCGGGCTGGGCGCCTTCGGCCAGGCGCTGCTCGAGCAGGCCGAGGCGCTCGCGCAGGGCCGTGGCCTGCGCGATCTGCTGGTCGAGCGAGGCCATCTGGCGCTGGAGGATGGCGGGCAGCGCGCAGCCCTCGCCGCCCAGCAGCCCGCCGATTTCGGCCAGCGGCAGGCCCAGCAGCCGCAGCGCCTGGATGGCGTGCAGGCGCGCGATGTCGGCGGCGTTGTAGAGCCGGTAGCCGGCCTCGGAGCGCGCCGAGGGCGCCAGCAGGCCGATGGCGTCGTAGTGGTGCAGCGTGCGCACCGTGAGGCCGGTGTGCCGGGCGAGTTCTCCGACCTTGAGCAGCACGGGGTCTCGCTCCTGCCTGTCGGGCTCAGTCTGCTTCGGGCGCCGGCTCGGGGCCTTGCCAGCCCAGCAGCTCGGCCAGCCGCTGCACGATCCACGTGGCCTCGGCCACGGACACGCCCGCTTCGGGCGTTGCCAGCCCGGCGTGGATGCGCCGCAGGATCTCGCTTTCGACCGGCACCTCGGTGTGGTGCTGGATCTGCGCGTGGCCCACGAGGTGGTTGGCCAGGTCTTCGCAGATCTCGTAGCGCGCGCGCACCACGCCGATCGGTTCGCTCAGGCGCTGGCGCGCGTCGCTGTAGACCGCGAAGAACGAGGGCGGAATGAAGATCTGGTTGTCGTCGGACATCGCGAGGGGCTCAGGGCCGTCGTCCCAATGACAAAACGCGCCCGGGGGCGCGTTCGTCGTGGCTCCGGGAGGGAGCCAGCGGGGGCTGGATCAGCCGCCCTTCTTGGCGCGCTTGCCAGGGTTCTTCTTGCTGCGCGTGGCGGTGCCGCGCTCGAGGCTGACCTTCTGGCCGCCACCGGACTTGGGCAGGGCGTAGCCGGGCAGCGGCGTCGGCTTCGGGGTGGCAACGCGTTCGGCTTCGGTACGGAATGTCTTGGGCATGAAAAGCTCGGGTAAAAGTAATGTTCGAACCTGCAATTAGGCCACATCGAGGATTTCATATGCCAATAACCGGAACAACGGCCGGCGTCGAGCGTCCGCGCTTCGTTTCGGGCTCGCTGCTGCGCCATGTTTGCGTGATGGCGGGCACGGGTGCCATCGGCCTGATCGCGGTGTTCGCGGTCGACCTGATCAACCTGTTCTACATCTCGCTGCTCGGGGAGAAAGAGACGGCAGCGGCGGTCGGTTTCGCGGGCGTGGTGGGCTTTTTTCATGCGTCGCTGTGCATCGGGCTGACCATCGGCATCGCGGCCGTGGTGTCGCGCACGGTGGGCGCGGGCCGCGCCGAAGACGCGCGCCGCATCGGCACCTCCAGCCTCGTGCTGATGACCGCGCTGTCGGTGGTGGTGGGCACGGGCACGGCCTTTTTCCTGCACCCGGCGCTGCAGGCGCTCGGCGCGCAGGGCGAGACGGCGCGGCTGGCGCAGCGCTACCTGTCGGTGACGGTGCACACGCTGCCGCTCCTGGGCATCGGCATGGCGACGTCGGCGCTGCTGCGTTCGGTGGGCGACGCGCGCCGCTCGATGACGGTCACGCTGGCGGCGGCCTTCGTGACGGCGGTGCTCGACCCGATATTGATCTTCGGCTTCGGCCTGGGGCTCGACGGCGCGGCCATCAGCGCGGTGGTCTCGCGCATGGTGCTGGCGGCCATCGGCCTGCACGGCGTGATGGTGAAGCATCGCATGCTCGGGCGCTTCGATGCGTCGCGGCTGGGCGCCGATGCGCGCGCGCTCGGCACGGTCGCCGGGCCGGCGGTGCTGACCAACCTGGCCACGCCGGTGGGCGCGGCCTCGTGACGCATGCGATCGCGCAGTTCGGCCCGTCGGCGGTGGCGGGCGCGGCCACCATCGACCGGCTCACGCCGGTGGCCTCGGGCTGGTCTACGCGCTCAGCGGCGCGGTCGGGCCGATCCTGGCGCAGAACCTGGGCGCGGGGCAGTACCGGCGCGTGCAGGAAGGGCTGCGCGACAGCCTGCTGTTCATGGTGGCGTCGGTGGCCGTGGCGTGGCTGGTGTTGGCGCTCGGGCAGGGCGTGCTGATTCGCGCGTTCTCGGCCGAGGGGCAGGCGGCCGAATTGATTTCGCTGTTCTGCAGCTGGCTGGCCGCGAGCTTCTTCTTCGCGGGCGGGCTGTTCGTGGCGAACGCGTCGTTCAACAACCTCGGGCATCCGCTGCTGTCGACCGGGTTCAACTGGGGGCGCGCCACGCTGGGCACGATTCCGTTCGCGTGGTGGGGCTCGCACCATGGCGCGGCGGGCGTGCTGATCGGCCAGGCCGTGGGCTCGTCGATCTTCGGCCTGCTGGCCGTGGTGGTGGCGTTCCGGCTGGCCGCGAAGCTGGCGCGGCAGGAGGTTCGGCCCGACGCGGCGCCGGCCCCGGTGCCCGCACCCGTGCTCGACGCGCCGGTGGCGCCGACTTCGGCGCATGCCGAAGCCGCGGCGCTGGCCACGCCGCAGCCCGTGGCTGCCAGTGCCGTTACTGCGACTGCGGCGTCAGCAGCCGCACCTTGACCGACTTGCCCTTGACGCGGCCGCTCGACAGCTTGCGCGCCGCTTCCTCGGCGATGGTGCGGTCGACCGCCACGTACGTCGAGAACTCGTTGACGTTGATCTTGCCGACCTGGTCTTTCGCGTAGCCGCAGTCGCCGGTCAGCGCGCCCAGCACGTCGCCGGCGCGGATCTTTTCCTTGCGCCCGCCCACGATCTGCAGCGTGGCCATCGGCGGCAACAGCGGCGCGCCCTGGCCGGGCGTGAGCTCGGCCAGCTCGTGCCATTCCGACTCGCGGCCCTGCAGCACTTCGATCTTTCCGACGTGGCCCATCTCGTTCATGCTGGCCAGGTTCAGCGCCAGGCCCTCGGCGTCGCCGGCCTGCCCCACGCGGCCGGTGCGGCCCACGCGGTGGATGTGGATTTCGGAGTCGGGCGTCACGTCGACGTTGATCACCGCCTCGAGGTGCGAGATGTCGAGCCCGCGCGCCGCCACGTCGGTGGCCACCAGCACCGAGCAGCTGCGGTTGGCGAACTGCACCAGCACCTGGTCGCGCTCGCGCTGCTCCAGCTCGCCGAACAGCGCCAGCGCGCTGAAGCCCTGCGCCTGCAGCACCTCGACGAGGTCGCGGCACTGCTGCTTGGTGTTGCAGAAGGCCAGCGTGCTGACGGGGCGGAAATGGTCGAGCAGCAGGCTCACGGTGTGCAGCCGCTCGCTGTCCTTCACCTGGTACCAGCGCTGGCGGATCTTGCTGCCTTCGTGCTGTGCCTGCACCGTGATCTGCTGCGGGCTCTTCATGAACTGCTGCGCGAGCTTGGCGATGCCTTCGGGGTACGTGGCCGAGAACAGCAGTGTCTGGCGTTCCTTGGGGCACTGGCGCGCCACCGTCACGATGTCGTCGAAGAAGCCCATGTCCAGCATGCGGTCGGCTTCGTCGAGCACCAGCGTGTTGAGCGCCGACAGGTCGAGGTTGCCGCGTTCCAGGTGGTCCATGATGCGGCCCGGCGTGCCGACCACGATGTGGGCGCCGTGCTCCAGGCTGGCGATCTGCCCGCGCAGGGCCACGCCGCCGCACAGCGTGACGACCTTGACGTTTTCCTCGGCGCGCGCCAGGCGGCGGATTTCGGTCGTGACCTGGTCGGCCAGCTCGCGCGTGGGGCACAGCACCATCGCCTGGATGGCGAAGCGGCGGGCGTTGAGGTTGGCCAGCAGCGCCAGCGCGAAGGCGGCGGTCTTGCCGCTGCCGGTCTTGGCTTGCGCGATCAGGTCCTTGCCCAGCAGCGCCGGCGGCAGCGCTGCCGCCTGGATCGGCGTCATCTGCGTGTAGCCGAGCTGGGTGAGGTTGGCCAGCATCTGGGGCGAGAGCGCCAGCGAGGCAAAGCCGTTGTCGGCCTGGGGGCCGCCGGCTGTGGGATTGGGTGTGGTCATCGTTCAGCAGCCGGAAAGACGCAACAAAACAAAGGCCTTGCCAAGCGCCCTTCACGGGGCGCCGCAAGGCCCTTCGTCAGTCGCGGATCAGCGGCGGGGTGCGTTGTTGTTGCCGGAGTTGGTCGGCGGCGGGCCGCGACGTTCCAGGTGACGGAAGGTGATACGGCCCTTGGTCAGGTCGTAAGGCGAGAGTTCGAGCGACACCTTGTCACCCGCCAGGATGCGGATGTGGTGCTTGCGCATCTTGCCGCCGCTGTAGGCGATCAGCTGGTGACCGTTGTCGAGCGTGACGCGATAGCGCGAGTCGGGCAGGACTTCGGTCACTGCGCCGTTCATTTCGATCAGTTCTTCCTTGGGCATGTGTGATTACCTCTGAATCGTTCGATGTGTGTTGGAGATGGAATCGGGCGTAATTGTTTCAGGCCGCGCACGGGAGCGCGAGGGGCGCGCGTTCGCGCACCCAGCAAAGGCCCTGGTCGACGGCGTAGCGCACCGCGGCGGCGTGGCTGGCAAAGCGCGGCGTGAAACGCATCACGCGGTCGTGCATGCCGCTGCCGTGGCCGGAGCGGATCGAGACGGAAGCGGCGAAATTGCCGTCGTCCTGGTGTCGGATGAGCGGCGAAACAAGGTACTTGCCCACCGCGATACTGTGTTGAATGATGTCCATGAAGCCTTGGCACGGCGCGCAAAAAAAGAGCGCGAAGTGCCTGAAAAATAATTGAAAACGGGCGTGGGCCGGCCGGAACGGCGCGGCGGACGCGCTATTCGCTTCAACAAAAACGAAGGCAGTGGTGGCAATCATGGGCGCCCGGTCTGGCGCTCCAACACACTGTGAAAGCCGGCTTGAGAATGAGAGGCCTGAAGAATCCAAGGACAGTGCAGGTCAGCCGGCGGTATTGACGAAATTCTTCGTCGTGGTATCGAAACGAACCCGACATTATAGCTTGCGGGGCATGACAGTTGCTTGTCTTAAAACAACGAATCCATGAAAAAGGCCCCGAAGGGCCTTTCCAGGAGCATTGCTTGCTATTGAAAAGATAGCTGATCAGCAGTGGACGCAGGCAGCGGCCGGCCCGACCGGAGGCGCATCCGCCATGCGTTCCTTGCGCCCGGCCCGCAACAGCAGCGCCAGTCCCGCCAGTTGCATCGCCGCGCCGGCCCAACCCACCGCGCCCACGCCGAACAGGTCGATCGCCGCGCCGCCCAGCGCCGAGCCCGCCGCAATGCCGAGATACACCGCCGAGGCGTTGAGCGACAGCGTCATCGGCGCGCGCTCCGGCGCCAGCCGGATCAGCCGCACCGCCTGCGCCGGCCCGAAGCCCCAGCCCGCGAAGCCCCACAGCGCCGACAGCCCCACGATCAGCGGCAGCGCCAGCCCGCGCGGCAGCATCTGCGCCGCGAACGACAGGCCGCCCAGGATCAGCACCAGCATCAGCGCGAAGCCCTGCGCCATGCGGTCGGCCCCGAAGCGGTCGGTGGCCCAGCCGCCGGCCGCCGTGCCCACCGCCGCCGCCACGCCGATGGCGAAGAACACGGCGCTCGCGCCATCGGCGCCGAAGCCCAGCGTGCCCGACAGGAACAGCGCGATGTACGTATAGAAGCTGAAGCCTCCCGTGGCCCACAGCATGGTGACCAGCAGCGCCGACCGCACGCCCGGCGCGCGCGCCACCGCGAAGGCCGGTGCCTGCTTCGTGGCGGCGGGTGCCTGGGCCAGCTGGTGCGGCAGCCCGAGGGCGAGGCCCCAGGTGGCCAGCGCCGCCACCGCCGCGATCAGCAGGTAGGCCGTGCGCCAGCCGCCCCAGCCCGCG
>NZ_MOWM01000124.1 GCF_016082275.1 Variovorax sp. E3
CCCAGCCCGTTGGGCGACGCCCGTCCGCCGCGCGGCGACCGTGGTCCGCGTCCCAACCGAGGTGGCGGCAACGGCGGTCCGCCGCAAGGCCAGGGGCGCCGCGGCAATGGTGGCGGAGGCGGCGGAGGCGGCGGAGGCGGCAACCGCCAGGGCGGTGGCGGCAATCGCCAAGGGGGTGACGACCGTCAGCCCAGCGGCGCCAACCAGCCCGATCCGATGAAGACCTCGCTGGGCTACATCGGTGCCGACAGCTTCTCGCGCCAGCGCAAGGAGCAGCGCGGAGGTCCGGGCCGCCGCGGTGGTGGCGGCGGTGGAGGGGGGGGCTTCGGCGGTGGCCCTGGCGGCGGACGCCGTCGCGGGCGCTGAAAACCTGCCGACACAGCGCGGCCTTTCGCGGGGTTTTCATGAACCCCGGGGGCTGCGCCGGTTAAAATCAGAGGCTTTGTCGACATATGCCGCAACAAACTCGTTGCAGTTGTGACAAAACTCTTCAAAATCAAAGCTCAGGAAGCATTTCAATGGCTATCGAACGTACCCTTTCCATCATCAAGCCCGACGCCGTCGCCAAGAACGTCATCGGCAAGATCGTTTCCCGTTTTGAAGCCGCCGGCCTCAAGATCGTCGCCGCCAAGCTGGTGCACCTGTCGCGCAACGAAGCCGAGCAGTTCTACTCGGTGCACAAGGAGCGTCCCTTCTTCAAGGACCTGGTCGAGTTCATGATCTCGGGCCCCGTGTTCGTGCAAGTGCTCGAAGGCGAAAACGCCATCGCCAAGAACCGTGACCTGATGGGCGCCACCGACCCCAAGAAGGCAGCCGCCGGCACCATCCGCGCCGACTTCGCCGACAGCATCGACGCCAACGCAGTGCACGGCTCCGACGCTCCCGAAACCGCGGCGAACGAAGTCTCGTTCTTCTTCGCCGGCCTCAACGTCTACGCACGCTGAGGTCATATCTCGACCGATTCCATGACCACGGCCAATCTGCTCGAATTCGATCTCGAGGGGTTGGCCGCGTTCTGCGAAAAGCTCGGCGAGAAAAAATTCCGCGCCACGCAACTGTTCCGCTGGATCCACCAGCGTGGCGCCAGCGACTTCACCCAGATGACCGATCTGGCGAAGTCGCTGCGCGAAAAGCTCGCGACCACCGCGCGCGTCGAGGCCTTGCCGGTTCTCACGCAGCACGAATCCAAGGACGGCACCATCAAGTGGCTGTTCGACGTCGGTGACGGCAATGCCGTCGAAGCCGTATTCATTCCCGAGGACGACCGCGGCACGCTGTGCGTGTCGTCCCAGGCCGGCTGTGCGGTCGGATGCCGCTTTTGCTCGACCGGGCATCAGGGCTTCAGCCGCAACCTCAGCACGGGCGAAATCGTCGCCCAGCTCTGGTTTGCCGAACACTTCCTGCGCAAGCACCTGAAGCGCGACGAGCGCGTCATCTCCAACGTGGTGATGATGGGCATGGGCGAGCCGCTGCAGAACTACTCCGCGCTGGTGCCCGCGCTGCGCACCATGCTCGACGACAACGCCTATGGGTTGTCGCGCCGTCGCGTGACGGTGTCGACCTCCGGCGTGGTCCCCATGATCGACCGCCTGGGCGCCGATTGCGCGGTGGCCATGGCCGTCTCGCTGCATGCGCCCAACGACGCGCTGCGCGACGACCTCGTGCCGCTCAACCGCAAGTACCCGATCGCCGAACTGCTCGAAGCCTGCAAGCGCTACCTGGCGCATGCGCCGCGCGACTTCATTACCTTCGAGTACTGCATGCTCGACGGCGTGAACGACCAGCCTGAACACGCGCACCAGCTGATCGAGCTCGTGCGCAAGAGCGGCGTGTCGTGCAAGTTCAACCTGATTCCGTTCAACCCGTTTCCGGCCTCGGGCCTGCTGCGTTCGCCGCAGCCGCGCGTGCTGGCGTTCGCCCGGACGCTGAGCGAAGCAGGGTTGGTCACCACCGTGCGCAAGACGCGCGGCGACGACATCGACGCCGCCTGCGGCCAGCTCGCCGGCGATGTCAAGGACCGCACCCGCGCGGCCGAGCGCATGGCCCAGCGCCGCGCGGCGACGGAGCACCCCGTTGTTTTGCATCCGGTCCGAAAGACCGTCTCCCAGGAGCACTGAAGCAATGAGCATGGCCTTTCCGATGACGACCGCGAGCGCGCAGCGAATGCTGGCCACGAGCTTTGCCGGCGTCGCCGTGGCGTTTCTGCTCGCCGGTTGCGTCAGCACGCGCACCACCACCACCAGCCTGGCCGACACCAGCTCGGGCAAGGGCGTCGACATCGTCACCGAGTCCGATGAAAGCTCGCGCCAGCGCCGCGCGCGCCTGCGCATGGAGTTGGCCGCGGGCTACTTCGAGCAGGGCCAGACCAACGTCGCGCTCGACGAAGTCAAGCAGGCACTCGCTGCCGACCCCAACAATGCGGACGCGTACAACCTGCGCGGCCTGGTCTACATGCGACTCGACGACGCGGGCATGGCCGAAGACAGCTTCCGTCGTTCCATCGCGATCAATCCGCGCGACCCCAACACGCGCCACAACTACGGCTGGCTGCTGTGCCAGCAGAACCGCTTCGGCGACGCCGCCGCGCAGTTCACCGAAGCGCTCGCCGTGCCCAGCTACGCCGACCGCGCCAAGACGCTCATGACGCAAGGCGTCTGCGAACTCAAGGCCGGCCTGCGTCCGCAGGCGGAGCGCAGCCTCATGCAGGCCTACGAGATCGACGCCGGCAACCCGGTGGTCGGCTTCAACCTGGCCTCGGTGCTCGCGCAGCGCGAAGAATGGTCGCGCGCGCAGTTCTACATTCGCCGTGTCAACAACAGCCCCTCGGCCAGCGCCGAGACGCTGTGGCTGGGCATCAAGATCGAACGAAAGCTCAACAACCGCGAGGCAATGGCGCAGTTGGGTGGCCAATTGCAACGGCGCTTCCCCCAGTCGCGGGAGGCATCAGCGTACGAGCGCGGGAATTTCAATGACTGATCGGGTTTCGGAGTTCGGCACTTCCGCGGCGCAGCCGCTCGAAGAAGGCGACATCACGCACAAGACGGCCGGCGACCTGCTTCGCGAGGCGCGCGAGGCCCACGGCCTGCATATCGAAATGGTGGCTGCCGCGCTCAAGGTGCCGCCGCAGAAACTGCTGGCGCTCGAGGCCGACGACATTGCCTCGCTGCCCGACCCGGTCTTCGCGCGGGCCCTTGCAAGCAGCGTCTGCCGGGCACTGCGCATCGATCCTGTGCCTGTGCTGGCCAAGCTGCCGACCACGCAGAAGGTGTCGCTGGCCGCGGCCGACCGCACCCTGAAGACCAATATTTCGTCGGGCACGCCGCGCTGGGCCGGCAACGGCCGATCGAGCGGCCTGCCGTCGCGTGCGTTGCTCACGGTCGTGGTGCTGCTGCTGATCGGCGCGGGCGCCTTGTTCTGGCTGCCGCAGTCGGTCTTCGACCAGCTCGGCGCCTCGGTGTCGCGCCTGACTGCGCGCGATGCGGCCGACACGAGCTCGACCGGCGATGCGCCGGTGAACGCATCCGCCCCCTCGGGCGAGGCGGGCGCCGTCGCCGAAACCGTGCCGACGCAGGCTGTCGCTCCCAGCGCTCCGGTGAGCGCCGCGCCCGCGGCCGCTGCTGCGAACCCGGCTGCTCCCGCGACCGCCATGGCAACGCCCGTGGTTGCGGCGCCGGCGGCCGACGCGTCGTCCGCCAGCAGCCAGCAACTTGTTTTCGTGGCCCGCGAAGAATGCTGGATCACCGTCACCGAAGCCGGTGGCAAGCAGCTGCTGCGCCGCAGCCTGAAGGCCGGCGAAACCGTCGGCCTGTCGGGTGCGCTGCCGTTGTCGGTGGTGGTCGGCCGTGCGTCGAGCGTCGACGTGCAGGTGCGCGGCAAGCCCTATGACCTGAAGCCCGTCACCAAGAGTGGTGGCGTGGCGCGTTTCGAGGTGACGTCATGAGCGATTGCCTTCCCATTGAAGCGGCGGCGCCCAAGGCGCGCCGTTCGCGCCAGGCCCGCGTGGTCTGGGGCCAGCGTGTCGTGACCGTGGGGGGCGATGCGCCGGTGCGCGTGCAGTCGATGACCAACACCGACACGGTCGATGCCATCGGCACCGCGATCCAGGTGAAGGAACTCGCCATCGCCGGCTCGGAGATGGTGCGCATCACCGTCAACACGCCCGAAGCGGCGGCGCAGGTGCCCTACATCCGCGAGCAGCTCGATCGCATGGGCATCGACGTGCCGCTGATCGGCGACTTCCACTACAACGGCCATCGCCTGCTGACCGACTATCCGGCCTGCGCCGAGGCGCTGAGCAAGTACCGCATCAACCCCGGCAACGTGGGCAAGGGCGACAAGAAGGACAAGCAGTTCGGCCAGATGATCGACGCGGCCATGCGCTGGAACAAGCCGGTGCGCATCGGCGTGAACTGGGGCAGCCTCGACCAGGAGCTGCTGGCCAGCCTGATGGACGTCAACAGCCAGCGCGCCCAGCCCTGGGACGCCAAGCAGGTGATGTACGAGGCGCTGATCACCTCCGCCATCGAGTCCGCCAAGCTGGCCGAGTCGATGGGCATGGCCGGCAACCAGGTCATCCTGTCGTGCAAGGTGAGCGGTGTGCAAGACCTGATTTCGGTCTACCGCGAGCTGGCCAGGCGCTGCGACTATTCGCTGCACCTGGGCCTGACCGAGGCCGGCATGGGCACCAAGGGCACCGTGGCTTCGGCCACCGCGCTGTCGATCCTGCTGCAGGAGGGCATCGGCGACACGATTCGCGTGTCGCTCACGCCGCAGCCGGGCGAGTCGCGCACGCAAGAGGTGCTGATCGCCAACGAAATCCTGCAGGCGCTGGGCCTGCGCGTGTTCGTGCCGAGCGTCACAGCCTGCCCGGGTTGCGGCCGCACCACCAGCACCACCTTCCAGGAACTGGCCAAGCAGATCGACGACTACCTGCGCCTGCAGATGCCGGTCTGGCGCAAGAAATACCCTGGCGTGGAGACGATGAAAGTGGCCGTCATGGGCTGCATCGTCAACGGCCCCGGCGAGAGCAAGCATGCCGACATCGGCATCAGCCTGCCCGGCACCGGCGAGGCACCCGCCGCACCGGTCTTCATCGACGGCGAAAAGGCACTCACGCTGCGCGGCGACAATATCGCCAACGAGTTTCACCAGCTCGTAGAAACCTATATCGAAAAGCGCTTCGGCGGCGAACACGCTGTCGCTGCCTGACACCTCCGCAGGATCCATGGCTGAAAAATTGAATGCCGTCAAAGGCATGAACGACATATTGCCGCCCGAATCGGCGCGCTGGGAGTGGCTCGAGGCCACCGTGCGCGACCTGATGGGGCGGTTTGCGTACCGCAACGTCCGCACGCCGATCCTTGAGCGCACGGCGCTCTTCGTGCGCGGCATCGGCGAAGTGACCGACATCGTCGAGAAGGAGATGTACTCCTTCGAAGACCGCGCGGACAAGAACGGCAAGTTCGAGCACCTGACGATGCGCCCCGAAAACACGGCGGGCCTGGTGCGCGCGGTGATCGAGCACAACATGCTGTACGAAGGCCCCAAGCGCCTCTGGTACACCGGCCCGATGTTCCGCCGCGAGAACGTGCAGCGTGGGCGCTTCCGCCAGTTCCACCAGATCGGCGCCGAGGCGCTGGGCTTTGCCGGCCCCGACGTCGACGCCGAACTGATCCTGCTGGCGAATGCGCTCTGGAAGGCCATCGGCCTGACCGACGTTCGCCTCGAGCTCAACAGCCTGGGCCAGCCCGCCGAGCGCGCGCTGCATCGCGCTGAACTCATCGCGCACTTCGAGAAGCACGCCGACAAGCTCGACGAAGACGGCAAGCGTCGCCTGCACAGCAACCCGCTGCGCATTCTCGACACGAAGAACCCGGCCATGAAGGACGTGGTCGAGTCGGCGCCGAAGCTGATCGATTTTCTCGGCGCCGAGTCGCTGGCGCACTTCGAGGGGCTGCAGGCCATCCTGAAGGCCAACGACATCGCCTTCACGATCAATCCGCGCCTCGTGCGCGGGCTGGACTACTACAACCTCTCGGTCTTCGAGTTCGTGACCGACCGCCTGGGTTCGCAGGGCACCGTGTGTGCCGGTGGGCGCTACGACGACCTGATCGCGCAGATCGGCGGCAAGCCCGCGCCGGCCGTGGGCTGGGCCATGGGCGTGGAGCGCGTGCTCGACCTGCTCAAGGAGCAGGGCGAGCAAGTGCCGGCCTTGGTGCCCGATGTCTATGCCATCGTGCCCGACGCCGCCTCGATGCCCGTCGTGCTTCGCACGCTCCAGCAGTTGCGCGAAAGCGGCGTCAGCGCGCAGATGCACGCGGCCACGGCCGATGGCCTCAGCAGCTTCAAGGCGCAGATGAAGAAGGCGGACGCCAGCGGCGCCACCTACGCCCTCATCTTCGGCGCCGATGAACTCGCGCGCGGCGAAGTGACTCTCAAGTCCTTGCGTGACGGAAGCGGCGCGCAGGCTTCCCGAGCACTTGCTGAAGTCCCCACGTGGGCCGCCACCCTACAATCGCCGGCTCCCAACATCTGACAGCGCATGGCAACCCATCTCGACCTCGAAGAACAGGAACAGCTCGACCAGCTCAAGCATTTCTGGAATACCTACGGCACCCTGATCACCTGGGCCGTGTTGCTTGTCGCCGGCGCCTTCGTGGCCTGGAACGGCTGGCAATACTTCCAGCGCAACAAGGCCGTGCAGGCCGCGGCGCTCTACGACGAAGTCGAGCGCAGCACGCAGTCCGGCGATGTCGAACGCATCCAGCGCGTGCTGGGCGACATGAAGCAGCGCTTCGCCGGCACCGCCTACGCGCAGCAGGCCGGCCTGCTGGCCGCCAAGACGCTGTACGAGAAGGGCAATGCCGAAGGCTCGCGTTCGGCGCTGGAGTGGGTGGCGCAGAACGCCGTCGACCCCGGCTACAAGGCCGTGGCCAAACTGCGCCTGGCGGGCGAACTGCTCGACAGCAAGTCTTACGACGAAGCGCTCAAGCAACTCGACGGCAGCGTGCCCAAGGAATTCGAAGCACTGGTGGCCGATCGCAAGGGCGACATCTACCTGGCCCAGGGCAAGCGCGACGAGGCGCAAGCCGAGTACCGCAAAGCCTGGACCGGCCTGGGTGCCACGTCCGACTATCGCCGCCTGATCGAGATCAAGCTCAACGCGGTCGGCGTCGACCCGAAGAGCCTGGCCCCGGTCATCACCGTCACTCCCGCAGCCCCCAAAACTCCCTGACCGCATCATGAATTTCAAGCGTTTCATGCCTGAATCGACCGCCTTGCGTGCGGGATCAGCCCTTGTTTTGGTCGCTTTCCTGGCCGCCTGCTCGAGTTCGAGCAAGCCGAAGCCCGAAGAGCTGCCCGCCAACCCGTCCCTGATGGGCGTGCGCCAGGCCTGGACCGTGCGCATCCCCGAGGTCAAGTTCCCGCTCACCAGCGACGTCAGCGGCGACATCGTCACCGTGGCCGGCAGTGACGGCACGGTGGTCGCCATCGACGCCCGCGCCGGTCGCGAGACCTGGCGCGCCAGCGTCGGCGCCACGCTGGCCGCGGGCGTGGGCAGCGACGGCTCGATTGCCGCCGTGGTCACCACCAACAACGAACTGGTCGCGCTCGAAAACGGCAAGGTGCTGTGGAAGCAGAAGCTGTCGGCGCAGGCCTTCACCGCGCCGCTGGTTGCCGGCCGCCGCGTGTTCGTGCAGACCGCCGACCGCAGCGTCAGCGCCTGGGACGGCCAGAGCGGCCGCCGCTTGTGGATCCAGCAACGCGCCGGTGAAAACCTGGTGCTGCGCAAGTCGGGCGTGCTGATCGCCGTGGGCGACACGCTGGTGGCCGGTATCGGCGGCCGGCTGGTCGGCATCAACCCAGGCAACGGCTCCTCGCGCTGGGAAGCTCCCATCGCGGCGCCGCGCGGCACGAACGACGTCGAGCGCCTGGTCGACCTGACCGGCAGCGTGAGCCGCTACGGCGACACGGTGTGCGCACGGGCCTACTACGCCAGCGTCGGCTGCGTCGACACCACGCGTGGCACGCTGGTCTGGACCAAGCCTGCCTCGGGCGCCGACGGCATCAGCGGCGACGACCGCTTCGTCTACGGCACCGAGTCCGACGGCAGCGTTGCCGCCTGGCGCCGCGCCGACGGCGAACGCGCCTGGCAAATGGCCCGTCTGAAGAACCGCGAGCTGACGTCTCCGCTTGCCGTGGGCCGTTCGCTCATCATCGGCGAGGCCACGGGCACGCTGCATTTCGTGTCGCGCGAAGACGGCGCGCTGCTCAATCGTGTCACGCCCGATGGCTCGGCCATCACCGTTGCGCCGGTGCTCGCCGGCAACACGGTCGTGGTCGTGACTGCCAAGGGTGGTGTGTTTGGCTATCGCCCTGAATAATCTTTTCTTCCTGCAAGGCCCGACCATGAAAACCGCGCCATCGAAAGGCCGGCCATGAAGCCGGTCGTGGCCCTGGTCGGGCGTCCCAACGTCGGCAAGTCGACGCTGTTCAATCGCCTGACCCAGACGCGCGACGCCATCGTCGCCGACTTCGCCGGACTCACGCGCGACCGCCACTACGGCAACGGTCGCCTGGGCAAGCACGAGTTCATCGTGATCGACACCGGCGGCTTCGAGCCCGATGCCGGCAGCGGCATCTACAAGGAAATGGCCAAGCAGACGCGCCAGGCCGTGGCCGAGGCCGACGTTGTGATCTTCGTGGTCGACGCCCGCGAAGGCCTGTCGGCGCAAGACCATGACATCGCCAACGAGCTGCGCCGCTTGGGCAAGCCGTGCGTGCTGGCGGCCAACAAGGCCGAGGGCATGCACGACGGCACCAAGCTCGTCGATTTCTACGAACTCGGTTTCGGCGACGTGCACGGTGTGTCTGCGGCGCACGGGCAAGGCATGCGCGACCTGGTCGAGCTTGCGCTCGAACCGCTGAACCTGCCGGACCCGGACGACGAATCCGCCGAAGACGATGTCAACAAGCCGATCAAGCTGGCGGTGGCGGGGCGGCCCAATGTGGGCAAGTCCACGCTGATCAACACCTGGCTGGGCGAAGAGCGCCTGGTGGCGTTCGACATGCCGGGCACGACGCGCGACGCCATCTCCGTGCCCTTCGAGCGCAACGGCCAGCGCTTCGAGCTGATCGACACGGCCGGCCTGCGCCGCAAGGGCAGGGTGTTCGAGGCGATCGAGAAGTTCTCGGTGGTCAAGACGCTGCAGGCCATCGAATCGGCCAACGTGGTGCTGCTGCTGCTGGACGCCACGCAAGGCGTGACCGACCAGGACGCGCACATTGCGGGCTACATCCTCGAAAGCGGCCGCGCGGTGGTGATTGCCATCAATAAGTGGGACGCGGTCGACAGCTACCAGCGCGAGCAGATCCAGCGGCAGATCGAAACCCGACTGCCGTTCTTGAAGTTCGCGGCGCTGCATTTCATCTCGGCCATCAAGCGCCAGGGCCTGGGCCCGGTGTGGCAGGCCATTGCGCAGGCCCACAAGTCGGCCACGCGCAAGATGTCGACACCCATATTGACGCGCCTGCTGCTGGAGGCGGTGCAATTCCAGGCGCCCAAGCGCGGCGGCATGTATCGGCCCAAGCTGCGTTATGCGCACCAGGGCGGCATGAATCCGCCGGTGATCGT
Organism: Variovorax sp. E3; assembly: GCF_016082275.1. Lineage (GTDB taxonomy): Bacteria > Pseudomonadota > Gammaproteobacteria > Burkholderiales > Burkholderiaceae_C > Variovorax. The sequence goes on from NZ_MOWM01000124.1 coordinate 9,635, forward strand.
GATTCACGGCAATTCGCTCGAACATGTGACCGATGCTTACAAGCGCTTTCTCGAGGGGCGCTTCCGCAAGGAATTCGATCTGGTGGGTACCCCCTTGCGGATCGAATTCAAGAGCTCGCACAATCCTTTTGCCGACAAGGACGATTGAGCCATTGGCCGCCGATGGCGGCCAATGACTTGCAACGGTGGCGGAAGTTCCGTCTTTTGAGAACCGTTATTTTCTCAAGGCTTTTGACCCCGGTTGCTGCAGCGCGGAAACCCTGTGTTAAGGTCATCTCTCCAACAACTACTCTTGAACACGGAGAATATCGTGAGCAATAAAGGGCAACTTCTGCAAGACCCGTTTCTGAACACCCTGCGTCGCGAGCACGTGCCGGTTTCCATTTATTTGGTGAACGGTATCAAGCTGCAGGGCCAGATCGAGTCTTTTGACCAATACGTCGTGCTGCTTCGCAACACAGTGACGCAAATGGTCTACAAGCACGCCATTTCCACCATCGTGCCGGGTCGTGCCGTCAACTTCTCGGCTGCCGAGAACGACGACGCCGCAGCCTGACAGCGCGGAGCGCGGCGACCCCGGTCGTCGCGCTTTTTCCCCAATTCTGATCCCGCTTGTCTGAACAGATCCCCCGCCAGGAAGGCGCCGCCGTTCTCGTCGGCGTCGATTTCGGGCTGCCCCATTTCGACAGCGAACTCGAGGAACTCGGCCTGCTTGCGCAGACAGCCGGCCTCACGCCTGTCGCCCGTCTCTCGTGCAAACGCAAGGCCCCTGACGCGGCCCTGTTCGTGGGCAGCGGCAAGGCCGAAGAAATCAAGGAACTCGCCGCCCTGCACAGGGCCAGCGAAGTCATCTTCGACCAGTCCCTGAGCCCCGCGCAGCAGCGCAACCTCGAGCGCCAGCTCGATGTCGCGGTGTACGACCGCACATTCCTCATTCTCGAGATCTTTGCCCAGCGCGCCCGTTCGCACGAAGGCAAGCTGCAGGTGGAGCTTGCTCGCCTGCAGTACCTCAGCACGCGGCTCGTGCGTCGCTGGTCTCACCTGGAGCGCCAGACCGGCGGTGCGGGTGTGCGCGGCGGCCCGGGCGAAAAGCAGATCGAGCTCGACCGCCGGATGATCGGCGAATCGATCAAGCGCACGCGCGAGCGGCTGGCCAAGGTGCAGAAGCAGCGCGGCACGCAGCGCCGGCAGCGCGAGCGGCGCGAGACCTTCAACATCTCGCTCGTCGGCTATACCAACGCGGGCAAGTCGTCGCTGTTCAATGCGCTGGTCAAGGCCCGCGCCTATGCGGCCGACCAGTTGTTCGCCACGCTCGACACCACCACGCGCAACCTCTACCTGGGCGATGCGCGCCGGCAGGTGTCGATTTCCGACACCGTGGGCTTCATTCGCGACCTGCCGCACGGTCTGGTCGATGCGTTCAAGGCGACGCTGCAGGAAGCGGTCGACGCCGACCTGCTGCTGCACGTCATCGACGCTTCCAACCCCCATTACCCCGAGCAGATGGCCGAGGTGCAGACGGTGCTGCGCGAGATCGGCGCCGAGGCCGTGCCGCAGCTGCTGGTCTTCAACAAGCTCGATGCTCTTGAAAGCGCGCAACATCCGCTGCATCTGCAGGACGAGATGGAAATCGACGGCGTGCAGATCCCCCGCATCTTCCTGAGCGCCAAGAGCGGCGAGGGCGTGGCGCTGCTGCGCGCCGAGCTCGCCCGGCAGTCGGGCTCGGTAGCCGATACGATGACCCCTGAGGCGGACGCTGAATTGCATGATTCCGCCGATGGATTGGGCACAATCCCGCCACTGACAAGAGAACGAAGCGAATGAATTCAAAGCCAGCGCGGAGAGGGTTTCTGGGCATGTTCAACCTGAACGACGGCCGATGGGGGCGTGGCGACGAGCCGTCCTCCAACGGCGACCGCCCGGCCGGCAACCGGCCCCCCGACGCCAATCCTCCGGGCGCCCCCACGCCCCCGCCTTCGGGCAACAACAATAACAACGGCGACCGCCCCCGCGGTCAGGGCCCCAACCAGGGCCCGCCCGACCTCGATGAACTCTGGCGCGACCTCAATCGCAAGCTCGGTGGTTTCTTCGGCGGCGGCAAGGGCGGTGGCAACCGTCCCAGCGGCGGCAACAGCAATGGTGGCGGCAACGGCTACCGCCCCGACATGAAAAACGCAGGATTCGGCCTCGGCCTCGTCGCTGCCGTGGCCGTTCTCATCTGGCTCGGCACCGGCTTCTTCATCGTGAACGAAGGCCAGCAGGCCGTCGTCACGCAATTCGGCCGCTACAAGACGACCGTGGGCGCCGGCTTCAACTGGCGCCTGCCGTACCCGATCCAGCGCCACGAAGTGGTGGTGGTCACGCAGATCCGCTCGACCGACGTGGGCCGCGACGCCATCGTGCGTTCCACCGGCCTGCGCGAATCGGCCATGCTGACCGAAGACGAGAACATCGTCGAAATCAAGTTCGCCGTGCAGTACCGCCTGAGCGATGCGCGTGCCTGGCTCTACGAGAGCAAGTCGCCCGCCGAAACCGTCGTGCAAGTGGCGGAAACGGCCGTGCGCGAAGTGGTCGGCAAGATGAAGATGGACGCCGCACTCGCCGAAGAGCGCGACCAGATCTCGCCGCGCGTGCGCGCGCTGATGCAGACCATCCTCGACCGCTACAAGATCGGCGTCGAAGTCGTGGGCATCAACCTGCAGCAGGGCGGCGTGCGTCCGCCCGAGCAGGTGCAGGCCGCGTTCGACGACGTGCTCAAGGCCGGCCAGGAACGCGAGCGCACCAAGAACGATGCGCAGGCCTACGCCAACAACGTGGTGCCGCTCGCAACCGGTACGGCTTCGCGCCTGAAGGAAGAGTCCGAGGCCTACAAGGCGCGGATCGTGGCGCAGGCCCAGGGTGATGCTGGCCGCTTCAGCGCCGTGCTGGCCGAGTACCAGAAGGCCCCGCAAGTCACGCGCGACCGCATGTACACCGACGCCATGCAGCAGATCTACGCCAGCACGACCAAGGTGCTGGTCGACAGCAAGCAGGGTTCCAACCTGCTGTACCTGCCGCTCGACAAGCTCATCCAGCAAAGCGGCAACAACGCGGCGGCCACGCCGGTCGATGCGGCCAGCCCCAACGTCGCCGGCACCGCGCCGGCCCAGTCCTCGGTGATCCCGGTGGCGCCCACGACGGGCGACGTGCGCGGCCGCGACGGCCGTTCGCGTGACCGCGACGTGCGTTGATGAACAAGGCCTAGAAGAACATGAACAGAATCGGATTCATCGCCTCGTCGATCCTCGTCTTGCTCGTGCTGCTGAGCTCGACCCTCTTCGTGGTCGACCAGCGCCAGTTCGGCGTGGTCTATGCCCTCGGGCAGATCAAGCAGGTCATCACCGAGCCCGGCCTCAACTTCAAGTTGCCGCCGCCGTTCCAGAACGTGTCGTACATCGACAAGCGCCTGCTGACGCTTTCCAGCCTCGACACCGAGCCCATGCTCACGGCCGAGAAGCAGCGCGTGGTGATCGACTGGTACGTGCGCTGGCGCATCAGCGACCCGCAAGCCTACATCCGCAACGTCGGCCTCGACGAGAACGCCGGTGCGATGCAGCTGAACCGCGTGGTGCGCAATGCGTTCCAGGAAAACATCAACAAGCGCACCGTGCGCGACCTGATCTCGGTGCGCCGCGAAGCCCTGATGGCCGACGTGCAGCGCGAAGTGCTGGCCGTGGTGAAGGGCGCCAAGCCCTGGGGCGTCGACGTGGTCGACGTGCGCATCACCCGCGTCGACTACGTGGAAGCCATCACCGAGTCGGTCTACCGCCGCATGGAGGCCGAGCGCAAGCGCGTGGCCAACGAACTGCGCTCGACCGGCACGGCCGAAGGCGAAAAGATCCGTGCTGACGCCGACCGCCAGCGCGAAGTGATCGTCGCGAATGCCTACCGCGACGCGCAGAAGATCAAGGGCGAGGGCGATGCCCAGGCCGCTTCCGCCTACAGCGAGGCCTTTGGCCGTGATCCGCAGTTCGCGCAGTTCTATCGCAGCCTCGACGCCTACAAGCAGAGCTTCAACAAGAAGAGCGACGTGATGGTGCTCGACCCGTCGTCGGACTTCTTCCGCGCCATGCAAGGCTCGGGAGCGGCCACCAGCAGCGCCCCGCGTCGTTGATGCTTCTTCTTCTGGAGCTGTGAGCGCCGACACTTTCTGGAGCGCGCTGGCGCTCGTCCTGGTGATCGAAGGCATCCTGCCTTTCGTGTCGCCAGGAGGGTGGCGGCGCGGCTTCGGGCAGCTCATGCAGCTGCGCGACGGCCAGCTTCGTTTCTTTGGACTTTGCAGCATCCTGCTGGGTTTGGCACTCCTTTGGGTATTGGGGTAGCGCGGTCCCGGTAGAATCCCGGTTTAACCACGCCCCCGATCCCCATGTCCGCTTGGGTCCTCCCGGATCACATTGCCGATGTGCTGCCTTCCGAGGCGCGCCACATCGAAGAACTTCGACGCCAGCTGCTCGATACCGCCCGTGGCTATGGCTACGAGCTGGTGATGCCGCCGCTGCTCGAGCACCTCGAGTCGCTGCTTTCGGGCACCGGCGAGGCGCTCGACCTCCAAACCTTCAAGCTCGTCGACCAGCTCTCCGGCCGCAGCATGGGCCTTCGAGCCGACACCACCCCCCAGGTGGCGCGCATCGATGCCCACCTGCTGAACCGCGACGGCGTGGCCCGCCTGTGCTACTGCGGCCCGGTGCTCCACACCCGTCCCGACCGGCCGCACGCCACGCGTGAACCGCTGCAGTTCGGCGCCGAGATCTACGGCCACGCCGGCCTCGAAGCCGACACCGAGACCCTGCTGCTGGCGCTCGACTGCCTGCGCGCCTCGGGGCTGGAAGAGGGCGTGATCGTCGACCTGGCCGATGCACGCATCGTGCGCGCCCTGTTCGCCGGCGTGCCGGTCGACGCCGCGGCGCTGGCCCGGGTGCATGCCGCGCTGGCCGCCAAGGACGCGAGCGAACTCGCCTCGCTCACCCAGGATTTCCCCGCCGCCTCGCGCGACGGGCTGCGCGCGCTGGTGCAGCTGTACGGCGACGCGTCGGTGCTCGACGAAGCCGCCAAGGCCCTGAAGGGCACGCCCGCCGTGGCGGCGGCCCTGGCCGACCTGAAGCAGCTGGCCGCCGGCCTGGGCGGCGTGCCGGGCCGACAGATCAGTTTCGACCTGGCCGACCTGCGCGGCTACGCCTACTACAGCGGCATGCGCTTCGGCATCTACGTGCCCGGCGCGGCCGACTCGCTGGTACGCGGCGGCCGCTACGACGAGGTGGGGGCCGTGTTCGGCCGCAACCGTCCGGCCGTCGGCTTCAGCCTCGACGTGCGCGAACTGGTTGGCGTGCTGCCGGCCCGCCCGCTGCGCGCCGCCATCCGCGCGCCCTGGAGCGACGCGGCCGGCCTGCGTCAGGCAATTGCCCAATTGCGCAAGTCCGGTGAAACGGTAGTCTGCGTGCTGCCGGGCCATGGCAGCGAAATCGATGAATTCCACTGCGACCGCGAGCTCGTCGAGCAAGCAGGCCAGTGGAGTGTCCGAACGATCTGAATTTTTGAAGTAATGGAACGAGCATGAGCGTAACCACCGGAAGAAACGTGGTCGTCGTCGGCACCCAATGGGGCGACGAAGGCAAAGGCAAGCTGGTCGACTGGCTGACCGAAAGCGCCCAGGGCGTGGTCCGCTTCCAGGGCGGCCACAACGCGGGCCACACGCTGGTCATCAACGGCGTGAAAACCGCGTTGCACCTGATCCCCAGCGGCATCATGCGCCCGGGCGTCAAGTGCTACATCGGCAACGGCGTGGTGCTGTCGGCCGCCAAGCTCTTCGAGGAAATCGAAGGGCTGGAGAAGGCCGGTGTCGAGGTGCGTTCGCGCCTGCGCATCAGTGAAGCCTGCCCGCTGATCCTGCCGTTCCACGCCGCGCTGGACATCGCGCGCGAGGCCTACCGCGAAAAGGGCGGCATCGAGAAGATCGGCACCACCGGCCGCGGCATCGGCCCGGCCTACGAAGACAAGATCGCGCGCCGCGCGCTGCGCGTGCAGGACCTGAAGCACCCCGAGCGCTTCGCGGCCAAGCTGCGCGTGCTGCTCGACCTGCACAACCACGTGCTGACGCAGGTGCTGAGCGCCCCGGCCATCGACTACGACGAAGTCTTCGACGAAGCCATGAAGCACGCCGAGCTGCTCAAGCCCATGATGGCCGATGTCTCGCGCGAGCTGAACGATGCCCACAAGAACGGCGCCAACCTGCTGTTCGAAGGCGCGCAGGGCACGCTGCTCGACGTGGACCACGGCACCTACCCGTACGTCACCTCGAGCAATTGCGTGGCCGGCAACGCCGCCGCCGGTTCGGGCGTGGGCCCGGGCATGCTGCACTACATCCTGGGCATCACCAAGGCCTACTGCACGCGCGTGGGCGGTGGTCCGTTCCCCACCGAGCTCGACTGGGCCACGCCGGGCACGCCCGGCTATCACATGAGCACCGTGGGCGCCGAAAAGGGCGTGACCACCGGCCGCAGCCGCCGTTGCGGCTGGTTCGACGCCGCGCTGCTCAAGCGCTCGGCGCAGGTCAACGGCCTGTCGGGCCTGTGCATCACCAAGCTCGACGTGCTGGACGGCCTCGAGAAGCTCGAGCTGTGCACCGGCTACGAGCTCGACGGCGAAGTCACCGACATCCTGCCGATGGGCGCGGACGAAATCGAGCGCTGCACGCCGATCTACGAAACCCTCGAAGGCTGGACCGAAAGCACCGTGGGCGTCACGCAGTACGACAAGCTGCCGATCAATGCGCGCCTGTACCTGCAGCGCATCGAGCAGGTCACTGGCGTGCCGATCCACATGGTGTCGACCAGCCCCGACCGCGACCACACGATCATGATGCGCCACCCCTACCTGGCCGACTGAAGAGGAACCCAAGACCCATGTTGACCGAAGACGGCAAGCATCTCTACGTCAGCTACGACGAGTACCACAACCTGATCGAGAAGCTCGCGATCAAGGTGCATCAGTCGGGCTGGCACTTCGACACCATCCTGTGCCTGGCGCGCGGCGGCATGCGCCCCGGCGACGTGCTCTCGCGCATCTTCGACAAGCCGCTGGCGATCATGTCGACCAGCTCGTACCGTGCTGATGCAGGCACCATCCAGGGCCACCTGGATATTGCCCGCTACATCACCACGCCCAAGGGCGAGATCGCCGGCAAGGTGCTGCTGGTGGACGACCTGGCCGACTCGGGCCACACGCTGCACGCCGTGATGGACATGCTGCGCAACAACTACCCGCCCATCACCGAGCTGCGCAGCGCGGTGATCTGGACCAAGGCGCTGTCGACCTTCACGCCCGACTACCAGGTGGAATTCCTGGCCACGAACCCGTGGATCCACCAGCCCTTCGAGGGCTATGACTCGATGGGCGCCGAGAAGCTCATCGAGAAGTGGTCGGTCTGATTCGGCGCAACCCCCGTCGGCACAACCCCCTTCGGGTCATCCGGCGGGGTTGAGCAGCATCGCGGTGTAGCGCCGCTGCATTTCTTCCGGCGTCAGCTTCTCGATGCTGTGCCCCACGTTCCAGCGATGCCCGAACGGGTCTCGAAACACACCGGAACGTTCCCCATAGAACTGATTCTGCGGGGCCATGTCCAGCGTGGCACCCGCGGCGACCGCGCGCGCCACCACCGCGTCGGCATCGTCCACGTGCAGGTGCAGCGAGACGGCGGTGCCGCCCAGCGTCTTCGCGCTGAGGATGTTGAACTCGGCGAACTCGTCCGAGAGCATCAGGATCGCGCCGTTGTGAAAGTCCAGCTCCGCGTGGCCGATGCGTCCGCTGGGCTCGGTCAGCCGAAAGATCTCCTTCACCTCGAAGACCTGGCAATAGAAGTCGATCGCGGCGCCCGCGTCGTTGACGCAGAGGTAGGGAAACAGTTCGTGGATGGCCATGGCGGGTGTCCTGTCGTGTGGGAATGAGCGCGATTCTGGCTGTGGCCCTGCGCCGCGTCTTGCACAAAATTGACCTGCGCGGCCCGCGCTTCAGACCGGCACGTGGCGCGACGACGCCGGGGCCGCGCGCCGGTAGGCTTGCGGCGACATGCCGGCAATCGCGAGGAAGTCGCGATGGAAGTGCGCCTGGTCGCTGTAGCCCGACTCCAGCGCCAGTTCCGCCCAAGGCTGCGCGGGGTTCAACGCGAATTGCCCGAGCACGCGGTCGAAGCGCAGCATGCGCGTGTACTGCTTGGGCGCCAGGCCCGTCATGCCGCGAAAGAGGGCGATGAAGCGCCGGTGGCTGTAGCCGCTCTGCCTGACCAGTTCGCGGATCGTGCCGGCTTGCGCATCGTCCTCATGGGCACTGGCGTGGGCCATGTGAGCCATGCCGGCCAGCGCCCGGGCCACCGCGGGGTGCAGGCCGTGCAGGGCCGAGGCGGCGGCAAGGCGGGCACTCAACAACGCTTCGACGATCGCGAGCTGGCGCGCGGGCGAGTCCGTGCCGTGAAGCTGCTCGAGCGCAAAGCCCGCGTCCGCGCCCCAGAGCGCGTCGAGCGACGTGTGGCGGTCGGCCAGTGCGTCTTCGGGCACGCCGAGCAGCGCCTTCGCGGCGCCGGGCTGCAGCATGATGCCGACCGAGCGTGTTTCGACCGACACGTCGCGCACGAAGAATGCCGAGCGCGTGCCGCCCACCATGGCGTAGCGACCGTGAAGCCCTGCGCATCGGCATCGCCGCGGAACAGGCGCAGGGGCGGCCCGGAGAGCCGGAACACGAGGTGCATGCCGCCCGTGGGCAGCACGTGCTCGCGCGCGCCCGGCCGCTCGCCGGGCGACCCTTCGGGCGCCGAAGCCCACAGCAGCCGCACGAAGGGCCGCAGGCGGGGAGAGGGCGGGCGGGTCAGTTGCATGGCGCTGGGAGTGTCCGCCGAGCCGCCGCGCGGCGCAATCGCGCCATCACGGAATCGAGGGTTGCGGCGGCCACGCTAGGATTCACGCATGAGCAAGCTTTCCACGACCCTGATCCACCACCCCTACACCCCGCCCGCCACCTTTGCCGCGCCGCAGCCCGGCGTGTTCAAGGCATCGACCGTGTTCTTCGCCGACGTGGCGGCGATGCGCGCGCGCGACTGGAAGACCAAGGCGGGCTACACCTACGGCCTGCACGGCACGCCCACCACCTTCACGCTGGAAGAGCGCCTGGCCACCCTCGAGGGCGGCACCGAGTGCCTGCTGGTGCCCAGCGGCCTGGCGGCCATCACGCTGGTGGCGTTCGCCTTCCTGAAGACCGGCGACGAGGTGCTCATTCCCGACAACGCCTACGGCCCCAACAAGGCGCTGGCCACCGGCGAGCTGGCCAACTTCGGCATCACGCACCGGCTGTACGACGCCATGAACCCGGCGGACCTCGCGGCCAAGCTGTCGCACCGCACGCGGCTGGTGTGGGTCGAGGCGGCGGGCTCGGTGACGATGGAATTCCCCGACCTGCCCGCGCTCGTCGACATCTGCCGCGCGCGCGGCGTGATGACCGCGCTGGACAACACCTGGGGCGCCGGCCTGGCCTTCGCGCCTTTCGATTTCAACGGCACGGGGCAGGGCGTCGACATCTCGGTGCATGCGCTCACCAAGTACCCGAGCGGCGGCGGCGACGTGCTCATGGGCAGCGTGGTCACGCGCGACGAGCGGCTGCACCGCGCGCTCAAGCTCACGCACATGCGCATGGGCTTCGGCGCGGGCGTGGGCGACGTCGAGACGCTGCTGCGTTCGCTGCCCAGCATCGCGCTGCGCTACGCCGCGCACGACCGCGCGGCGCGCGAACTGGCGGGCTGGCTCAACGGCTGCGAGGAAATCGCGCAGGTGCTGCACCCCGCGCTGGAGGACTCGCCGGGCCACGTGCACTGGCGTGCGCTGTGCGGCGCGACCGACCTGGCGGCGGGCCTGTTCTCGGTGGTGTTCGACGCGCGCTTCAGCACCGAGCAGGTCGACCGCTTCTGCGACAGCCTGAAGCTGTTCCGCCTGGGTTATTCGTGGGGCGGCCCGATCAGCCTCGTGGTGCCCTACGACATCGGCCTGATGCGCGACGCCAGCGTGGCGCGCTGGCCCTACAAGGGCACGCTCGTTCGTTTTTCGGTGGGCCTGGAAGACGTGGACGACCTGCGGGCCGATCTGCAACAGGCGCTCGCGCGGATGTAAAAAAGCGCATCGCCCGCCTCGGGAGACGGCACAGGTGGGGTCTCGAGACTGCACCGTTATCGCTTACAGTAGGCCAAGCGCAGTCACCGTGACTGCCTCGCCCCAAGGAGAAGCAGTGGCAACACCAAATTACGGCTACGAGAAGCGCCAGAAAGAGCTGGCCAAGAAGAAAAAGAAGGAAGAAAAGCTCCGGGAAAAGGCGAATCGCAAACTCAGCCCGAGCAGCGACGGACTGGCCCCCGGAGACCCGGAGACCGACGTGGCCTCGCTCGAACGCGATCCACCCACCGTGCCCGAGTTGCCCACCAAGAACGGTTGATCCGCTTCTGGCGTCCCTCACAAGAAGCCCGTCGCAGGTTTGCCTGCGGCGGTTTTTTTTATTTGGGCAGCAGCTTGCGCAGTTCGGGCCAGACGTTGTCGAGCAGTTGCGGCTGCGCCGCGGCCGTCGGATGAATGCGGTCGGCCTGGAACAGCGACAGCGCGTCGGGCGCATCGGCCACGCCCTTGAGCAGGAAGGGCACGAGCGCGGCCTTCGTCGTGCCTGCCACCTTGGAGAACACGGCCTCGAAGCGCCGCGTGTAGTCGCCGCCGTAGTTGGGTGGTACCTGGATGCCGACGATCAGCACCTTGGCGCCGGCGGCCTGCGCGGCCTTGGTGATCTGCAGCAGGTTGCTTTCGGTGTCCGCCAGCGGCAGGCCGCGCAGCGCGTCGTTGGCGCCGAGTTCGACCACCACCTGGCTGGGCTTGTGCTGGGCGAGCAGGGCGGGGAAGCGGGCGCGCCCGCCCGAGCTGGTGTCGCCGCTGATGCTGGCGTTGACCACGGTGGCCGCGATCTTCTGCGCCGCAAGCCTTTTTTCGAGCAAGGGTACCCAGCCTTCGCCGCGCTTGAGGCCGTACTCTGCACTCAGCGAATCGCCCAGCACCAGGATCACCGGCTTGCCCGCCGTGGCCGCCGGAGCCTGGGCCTGCGCCGCTGTCGTCCATATCCCCGCGCTGCCGAGCGCGGCGGTGGTCAAGATAAAGTCACGTCGATTCAAAACCAAAGCCTTTCCATGTCCCAACCCCCGTCTGATGCCATTGTCGCCGTCGAGCATGTCTTCAAGTCCGTCACCGACTCGGCCGGCACCCTGGACATTCTGCAGGACATCCATTTCACCCTCGGGGCGCGGGAAACCGCCGCCATCGTCGGCGCCTCGGGCTCCGGCAAGAGCACCTTGCTGTCGATCATCGCGGGGCTGGACACGCCCACGCGAGGCACCGTCAAGCTCGCGGGCGACGACCTGTTCGCCATCGATGAAGACGAGCGCGCCGCCGTGCGCGCGCAGCGCGTGGGCTTCGTGTTCCAGAGCTTCCAGTTGCTCGGCAACCTGAGCGCGCTGGAGAACGTGATGCTGCCGCTCGAGCTGGCCAACCGCAAGGACGCCCGCAAGGCCGCCTCCGAGATGCTGGGCCGCGTCGGCCTGGGCCAGCGGCTGGGGCACTACCCCAAGGTGCTGTCGGGTGGCGAGCAGCAGCGCGTGGCGCTGGCGCGGGCCTTCGTGGTGCAGCCGGCCCTGCTGCTGGCCGACGAGCCCACCGGCAGCCTCGACTTCGCGACCGGCGAGCAGGTCATGAAGCTGATGTTCGACCTGAACCGCGAACTGGGCACCACGCTCGTGCTCGTCACGCACGACCGCGGCATCGCCGACCGGTGCGAACGCCGCATCACCATCGAGGCCGGCCGCGTCGCAGGTAATGAAAAAGCAGCCGTAGCGCCCGGCTGACAAGCGCGGTAAGCTATCAAACAGATAGCAGAAGAAACCGAGGAGCGAGACCCCCATGGAAGACCTTCCACCCGACGCCATCGCGGCGCTGCAGCGTGGCAGGCTGATCGAAGCCATCAAGATCGTGCGCGACAGCACTGGCATGGACCTGCGGTCCGCCAAGAATGCCGTCGAACGCTACGCCACCTGGATGGGGGACCCCGGCCGCAATTCACCCGACGCTGCCGCGCAGGACCGCGGCTTTGCGTCGATGCCGTCCACCGCGCTCACCGCGCTGGCGCGAGGCAACAAGGTCGAGGCCGTCCGCCTCACGCGCGAAGCCACCGGCCTGAGCCTGTCGGCCGCCAAGCGGCTGGTCGACAACCACGACAGCCCGCCGGTCGGCGCGTTCGGCCACCTGTCGTCGGACGTGCCCAGGCGCCCCATGGTCGAGCCGGGCCGGGTACCGACCGACGGCTACCGCTGGCTGCCGGTGGCCATCATCCTGCTGGGCATGGCGCTGGTCTGGCTGTGCTTCGGCGGAGACATCGGGCTCCCACGATGATCGTTCCACAGTTCTGGGCCGAAGGCCGCATCCAGGAGCGCGTGGCGGGCAAGCAGGTCACGGTGCGCCGCCACGGCTGGTCCGACGACAGCCCGCTGGCTGCGCAGGCGCATGCCGACCAGCGCACCCGCGAAGCCTTCGAGCGCATCGCCAGCGGCGAGAAGCTCGACCGCCGCGAGCGCAAGCTGGCCTACAACGGCGCCAACGGCGTGCCGATCCGCGAGGAAATCGTCGAGCGCCAGGGCGAAGCGGTCGTCACGCGCAACAGCTACGGGGCGCGCTGCCTCAACACGCCCGACGTGCTGTTCGTCGACATCGACTTCGAGGAGCCGCTGCGCGGCAGCGTGTTCGGTTTTGCACTGGTGCCGGCGCTCATTGCCGGGGTGGTCGGCGGCTGGGCCGCCAAGACCTGGCTGGGCGGGCTGATCGCGGGCATCGTGGTGTTCGTCGTGGCATGGTTCATCGGCCAGCGCAAGAAGCGCGGCGAGCCCAGCGACAACCCCTCGCCCGAGAAGCGCGTGGCCGAGCGCATCGGCCGCTTCATGCACCAGCACCCCGACTGGCACTTGCGCATCTACCGCACGCCGGCGGGCTTTCGGGTGCTGGCGATGCACGACGTCTTCAGCCCGTCCGACAGCACGGTGGCCGACTGCTTCCAGCTGCTGGGCGCGGACAAGGTCTACGCCCGCATGTGCCGCAACCAGAACTGCTTTCGCGCCCGCGTGAGCGCCAAGCCGTGGCGCATCGGCATCGGCGAGCCGATGCGGCCCCGCCCCGGCGTGTGGCCCGTGTCGCCCGACAAGCTGCCCGGGCGCGACGCCTGGATCGCGCGCTATGAAAAGGCCGCCGAAGGCCATGCCGCCTGCCAGTACCTGGAGAGCGTGGGCAACAGCGCCCGGGTGCATCCGAGCGCACTGGCGGTGCAGGAACTGCACGACGAGCGCACGCGCGCAACCAGCGGCCTGCCGCTCGCCTGACGGGGCTGCCTCGGCGGGTAGGGATAATCGGGGGCATGTCTTCCCCTAAAGTGATCTTCGGCTTCCATGCCGTGGGCGTGCGTATCAAGACCGCGCCGAAATCGGTACTCGAAGTGATGTTCGACGCCAGCCGGCGCGATGCGCGCATGAAACAGTTCATCGCGCGCGCGCAGGAAGCCGGCGTCCGGCTGGTCGAGGCCGACGGCCTGCGGCTGTCCAAGCTCAGCGGCAGCCACGGCCACCAGGGCGTGGTGGCGCGGGTCGAACCTGTGGCCCAGGTCCGCTCGCTCGACGAACTGCTCGAAGGCCTCGAAGAGGCCGGCACCGTGCCCTTGCTGCTGGTGCTCGACGGCGTGACCGACCCGCACAACCTGGGCGCCTGCCTGCGCGTGGCCGACGGCTCCGGCGCGCATGCCGTCATCGCGCCCAAGGACCATGCGGCCGGCATCAACGCGACCGTGGCCAAGGTGGCGAGCGGCGCGGCGGAGACGGTGCCGTACTTCATGGTCACGAACCTCTCGCGCACGCTGAACGAGCTCAAGGAACGCAACATCTGGTGCGTGGGCACCAGCGACGACGCGCCGGGCACGATCTACCAGAGCGACTTCAAGCGCCCGCTGGCGCTGGTGCTGGGCGCCGAAGGCGAGGGCATGCGGCAACTCACGCGCAAGACTTGCGACGAGCTGGTGAGCATCCCGATGGCCGGCGCGGTCGAGAGCCTGAACGTCTCGGTGGCCAGCGGCGTGTGCCTCTACGAGGCGATGCGCCAGCGCAGCGCCTGATTTGCCGATCGCTCGCTTCTAGCCTCGGGGCGACGGCCCGCCCTTGCGGTGGAAATAGATGAGTTCCGCCACACGCCGCATCTGCGGCGTGCCCAGCAGATGGTTGAACATCCAGTCGCTCTGGAAATTGTCGAGGCCCAGCGCAGCGTGCGCTTGAGCATGAAGCTCGGGTAGCCGCGCACCAGCCAGGTGGCCGGGTCGTCGGCCTCGCCGCGCACGAAGCGCGCCACGGCCGCGCCCGCGCGTTCGCCGTGCTGCAACGCGGTGTGGATACCGCCCGCCGTCACCGGCGACACCATGCCCGCCGCGTCGCCAACCAGCAGGGCCCGTTCGCGAGCCACCCTGGGCAGC
>NZ_MOWM01000125.1 GCF_016082275.1 Variovorax sp. E3
CTTGCGGGGCCCTTTTTCATTCCCGCTCGAAGACCGCGATCGACTCGACGTGCGCCGTGTGCGGGAACATGTTGACCACTCCCGCGAAGGTGCAGCGGTAGCCCGCCTGGTGCACCAGCAAGCCGGCGTCGCGCGCCAGCGTCGACGGGTTGCAGCTCACGTACACGATGCGCTTCGGCGGCGTCCAGCCGTCGGTGCGCAGTTCGGGCTGCTGATGCAGGTCGGCCATGGCCTTGGCGAGCGCGAAGGCGCCTTCGCGCGGCGGGTCGACCAGCCACTTGTCGGCGCTGCCGTCGGCCACCAGCATGGCGGGCGTCATGTCGAACAGGTTGCGCGCGACGAACGTGGCGGGTGACAGCGCACGCCGCGCGGACGTTGCCGGCTGGTTCGCCTTGTAGTTGTCGGTTGCGCGCGCCACCAGCGTGTCGCTGCCCTCGATGCCCAGCACCTCGCGCGCCTTGCTGGCCAGCGGCAGCGTGAAGTTGCCCAGGCCGCAGAACCAGTCGATCACGCGCTCGTCGGGCTGCACGTCGAGCAGGCGCAGCGCCTTGCCCACCAGCGCGCGGTTGATGTGCGGATTGACCTGCGTGAAGTCGGTGGGCTTGAACGGCATGTCGACGCCGAACTCGGGCAGCCGGTAGGCCAGCGGCGCGCCGCCCTCTTCCAGCAGCTTGACCGTGTCCGGCCCCTTGGCCTGCAGCCACCACTGAACGCCCTCGTTCTGCGCCGCGAAGGCCTTCAAACGGCCGATGTCGGCGCCCGACAGCGGCTCGAGGTGCCGCAGCACCAGCGCGATGGTGCCCAGGCCCGTGGAGCCCGGCGCGTCGCCGCAGGCGAGCTCGATCTGCGGGCAGGTCTCGCGCGCGTCCATCGAGCCGATCAGCGCACGCAGCGGCATCAGCATTTCGCTGACCTGCTTGGGCAGCACGGGGCACACCTGCATGTCGGCCAGGTAGCGGCTCTTGCGCTCGTGGAAGCCGATCAGCACCGTGCCCTTCTTGACCACATGGCGCACCGACAGCCGCGCACGATAGCGGTAGTGCCATGCGGGGCCCTCGAGCGGGCGCAGCAGGTTCTCGGGCTTGACCTTGCCCAGGTGCCACAGGTTGTCTTCCAGCGCGCGCTGTTTCACGGCCACCTGGGCCGCGGGGTCCAGGTGCTGCATCTTGCAGCCGCCGCAGGCGCCCGTGTGCAGGCCGAAATGCGGGCAGCCCGGGCGCACGCGCTGCGACGACTCGCGGCGGATGGCCGTGACCGTGCCCTGCTCCCAGTTGTTCTTGCGGCGATGCACGTTGAACCGCACTTCCTCGAAGGGCAATGCGCCCTCGATGAACACGACCATGCCGTCGGCCTTGTGCGATACACCCTGCGCGTCGAGGTCGAGCGATTCGACCTGCAACCATTCTTCGCCGGGATTCGTGGGTACTTTCTTTTCTTCGATGGGTTCCGTCATCCCCCGATTGTCTCAGCGCGGACGAGTGGGGTTAAAACAGCGCGTCCCGACCCACGCCCGAGCGCGCCAGCTGGCGCCGCATCTTGGCCAGCGCCTCGTTCTGGATCTGCCTGACGCGCTCGCGCGTGAGGCCCAGGCGCACGCTCAGCACCTCGAGCGTTTCGGGCTCGCGGTCGTGCAGCCCGTAGCGGCCTTCCAGCACCTCGCGCTCGCGCGCGTCGAGCGCATGCACCCACTGGTCGAGCAGGCGCTCCACCTCGTGCATCTGCGTGATGCCGCTCGGGTTGCCCTGCTCGTCGTCGGAGGCCACGGTGTCGGCCAGCGTGAAGCCGTCGTCGCCGCGCGCGTCGCCCGCGTCCAGCGAGCGCGGGGCTTCGGCCAGGGCCAGCAGGTCGGCCACCGCCTGCACGTCGCGCCCCAGCAATGCGGCGATGTCTTCCACGCGCACGCCCTCGGGCCGGTGGGCGATGAACTCGGCGTCGCCCTCCAGCGTGCGGCGGGCGCGCAGCACCTGCTGCAGTTCGCGCACCACATGCACAGGCAGGCGAATGGCGCGCGCCTGCGTCATGACCGCGCGCTCGACCGACTGGCGGATCCACCAGGTCGCGTAGGTGGAAAAGCGAAAACCGCGCTCGGGCTCGAACTTGGTGATGGCGTGCATCAGCCCCAGGTTGCCCTCTTCGATGAGGTCCGACATCGGCACGCCGCGCCCCAGATAGCCCTTGGCGATGCTGACCACCAGCCGCAGGTTGTGCTCGATCATCGATTGCCGCGCGGCGAAGTCACCGGCCCGCGCGGCGCATGCGGCCTGGTATTCCTCGGCGGGGGTGAAGAGCTCGGTGCGCCGGACCTGGCGCAAATAGATGGTGAGGGCATCGGCGCCCTCGCCGCCGATCAGCTCGGCCATCGCGCCGTTGGGCAGCGCGGTGCTTGCGTCGAAGGACTCGGCGGCGCCTTCTAGCGGAGCGGGTTCTTGCCCGGGATGGTTATCCGGCTGCGGCCCCTTGCCCGCCGACCCGCGCACGGGCGGCGTGCGACGGGGGCGGGAGGCAGCCATGGCATCACCGGCTCGGCAGGTAGCGCGAGGGGTCGACAGGCTTGCCCTGGCGACGGATCTCGAAGTGCAGCTTGACGCGATCGGCGTCGCTGTTGCCCATTTCGGCGATCTTCTGGCCCTTCTGGACCGACTGGTCTTCCTTCACGAGCAGCGTCTGGTTGTGCGCGTATGCCGTGAGGTAGGTGTTGTTGTGCTTCAGGATGATCAGGTTGCCGTAGCCGCGCAGGCCCGCACCGGCATAGACCACGCGGCCGTCGGCGGCGGCCAGCACGGGGTCGCCCGCCTTGCCGCTGATGTCGTAGCCCTTGTTCTTGGCTTCGTCGAAACCGGCGATCAGCGAGCCGCTCGCGGGCCAGATCCAGCCGAGGTCTTCGTCGCCCGAAGCACCGCTGCCCGGTCCTGCCGGAGAAGCGGTCACGGGTGCCGGCGGCTTGCTTGCGCTGGTGCCGGGCGATGTCGATACGATGACCGGAGGCGGCGTCACCGGCTTGGTGACCGCGCCTTCGGACGTGCTCGGCGGCGCGTGGCCACGGACGTGCCCGAGCCGGTCGGGGGAATCACGCGCAGCACCTGGCCGACCTCGATCAGGTCGGGGTTGTCGATGTTGTTCCAGCGGACGATGTCCTGCCAGCGTTGCCCCGTTTCGTTGCCGATGCGGCGGATGGTGTCGCCGGGACGCACCGCGTAGTAGCCGGGCTTGCCGTAGTTTTCGATGCCGGCCAGCGGCTTGCCGTTGGCGTCGGTGGTGATCGGCGGGCCGCCGGGCACCGGGGTGGGGGCCGGGGGGCGCGTCATGGTGCCGCGGTCTTCGACCGGCGCCGGCCCACGCGGTGTGGAACAGCCTGCGATCACCAGCACAAAGGCCAACGTGACGCCACCGAACCAACTCCGATTGCCAAAACCCTGCATTTGTTATTCCTTCAAGCGATACCTGATTTTAGGGGGACAAAGTGGACCGCCTCAAGAATGAGCCGCTCCAACCCTCGCGAGGTCTTGTCAATGACGACAAGGGCTTGACCGCCGCTGGCGGAATGGGTTGGCGCCACGATGCGTCCACCCACGGCAAGTTGCGTGATCCAGGCTTCGGGTACGGCTTCGCCGCCCGCGGCGGCAATGATGCCGGCATACGGCGCGCCCTTGGCATAGCCGATCATTCCGTCGCCCAGCATCAGGTGCACGGTGGCCAGCCGGAAGTGCCGCAGGTTGGCCCGCGCGCGCTCGTGCAGCCCGCGCAGGCGCTCGATGCTGTAGACCTCGGTGGCCACCTGATTCAGCACCGCCGCCTGGTAGCCGCAGCCGGTGCCGATCTCGAGCACGCGGCCCAGCTTGTCCTGCGGCTTGCCGGCCAGCGCGGGAGCGCCGAGCAGCAGCTCGATCATGCGCGCCACCACGCTGGGCTTGGAAATGGTCTGCCCCAGGCCGATCGGCAGGCTCGTGTCTTCGTAGGCCTGGTTGACCAGCGCGCTGTCGACAAAGCGATGCCGGTCCACCGCGCCCATGGCGCGCAGCACGCGCGGATCCGAAATGCCCTGCGCCGCGAGCTTTTGCACCATGCGCGCGCGCACGCGTCCGACGCCATCGAGGGCGTGGACGGCACCATGGGCTTGACCGGCACGGCAGGCATGCGCCCGCGCGTGGCAGCCGAAGCGGTGGGTGTCAGGCGAACGGGAAAACTGGGCCGTTGCGTGGCCATGTCAGTTGCCCAGACGGGCCACCGTCTCGCGCCATTGGCCGAGGTTGGCGTGGTCGGTCAGGTCGATCTGCAACGGCGTGAGGGCGATATGGCCCGCGGCGGTGGCGTGGAAGTCGGTGCCTTCGCCGCTGTCCTTGGCGCTGCCCGCGCCGGCGATCCAGTACATGGTCTCGCCGCGCGGACTGTCTTGCGTGATCACTTTTTCCGCCGAGTGGCGGCGACCGAGACGGCAGACCTTGACCGGCTTGAGTTCGTCGAACGGCAGGTTCGGCACGTTGACGTTGAGCAAAAACGGCGCGCCGCCGAGCATGCGCTCGCGTTCGATCTGCTGCACCAGCCGGCGCGCCACCTGGCCCGCCGCCTCCACGTTCGCCCAGCCCTTTTCGATCTGCGAGAACGCGATGGCCGGGATGCCGAACAGGTAGGCCTCCATGGCCGCGCCCACCGTGCCCGAATAGATGGTGTCGTCGCCCATGTTGGCGCCGTTGTTGATGCCGGACACCACCAGGTCGGGCCGATAGCCGAGCAGGCCCTTGAGCGCGATGTGCACGCAGTCGGCCGGCGTGCCGGTCACGTAGCGAAAACCGTTGTGTGCCTGGTGCACGTAGAGCGGGGCGGCCAGCGTCAGTGCATTCGACTTGGCGCTGTTGTTGTGTTCGGGAGCCACCACCTCGACTTCGGCGATGTCTTTCAGCGCGTCGTGCAAAGCGACGATGCCCGGCGCCTGAAAGCCATCGTCGTTGGAAATAAGTATCTTCATGGTGTCCTGGATGCGCCCAGATTGTAGGCGCGGGGTGCGTCGCAGCAGGGACAAGCCTGCCCTGCCGCGCCGCCTATCATCGCCCGCATTCATTGCCCCCACCCGACTCATTGAAGGAGACTCGAGCATGCACGCATGGCTTTGCGAAAACCCCATCGGCGTCGACGCGCTGACCTGGAAGGAACTGCCGACACCGACGCCGGGGCCGGGCCAGGTGCTGATCGAAATCAAGGCCGCGAGCCTGAATTTCCCCGACCTGCTGATCGTGCAGAACAAATACCAGATCAAGCCGCCCCTGCCCTTCGTGCCGGGCTCCGAATATGCGGGCGTGGTGCAGGCGGTCGGCGAAGGCGTCACGCACCTGAAGGTCGGGCAGAACGTGGCCTGCCTGTCGGGCACCGGCGGCTTCGGCACCCACACGCTGGCGCCCGCCGCGCTGTGCATGCCGCTGCCCGAAGGCTTCGGCCACGTCGACGCGGCCGCCTTCATCATGATCTACGCCACCTCGTGGCATGCGCTGATGGACCGCGCGCAGCTGAAGGCCGGTGAAACCGTGCTGGTGCTGGGTGCGGCCGGCGGCGTGGGCACCGCGGCCATCCAGATCGCCAAGGCCGCGGGCGCAAGGTCATTGCGGCAGCCTCCACCGACGAGAAATGCGAACTGTGCCGCTCAATCGGCGCCGACGCGACGATCAACTACACCACGCATGCGCTGCCCAACGGTTTTCGCGATGCCATCAAAGCCGCCACCGACGGCAAAGGCCCCGATGTCATTTACGACCCTGTCGGCGGTGATTTCGCGGAGCCCGCGTTTCGCTCGATCGGATGGCGCGGCCGTTATTTGGTGGTGGGTTTTGCGTCGGGCCCCATTCCATCGCTGCCATTGAATCTGACGCTTCTCAAAGGCGCATCGCTGGTCGGCGTGTTCTGGGGCGATTTCGCCAAGCGCGAACCCAAGGCCAATGCGCAGATGATGGCCGAATTGGCACAGTGGTACGGCCAGGGAAAGATCAAGCCGGTGATCGACAGCACCATGCCGATGGCCGAATTGAAGGCCGCTTACGCCCACATGGGCTCGCGCGGCGTCAAAGGCAAACTCGTGATGGTGAACTGAACGCGCAACGCGACTTCAGCACCCAATAAAAAAGCCCGCGCATGCGGGCTTTTTTATTGGGCAGTTGCCCAGCAAAAGCTGAGGCACTTACTTGATCTCGTAATCGGAAAGCGACTTGCCGGCAGCCAATGCTTCCGTCACCCAACGCGGCTTGCGGCCACGGCCACCCGACCAGGTTTCGCCCGTCGGGCCGCGGTATTTGGCGGCAGCCTTGACCGGAGCGGCGCCGGCACTGCGCTTGACCGCGCTGGCACGGCCAGTCAGTTTCAGGTCAGTGGCGGTCAAACCGTATTCGGCGATCTTCTTGCGCAACTCCTCGATCACGCCCGAGCGTTCCTGGTTACGCAGGTCTTCCGCCTGCTTGCGCAATTGCGCAATCTGCTCGTCATGCTTCTTGATCTGGGAATTGATATCGGCGAGGGTCGAAGCCATTGTTGGACTCCTGAAATTGAAAACGGGTGGATTTTAATTCAGTTTACATTTGTCACGCACGCGTCTGCCGGCGGAAAAACCGTCGATCCATTGCTTTAATGCAACAACTCGCAACGTAAAGTCCACCCGCACGCGTGGCGGATATGCGAATCAGAAGAGGGAAAAGGTCTTCGGCTTACTGTCGGAAGCGGAGCCGGAAATGACAACGCCAGGACAAGCCTGGCGGTGTGTTCCTTTGAAATGCTATTTGGCAATAGCGCAAAGGAGATATTTTGGGGTGGCTGATGGGACTCGAACCCACGACGACCAGAATCACAATCTGGGACTCTACCAGCTGAGCTACAGCCACCGCAGAGCCTCAGATTGTAGCGTGAAAAAACGCGGTTTTGAAGTTCGCGATCAACTCGGATGCACGAAAGTCACATTCAGGCCGATCAACCCGCCGCCAGCGGTCCTGCCGAACCCGCGCCTTCCTCGATCTTGATCGAGCCGTCCGACCTTTCGCACGTGCCGATCAGCAGCCCGCTGGCGATCGCGTGCTCGCGCAAGGCCTCGACCACTTCGTCTCGCCCGGGCGCCTCGGAAAACACCGGAACCTTGCTCAACGCGAACAGCTGGAACGCATAGCGATGCACGCCGTGCCCTGGCGGGGGATCGGGCGGCAGCCAGGCCGCCTGCAACGTCGAATTGCGCCCGACGTGCAAACCGATGCCCTCGTTGTCCTGGCTCGGCAGCGCGCCCTCGGCAAGCGCCCCGCTCTGCGCGTCCAACCCGACGACGATCGCGTGCACGAGCGGATTCGGCGTCGGTGAATCCGCGTCCTCGACGATCAGCAGCAAGGCAGCCGCGCCGTCCGGCAGGCCCGTCCACTGCAGCGGCGGCGAAAGGCCGTCGCCGTCGGCTGTGTAGCGCGACGGCAGCGGCGCGTGGTCCACGAAGGCAATGCTCGTCAAGGCGATGGAGGCCATGCCTTGCCGCATGCCGAGCATGTTGAAGACGATGTTGTCGAGACCGGCGCGCACGCCCTGCAACGCGTGGCCGATCACATCAGGCAGTTTTTCCAGCATGCCCCGGTATACCGCCGTGTCGCCCCTGCTTCTGTAGGACGCCGCGTGCCCTGCGCGTCGCGGCGCGCGGCAAATTTCTCGATCGCATGTTCGATCTGCTTTCCCCATGCGGCCGTCCATATCGCTCCGCTATCATGAATGCGACCCGCGCGGACGGGCATGGCGTTCGACCACTTCCCCCTCACCTCCAAAGGAATTTCTTCATGAGCATCGTCTGGACTATTCTGATCGGGTTCGTCGTGGGTCTGGTGGCGCGCGCCGTCAAGCCGGGCGACGATTCCGCCGGCTTCATCGTCACCACCATCATCGGCATCGCGGGTTCGCTGATCGTGACCTACGTCGGCCAATCGATGGGCTGGTACACCGCGGGCCAGGGCGCCGGCTTCATCGCCTCCGTGCTGGGCGCGATCGTGCTGCTGATCCTCTACGGCCTGATCAAGCGCAAGAGCTGACAAGACCGCCGGCCGCGCGAACGGCAACGCAACGATGCCCCGCAAGCCGCGCGCCAAACATCATGTCTATGTGGTCGAGCTCGATGACCGCGTATGGAACAACGGCCGCTTCCGGCGCGCCAACCCCGACTACCAGCTCGGCAAGCCTTTCGTCTATGTCGGCATGACGGGGCTCGACCCCGACATCCGCTTCGACAAGCACAAGGCCGGCATCCAGGCCAACAGCTTCGTGCAGGAGTTCGGCCTGCGACTGCTGCCTGCGCTCTACGAACGCTACAACCCGATGCCCTACGAAGACGCACGCTCGATGGAAGTCGAGCTCGGCATCCGGCTGCGCGAGGCCGGCTACGGCGTATGGCAGGCCTGAGCCGACGCGCCGCTCACGCGTAGGTCACCCAGTCTTCGTAGGCGGGGCCGTCCAGGTGCGGCAGCGTGTTGTAGGTCACGAGCATGTGCCGCTTCGGCGTGAAGGCAAACTCCGTCACCGAGGTGTTGCGGATGCGCAGGTTGAGTTCGATGGTCGTCTCGGCGCTCGTGCCGAGCACATGGCCGACAGCCGTGCTGATCGGTCCGCCGCTGGACACCACCAGCACCTTCGCGCGTGGTGCCTGTCGCGCACGTGGTCGAGCGCCGTCGTCACGCCCGCCAGAAAGTCGACATAGCTGGGCATGCCGACCGGCTTGGTCTTGCCCTGCATCCACGCCCCCAGCCCATCGCGCAACAGGCGGAAATGATGGCGGTACATCTCGGGCGAATCGGGCTTTTGCAGCTTGCCTTCGTGGACCGTCGCGATGATCGCCTCGCTGTCGTACTCGTTGAGTCCGGGCCACGGCAGCACGTCGTCGCGCGCAAGGCCCAGCCCCTTGGCAATGCCCTCCCAGGTCTGGCGATGGCGCTTGAGGGTGCCGGTGATGACGGCGTCGAACACCATGCCGCGTTCGCGCCAGTATTCGCCGAGCCGAACGGACTGCCGGTGTCCGAGCTCGCTCAGGTTGTCATAGTCGGCAGCACCGAAACTGGCCTGCCCGTGGCGCACGAGATAGAGGGTTCCCATGCACGGGATTCTGGCAAGAAGCGCACACGCCGCTTGTCCCTCGTGCGACCAGAATGAAAAAGCCCGGGCCATCGGCCCGGGCTCTTGTTCCTCGCTTGTTCCTTGCGGAAAGCGGCAGGTCAGCGACCCGCCGCACCCGGCAGCGTGTCCGCCGGCTTCGGCACCAGGATCTCGGCCTTGAAGCGGTCCTTCAGCATGTTGTAGTACGCAGCGTCTTCCGCGGCGGCCACCGACTGGCCGACCTGCATCTGCTCCTGCTTCGCGAGTTCCGGCGCCGGCGGCGTGCGCGGCACCACCTTGGTCACGCGAACCACGGCATAGCCTTGCGTGCCCAGGTCCACGCCCATCAGCGCCGGCAGCTTGGCGGCGTCGGCACGCAGCGCGGCGTCGATCACCGGCAGCGGCTGCGAAGCCACATCGCGGCGCGACACCGTGACGGGCGCGCCGAAGGTCGCGCCGTCCGCCTTGGTGGTCCACGCAGCGAGCTTGGCTTCGCCCTCGGTCTTGGCCAGCACCGCGGCGCGCTCGTTGACGAGCTGCGCGCGGATCTTGTCCTTGACCTCGGCCAGCGGCACCGGGTGCGCCGGCGTGTACTGGGTCACGCGGCCCGATGCGAGCTGGCTCGAGCCGACTTCGATCGCTTCGGTGTTCTGCTTGCGTTGCAGCGAATCGGGTGCGAACAGCGCGCTCAGGAAGTTGCGATTGGCCAGCGGGCCGGTGGCGCCGGGCACGGGCGTGCGCGCCACGTTGCTCGCGGTCTGGATCGTGAGCTTGAGCTTGTCGGCGGCGGGCTTGAGGCTGTCGGCGTTCTGGTACACGGCATCGGTGAAGGCCTCGGCCGCCTTCGCGAATTCCTGCGTGGCCTGCTGCGAGCGCACTTCGTTCTCGATGGTCGCACGCACTTGCTCGAAGGGCGGCACCACGGCCGGCTTGATGTCGGTCAGGTGAATGATGTGATAGCCGAACTCGGTTTCGATCACGTTGCTGATCTCGCCCTTCTTGAGCGCGAACATCGCGTCTTCGAACGGCTTGACCATCGCGCCCTTGGTGACGAAGTCGAGGTCGCCGCCCTTCTCGGCCGAGCCCGGGTCTGCGAGTTCTTGCGCGCCACGTCGGCAAAGGTGTTGGGTGCTTTCTTCACGTCGGCCAGCAGTTGCTCGGCCTTGGCCTTGGCCTTTTCGCGGTCGGCGGCGGACATGCTCGACGGCGCGGTGATCAGGATGTGGCTCGCGCGGCGCTCTTCCTTCGTGCCGAAGCGCGAGGTGTTCTGCTCGTAGTAGGTCTTGAGGTCGGCGTCGTTCACGACGATGTTCTTCTTGGCGGCCTCGAGGTCGAGCACGAGGTATTCGATGCTGGCCTGCTCGGGCGCCTGGAACTGCGCGAGGTGGTCCTTGTAGTAGGCCTCGACGTCGGCGTCGCTCACCGTCACCTTCGATGCGAAAGCCTCGGGGCTGAAGCGCGCCACCTGGATTTCACGGCTGTCGTAGAAGGCGTTGATCGTGGTCGCGGCCAGCGCGGGCGGCGTGAAGGCCGTGCCCGAGATGCCCAGCAGCACCTGCTGGGTGGCCATGTCGGAACGCACCGAGGCTTCGTACTGCTCGGGCGTGCGGCCCGTCACGCGCTGGAAGGCTTCGCGGTCGAACTTGCCGTCGGGCGTGCGGAACGCGGCCAGGCCGGGGTCTTGCGCGAACATGCGCGACAGCCGGTCTTCGGACACCGTCAGGTTCGTCTTGGAAGCGGCAGCGGCCAGCACGCGGTCGCGCACCATGCGCTCCAGCGTGGCGTAGCGCAGCGCGTCGGACTCGAGCACGGTCGGGTCGACGTTGGGCGACTGCTGGCGAATGCGGTCCGTCTCGACGCGGTGCTGCTGGTCCCACTCGGGCTTCGTGATGTCGTGCCCCTCGATGCGCGCGACTTTCTCGTCGCGGCCGGAGCCCTGGTAGCGATCGACACCGAAGAACACGAACGAGGGAATGATCAGCAAGAACAAGAAAATCATCACGACTTTGTTGTACTTGCGGAAGGTTTCAAACATGCTTGAACACTCTTTTTCGACGGCTGTCGGACGGCAATAAAAAAGGCGAACTTGTGGTTCGCCTTTGCATCGGGTGGTGGTGGGTGCTGAGGGGCTCGAACCCCCGACCTACGCCTTGTAAGGGCGCCGCTCTACCAACTGAGCTAAGCACCCCACCGGAATATTCTCCGAGTCTAACGCCTTAGTTGAGCGCGTCTTTCAGCGCCTTGCCTGGACGGAACTTCGGAATCTTGGCGGCCTTGATTTTAATCGCGTCGCCGGTGCGGGGATTACGGCCCGTGCGGGCAGCGCGTTTGCCTACTGCGAAAGTGCCGAAACCGACGAGCGAAACAGAGCCGCCCTTCTTGAGCGTGGTACGAATGGCGCCGATCGTGGATTCGAGCGCACGGGTCGCTGCGGCTTTGGAAATATCGGCGTTCTTTGCGATGTGCTCAATCAGTTCGGTCTTGTTCACAAGGGCCCCTTGTAGAAAAAAAGTTGGTCGGCTTCCGTCAGCTGCGACCTGGCCGCGGTGTCGTGCGACTCAAGAACCTGGCAGGCCTGACGCCTCGGCAGCGCACTGCCAGCGAGGATTACAACCACTGGTCTGCAGGGTGTCAATAAGACACGAGGCCATGCCGATCAGCGGAGCGCGCGATTTTAGGGGCCTTTCGTGAACTCCTTTTTCAAAGCGGCTCAAAGCGCGTCGGCAATGGCTTTTCCGAGGTCACGGGTGCTTGCGTTCCCACCGATATCCGGGGTACGCGGTGCGCCGCTTTGGGGCGCGAGCACCTTCTCGATGGTCGACAGGATGGCGTCGTGCGCCTGCTTGTGGCCCAGGAACTCCAGCATCATCGCGCCGCACCAGATCTGCCCGATGGGGTTGGCGATGCCCTTGCCCGCGATGTCCGGCGCCGAACCGTGCACCGGCTCGAACAGCGACGGCGTGGTGCGCTCGGGGTTGAGGTTGGCGCTCGGCGCAATGCCGATGGTGCCGGTGCATGCCGGCCCCAGGTCGGACAGGATGTCGCCGAACAGGTTGCTCGCCACCACCACGTCGAAGAAGTCGGGCCGCTGCACGAAGTGCGCGGTGAGGATGTCGATGTGGAACTTGTCCAGCGTCACGCCCGGGTAGTTCTTGCCCATTTCGGCCACGCGCTCGTCCCAGTAGGGCATGGTGATCGAGATGCCGTTCGACTTGGTGGCGCTGGTCAGGTGCTTCTTCGGGCGCGACTGCGCCAGCTCGAAAGCGAACTTCAGCACGCGGTCGACGCCACGCGCGACATCACGGTTTCCTGCACCACGATCTCGCGCGGCGTGCCCTGGTACATGCGCCCGCCGATGCTGGAGTACTCCCCTTCGGTGTTCTCGCGCACGATGTACATGTCGATCTCGCCGGGCTCGCGCGGCGTGCCGTCGCGCCGCACCACGGGCGCGATGATGCCGGGCATCAGCGCGCGGGGCGCAGGTTGATGTACTGGTCGAACTCGCGGCGGAACATCAGCAGCGAGCCCCACAGCGACACGTGGTCGGCAATTTTCTCGGGCCAGCCGACCGCGCCGAAGAAGATGGCGTCGTACCCGCCGATCTGGTCCTTCCAGTTGTCGGGCAGCATCTGGCCGTGCTTCTCGTAGTAGTCCCAGCTCGAGAAATCGAAGTGGTCGAACTTCAGGTCGATGCCGAATTTGCTCGCGGCGGCCTCCAGCACGCGCAGGCCCTCGGGCGTGGTTTCCTTGCCGATGCCGTCGCCGGCGATGACTGCGATTCTCTGGGTGCTCATGGTGTGGCTCCTGCTTGTGGGGGAGAAGAAAAGAATGCGAGCGCCTCGGCGAGCAATGCGTCGGGCGCTTCTTCGGGAACGTAGTGACCGCAGGGCAAGGCCCGGCCCGACACCTCGGCCGCGCGCTCGCGCCACAGCGCCAGCACGTCGAAGGCCTTGCCGACCGCGCCGTGCTCGCCCCACAGCACGCGCAGCGGCTGTGCCAGGCGCCGGCCGGCGGCGATGTCGGCGCGGTCGTGTTCGAGGTCGATGGTGGCGGAGGCGCGGTAGTCCTCGCAAATGGATTCGGCAGTGCCCGCGATGGCGGCGCAGCGCTCGTACTCGGCCAGCACCTCGGGCGCGAACGGCGCCAGGCCCGCATGCCGCCCGCCCATCACGCTGCGCACATAGCGCACGGGGTCTGACGCGATCAGCGCCTCGGGCAACGGCGGCGGCTGGATCAGGAAGAACCAGTGCCAGTACGCCTTGGCGAAGGCCTCGGAGGTGTGCTCGTACATCGCGAGCGTGGGCGCGATGTCGAGCAGCAGCATGCGCTCGACCGCCGCTGGATGGTCCGCCGCGAGCCGATGCGCCACGCGCGCGCCGCGGTCGTGCGCCAGCACGCCGAAGCGCTCGAAGCCGTGGTGCCGCATGGCGTCGAGCGCGTCGAGCGCCATCTCACGCTTGCTGTAGACACGGTGCCCGGCATCGGCGACCGGGCGACCTGAATCGCCGTAGCCGCGCAGGTCGAGCGCGACCACGGTGAAGCGCTCGGCCAGCGCCGGCGCCACGCGGTGCCAGATCGCATGCGTCTGCGGATGGCCATGCAACAGCAACAAGGGCGCGCCCTGCCCGCCGATGCGGCCATGGATGCGCACGCCATTGCGCTCGAGGTCGAAAGTGGGGAAGGAGAGGAACGGGTTCGTCACGTCGCGATTGTGCGTTGCGCCCCCGCCGCCATCAAGCAACAATCAGCCAATTCATACTTTCCAATCTGGCATGAATTCTCCGTCGATGGACCGTGGCGATCTGGCGCTGGTGCTGGCCATTCGCGACCAGGGCAGCCTGGCCGGCGCGGCCGGCACGCTCGACGTCGTGCCCTCCGTCATCACCAAGCGCCTCGGCGCGCTCGAGGCGCGGCTGGGCCAGCGCCTGTTCGACCGCACCACGCGTCGGCTCAGCGTCACGGCCGAGGGCGAGGCTGTCTGCCTGCATGCGAAGACGCTGCTCGAAGGCTTTGCCGCGCTCGAAAGCGAGCTCGGCGAACGCCAGAACGAACTGACCGGCACGATCCGCCTGGCCGCCACCTTCGGCTTCGGGCGGCGCTGGCTCGGGCCCGCACTGGCGGCCTTCCAGGCGCGGCACCCTGCCCTGCAGATCGAATTGCTGCTGACCGAGAAGCTGCCCGACCTGGGCGCCGAAGGCTACGACGGCGCGATCTGGCTGTGGGCCGTGCAGCAGCCACGCACAGCCGACTGGGTCACGCGGCGCATCGCGCGCAACCAGCGCGTGCTGGCCGCGTCACCCGACTACCTGGCGCGCCGCGGCATGCCGGCCAGCGTCGAGGCGCTGGCCTCGCACGACTGCCTGGTCGCGCGCGAGAACGGCGAGAGCAGCCAGCGCCAGTTCGCGCTCTGGAGCCTGCGCCACGCGCGCGACGGCGGCACGGCGCGCGTTCGCGTGCAAGGCCGGCTGGCCAGCAACTCGGGCGAGATGGTGCGCGACTGGTGCCTGGCCGGGCACGGCGTGATGCTGCGCAGCCTGTGGGACATCGCACCGCAACTCGCCAGCGGCGAACTGGTGCGCGTGCTGCCGCAGTACGCCATGGCCGATGCCGACATCCATTGGGTCGCGCCCTGGCGGCCGAAGACGCCGCGCCGCGTGCGGCTGCTGGTCGACCATCTCGCGGAGCAGTTTCGCGCGGAGCCGTGGAAGCCGGGCAAGGCCGGTGGGCGCTGAAAAGAAAAGCCGGCGGCTCAGCGCTGCTCGCTGCGCACCACCAGGCTCACGCCGACGGCGGTGAGCGCAATGCCCAGCACCGTCACCAGCGTGATCGGCTCGCGGAACAGCAGCCACGCCATCACCGCCGTGCAAGGCGGCACCAGGTACAGCAGGCTGGTAACGGCCGTGGCCGTGCCGCGCTGGATCAACATATAGAGAAGGGAACTGCCGCCCAGCGACAGCGCCAGCACCGACCAGGCCATGGCGCCGCCCGACTGCAGGTTCCACTCGATGGCCTGCGGCTCCAGCGCCGCGAACGGCAGCGTGACCAGCAGCGCCGCCGCCATCTGCACCGCGCTTGCGCTGCGCACATCGCAAGGCGCGACAAAGCGCTTCTGGTACAGCGTGCCGGCGGTGATCGAGAGCAGCGCCATCAGCGCCAGCCCCATCGTCAACATGCTGACCTCGCCGCCCTGCCCGAGCTTGCGCGCCACGACCAGCACCAGCCCCGCGAAGCCCAGCGCCAGCCCGGCCCACTGCCGCTTCGAAATACGCCCGCCGTTGAACGACAGCCAGACGGCGGTGAGCACCGGCTGGATGCCGACCAGCAGCGCCACCAGCCCCGCGCCCATGCCCTCGCGCACCGCCGCCCACACACCGCCGAGGTAGCCCGCCTGCATCAGGATGCCCGTGACGGCCAGGTGCCCCCACTGCGCGCGCTGCTTCGGCCACGCGACCCGCGCCAGCGCGACCCAGAGGCCGAAGCACGCCAGCGACAGCGCATAGCGCACCGCCAGGAACTTGAGGGGTGGCGCGTACGGCATGCCGAAACGCGCGACGATGAAGCCCGTGCTCCAGATCAGCACGAAGATCCCGGGCATTGCCCGCAGCCAGCCCGCGCCGCGGGCCGAGGCCGCCGAGGTCATTTGGTACGGGCCCGTATCTCGGGAATGGCCTTTTGCAGGTAGTACACCATCGACCAGATCGTGAGCACGGCCGAGATCCAGATCAGCCACTGGCCCCAGAACCCGGTGTCGATCACCTTGAAGAGGCGCCCGTCATACAGAAGGAACGGAATGGCGATCATCTGCACGGTCGTCTTGACCTTGCCGATCATGTGGACCGCCACGCTCTTGCTGGCGCCGATCTGCGCCATCCATTCGCGCAGCGCCGAAATGGCGATTTCGCGGCCGATGATGATCAGCGCCACGAACACGTCGGCGCGCTGCAGATGCACCAGCACCAGCAGCGAGGCGCAGACCAGGAACTTGTCGGCCACCGGGTCGAGGAACGCGCCGAAGGCCGAGGTCTGGTTGAGCTTGCGCGCCAGGTAGCCGTCGAGCCAGTCGGTCGCGGCGAACACGATGAACATCACCGTGGCGATCAGGTTGCGCATCGGCTCGCTGATCGGCAGGTAGAACACGCCGACGATCAAAGGGATCGCGACGATGCGCGTCCAGGTCATGATGGTCGGTAGGGTCCAGAACATCGCTTGATTGTGTCATGGCGGCATTAACCTTCTGCCGAAGATCGTGCCTCAGTGAAGTGCCTTGTAAATCTCTTCCGCGAGGTCGGAGGCGATGCCCTCGACCGAGGCGATGTCCTCCACGCTCGCCGCCGCCACGCCGCGGATGCCGCCGAAGCGCTGGAGCAACCGCGCCCGGCGCTTGGGCCCGATGCCCGGAATGTCTTCCAGCTGGCTGCCGCCCACCCGTATCTTGGCGCGCTTGGCGCGCATGCCGGTGATGGCGAAGCGATGCGCCTCGTCGCGGATCTGGGCGACCAGCATCAGCGCGGCCGAGTCCTTGCCCAGGTAGACCTTCTCGCGGCCGTCGGCGAACACCAGTTCCTCGAGCCCGACCTTGCGGCCTTCGCCCTTCTCGACGCCGACGATCAGCGACAAGGGCAGGCCCAGCTCGCCGAACACCTCGCGCGCCATCGACACCTGGCCCTTGCCGCCGTCGACCAGCACCAGGTCGGGCATGCGCAGGGTCCGGGCCTTGGGCGGCGCGTCGGCGGCGTCGCTTTCGGCGTCGCCCGGGGGCAACGCGTCGGTCTCGGCGGCCATCGCCTCGGCCAGCTTGCCGTAGCGGCGGTGCAGCACCTGGCGCATGGCCGCGTAGTCGTCGCCGGGGGTGATGCCTTCGATGTTGTAGCGGCGGTATTCCTTGTTCTGCATGGCGTGGTGCTCGAACACCACGCACGATGCCTGCGTGGCTTCGCCCGCGGTGTGCGAGATGTCGAAGCATTCGACGCGAAAGTCGTCGAGGTCGTCGGACGCGAGCTCGAGCGCGTCGGTCAACGCGCGCGTGCGCGCCTGCTGCGAGCCTTCTTCGGCCAGCAGCCGGGCCAACTGCAGCTTGGCATTCGTCTCGGCCATCTCGAGCCAGTGGCGGCGCTGTTCGCGCGGCTGGAACACCGCCGTCACGCGCGCGCCGGCCTGCTGCGAAATGGCCTCGATCAGCTCGCGGCTCACCTGCTCGCTCAGCACCAGCGTGGCGGGCACCGGCACGTCGATGTAGTGCTGGGCGATGAAGGCCTCGAGCACCTGCACCTCGATCGGGTCGGCGGGCAGAGGGCTCGCGTCATCGCCCTCGTCGTCGTCCAGCTCGCCGTGATGGATCTGCGCCGCATCTTCCACATGCACCGGGAAATACGGCCGGTCGCCCAGGTGGCGGCCGCCGCGCACCATCGCCAGGTTCACGCAGGCCTTGCCGCCCTGCACCTTCACGGCCAGGATGTCGACGTCCTTGTCCGAGGCGATCTCGATCGACTGCTGGTGCAGCACGCGCGAAATCGCCGACATCTGGTTGCGCAGCTCGGCCGCCTGCTCGAACTCGAGCTTCTCGGCGTGCGTCATCATGCGTTGCTCGAGCTTCGTGAGCACGAGCTGCGTGTCGCCCATCAGGAAGGCCTCGGCGCTGGCCACGTCCTGCGCGTAGGCCTCGGGCTCGATGTAGCCGACGCAAGGCCCGCTGCATCGCTTGATCTGGTACAGCAGGCAGGGCCGGGTCCGGTTGGCGTACACCGTGTCCTCGCAGGTGCGCAGGCGGAACACCTTCTGCAGCAGCTGGATCGACTCCTTCACCGCCCATGCACTGGGGTACGGCCCGAAGTAGCGGTGCTTCTTGTCGACCGCGCCCCGGTAGTAGGCCAGCCGCGGAAACGCGTGCGACGCGATCTTGAGATAGGGATAGCTCTTGTCGTCGCGAAACAGGATGTTGTAGCGCGGCTTGAGCGTCTTGATCAGGTTGTTCTCGAGCAGCAGCGCCTCGGCCTCGGAGCGCACCACCGTGGTCTCCATGCGCACGATCTTCGAGATCATGTGGCCGATGCGGGTGCCCCCGTGGCTCTTCTGGAAGTAGTTGGCGACCCGCTTCTTGAGGTTGCGCGCCTTGCCCACGTAAAGCACCGCGCCGGCCGCGTCGAAATAGCGGTAGACACCGGGCAGTTGCGGCAGGGCCGCGACTTCGCTGAGCAATTGATCGGAATGCACGTCTGACATGGCGGCTATTGTGGCGCGGTGCGCAAACACCACGCCCCGCGCCGGCGACCCGCCCTAGCGGGCGAGTTCGCTGACCAGCCGGTACAGGAACTCGCGCCCGTCGTACAGCCGCTGGATCTCGATGCGCTCGTCCAGTCCGTGGGCGCGCGCATCGGCCGGCTCCAGGAACATGCCGGTCACGCCGTACATCGGAATGCCGGCGTTGCGCATGAAGCGGCTGTCGGTGGCGCCGGTGCTCATGGCGGGCACCACGGGCACGCCCGGCCACATCTGCTGGGTGAGCGATTCCACCGTCTTCACGAGGTCGCCGTTCAGCGGCGACGCCGGGCTGCGCAGCGGCCGGCCGACGTTGCGCACCACGATCTTGTCGTTGCCGATGGCCTGGGTCAGCAGGCGCTCGACCTCGTCCGGATCGTCATGCGGCAGGATGCGGCAATTGACCGTGGCCTTGGCCGATTGCGGCAGCGCGTTCTCGGCATGGCCGGCCTGCACCATCGTCGCCACGCAGGTGGTGCGGAACTGGGCGTTGTAGGCCGGGTTGGCCGACATGCGCTCGATCACCGACGGGTCGGGGTTGCCCGTGCCCACGGCGCGCATGTCGTCGGCCAGCTGGCCGGTGGCAAACGGCGCGCTGCGCGCGAAATAGGTCTTGGTGACGTCGGCCAGCTTCACCGGAAAGTGGAAGTTGCCCAGCCGCTCCAGCCCCGCCGACAGCGCATAGATCGGATTGGTTTTGGTCGGCACCGAGCTGTGGCCGCCCACGTCGCGCGCCTCCAGCATGTAGGTGGTGTACATCTTCTCGGCCACCTGCATGCGGTGCAGGTTCGGCTTGCCGCCGCGCAGTTCGCCGCCGCCGCCCTCGTTGATGCCGAACTCCGCCTGCAGCAGCTCGGGCTTGTTGCTGATGAGCCAGAAGGCGCCGTTGCTCAGCGCGTCGCCGCGCTCCTCGTCGGCGGTCAGCGCCAGGATGATGTCGCGCTTGGGCTTGAAGCCCTCCTGCTTCAGCTGCCCCACCACCGACACCAGCGCCGAGGCCATGGCCTTGTCGTCGATGGAGCCGCGCGCGGTGAAGTAGCCGCCGGTTTCCTGCAGCTTGAACGGGTCGGTCTTCCAGTCTTCGCGGCGGGCCTCGACCACGTCGATGTGGGCCAGCAACAGCAGCGGCTTCTTGCTGCCGTCGCCCTTGAAGCGCAGCACCAGGTTGCCCTTCTTGGGGAAGGGCTCGAAGATCTGGATGTCGCCGGGCGCAAAGCCCGCTTCGACCAGGCGCTTTTCCATGGCGCGCGCCGCCACCGTGTTGTCTCCCACCGAATGGGTGGTGTTGATCTCCACCAGCTCCTTGTAGATGTCGCGAAAGCGCTGCTGCTGCGGCGTGAGCGACGGCGGGGTTGCCGTCTGCGCCACGGCGGCGGTGATGCCGCACAAAGCCAACGACACGGCCAGCGCGGTTTTCACGGCACGGAAGGTCTGCATCCTCATGGGTCTCTCTCCGGTGGTTGTTGTGCCGGCCAGCATAGCAACACGGCGGCCGAACACGGGCACACTCGCGCCCATGCAATCGAGGCAATGGGACATCTTCTGCAGGGTCATCGACAACCACGGCGACTTGGGCGTGTGCTGGCGGCTGGCCTGCCAACTGGCCGTGCGCGGCGAGCGCGTGCGGCTGTGGATCGACGACGCATC
Organism: Variovorax sp. E3; assembly: GCF_016082275.1. GTDB lineage: Bacteria > Pseudomonadota > Gammaproteobacteria > Burkholderiales > Burkholderiaceae_C > Variovorax. The sequence continues at coordinate 19,984 of NZ_MOWM01000125.1, forward strand.
GGCGCTGCGCTGGATGGCGCCTTCGGGCCAGCACGGCGTGCAGGTGATCGACTGGCTCGACGCCGCCGCGCTGCGTGCAGCCGTGGCCGCGCCGGCGCCCGACGTGCTGGTCGAGGCCTTCGGCTGCGAACCCGCGCCGGAACTGATCGCGCGATTCGCCGAAACGCCGGGCAGGCCGTGGATCAATCTCGAATACCTGTCGGCCGAACCCTATGTGGAGCGCCTGCACGGCCTGCCTTCGCCGGTGTTCCAGGGCCCGGGCGCGGGCCTGACCAAGCGCTTCTTCTACCCCGCTTCACGCCCGCGACCGGCGGCCTGCTGCGGGAACCCGACCTGACCGAACGCCGGGCCCGCTTCGACCGCGCGCAGTGGCTGGCCGGGCGGCAGGTTCCGTGGCGCGACGGCGAGCGCCTGGTGTCGCTCTTCTGCTACGAGCCCGCCGTGCTGCCGGCGTTGCTGGCCCGGCTGGCGCAAGGCCCCGAGCCCACGCGGCTGTTGGTAACAGCCGGCCGGGCCGCCGCAGCGGTCAAGGCGCAGCTCGCGGACCGGGAAACATCCGGCGCGCTATCAATTTCATACCTGCCCCACCTGACCCAGCCGGATTTCGACCACCTGCTCTGGGCCTGCGACCTGAACTTCGTGCGCGGCGAGGATTCGCTGGTGCGCGCCCTCTGGGCCGGCGCGCCGCTGGTCTGGCAGATCTACCCGCAGGACGACGACGCGCACCACGTCAAGCTGGGCGCCTGGCTCGACTGGCTCGGCGCCCCGCCCTCGCTGCGGCTTTTTCACCACGCCTGGAACGGCTTCGGCGACGCCCCCCTGCCGGCGCTCGAAATGCAGGGCCCGTGGCGCGAAACCGCCCTGAATGCCCGCAAGCGGCTGCTGGCGCAAGACGACCTGGCAACGCAACTGCAGAAAATGATCGCCCAAAAAAGCTAAAATAGTGGGCTTTGCGGATTTCGGCCCGGATTCCTACGGTCCGAAATACTCTCCGCTAAACCTGCCGCGGGACATGTACCGCGGGGCCAGACACACCGGCACACATTGATTGCCGATGGCCCCGTGCACCGAGCGGCCAACATCCAGAGACCCTGTTATGAAAATCGCTCAAGAAATCCGCGCCGGCAACGTCATCATGCACGGCAAGGACCCGATGGTCGTCCTCAAGACCGAATACAGCCGCGGCGGCCGCAACTCCGCCACCGTGCGCATGAAGATGAAGAGCCTGATCGCCAACTTCAACACCGAAGTGGTCTTCAAGGCCGACGACAAGATCGACCAGATCGTGCTCGACAAGAAGGAGTGCACCTACTCCTACTTCGCCGACCCGATGTACGTCTGCATGGACGCCGACTACAACCAGTACGAAGTCGAAGCCGAAAACATGGGCGACGCCCTGAACTACCTCGAAGACGGCATGGCCGTCGAAGTGGTGTTCTACGACGGCAAGGCCATCTCGGTCGAACTGCCGACCAGCGTCGAGCGCGAAATCACCTGGACCGAACCCGCCGTCAAGGGCGACACCTCGGGCAAGGTGCTCAAGCCCGCCAAGATCGCCACCGGCTTCGAAGTGCCCGTGCCGCTGTTCGTGTCGCAAGGCGACAAGATCGAAATCGACACGCGCACCGGCGAATACCGCAAGCGCGTCTGAGCTTCAACGGCTGACTGACCACCACCCTCGAAAAAGGCTCCGCAAGGAGCCTTTTTCGTTTCCCGGGCACACTGGTTGCGACGCTGCACAATCACTCGGATCCATCTGTACGCCATCTGTCTGGTCTCTCCATGAACAACACGCACGATCTTCACGACAAACGCCTGGCCGACGCCTGGGCCACGCTCCAGTCGCACGCCGACCAGGGCCTGCCGCTCGATCCCGATCCCTCGCGCATCGCCTTCGCCGACCCCGAGTTCCTGCTGCGCCGCGAAACGCGCGGCATCCGCATGCAGCTCGAGCTGATGAAGCCCGACCTGGAGCAGCGCGCCCACGGCATCGAGAACACCGTGGTGGTGTTCGGCAGCGCGCGTTTCCGCAGCGAGGAAGACGCCGCCGCCATGATCGCGCAGGCCGATGCCGCCGGCGACGCGGTGGCCTCCGAGCGCTGGCGCCGCCTGGCGCGCAACTCGCACTACTACGAGAAGGCACGCGCCTTCGGCAAGCTGGTCGCGCAGTACAGCAACGACAAGGAGCCGCAGGACAAGCTCTTCGTGTGCACCGGCGGCGGCCCCGGCATCATGCAGGCAGCCAACCGCGGCGCGCACGAAGGCGGCGGCCTCTCGGTCGGCCTGGCCATCGCGCTGCCGATGGAAGAAGAAGCCAACCCCTACGTCACGCCCGCGCTGAGCTTCAAGTTCCACTACTTCGCGATCCGCAAGATGCATTTCATGATGCGTGCGAAGGCGCTGGTGGCGTTCCCGGGCGGCTTCGGCACGCTCGACGAACTGTTCGAAGTGATCACGCTGGTGCAGACCAAGAAGTCGAAGCCGGTGCCGATCGTGCTGTTCGGCTCGGACTACTGGAAACGCATGATCGACTTCGACTTCCTGGTCGACGAAGGCGTGATCTCGCCCGGCGACCTGAAGCTCTTCGAATACGTCGACGCGCCCGAAGACGCATGGAGCGCGATCAAGCGCTTCTACAAGCTCTGACCTGAGGCCGGGTCAATCGGCGCTGCCGTCCTCTTCCGGACGCAGCGCCTGCTCGAAGAAATTCGTGAGCGCCCGCGCGCGGCGCTTGCGGTCGGCCTCGCTGGTCTGGCCCATGGCCACGGCATCGTCGGCCACGCCGTGCAGCGCGTTGAACAGGATCACGGCCGTCATGGTCGCATCGTCGACCCGCCACACCTTGGCCGCGGTGCCCTGCACCAGCAGCGCGACCAACTGCGCGATCACCGCGTTGTCGTTGCGCATGCGCCGGTCTTCGGGCCGGTACTCGTGAAAGACCACGTCGTGCAGCGCGACGTTGTCCAGGTAGGTCTGCAGCCCCGTCTCGGCCCACGCCTTGAGGCGCGCGCGGTGGTTGTCGGGGCGGTGGCGGTCCATGGCCTCCTGCAGGCGCGCGCAGAAGGTGTCGACAAAGCGCTGCTGCAGCGCGCCGAGCAGCGCCTCCTTCGACGGAAAGTACAAATAGAACGTGCCCTTGGCCACCTGCGCGCCGGCCGCGATGTCGTCGATGCTGGTGGCGGCGATGCCCTTCTCGACGAAGAGCCGCTCGGCGGCGTCCATCACGCGGGGGCGCGTGTCTCGGGCGCCTTGGTGCGGCGGCGCGGCGCGGCCTCGACTTCCACGGACGCGGGAGGTGCCGGGAGGGTGGCCGTGCCGCTCTTCGCCATCGACGGCCTCAGGGCACAGCGGCCGCTGCCGTGCGCGCCGAACGGATCGCCGCGCGCACCGCCGCCAGGTCGAATGGCAGGCCGCTGGGCGCCATGACGCGCTCGCCCAGCCACGCCAGCGCATCGTCGGTGTCGGCAAACGTGCTGGCGGGCACGCCGAAGAGTTTCTCGACATTCATCTTGCGGATTTTCTCGTACTGGTCGGCGGGCACCACGCTCGCCATGCCCATCATATGGCGGCGGATGTCGGCGCCGCGCGCCTGCAGCCACTGCTTGGCGCTCTGCGCGCTGCCCTCGGGATGCACCAGCGCGTCGGCGTCCGCGAACACGCGCAGCGAGGCAAAGGGCTGGCCGCGGTCGAGCCAGCGGTTCCAGTCCTCGGTGAAGGCGTGCATGCTCTCTAGCGTCTGCAGCCCCGAAGAGACGCTGATGACCAGGGGCCATTGACTGAGTTCGTGATGGATCATGGAAAGCTCCTTGATGAAGATCGATTGAAGGCGCGCGCGCAGGCGCACCGGCACAAGAGCGGCGGGCATGGGGAAGCGAAGCCTCAGGCGCGAACGGCGATCGCGGCGGCGCGCGGCCGGACGCTCAGCAGCAGTCCGGCGGCCAGCAAGCCGGCCGCGCCGGCACAGGCCATGGCCGCATGGAAGCCGCCGGCCAGCGCCGTGGCCAGCAGCTGG
>NZ_MOWM01000126.1 GCF_016082275.1 Variovorax sp. E3
CCGCGCGATCCGGGTCCAGGTTTCGGGCGGGGATTTTCTCCCTCCCCTCCCGGGGGAGGGCCGGGGTGGGTGCACGGCGGCCTTGACTACCGAACAGCGCTCGTTGGGCGCTTGCCCCCATCCCGGCCTTCCCCCGGGAGGGGAAGGAGCAATACACGAAGTCAGTGGGTTCGAAGGCCCTCGAACACAAGCATCGCCGCCGCAAGATCCTCAAGCGCCGTGCCGACCGCCTTGAACACCGTCCGCCCGTCGCCATCGACCCGCCCCCGCACCGCGCCACGCGCCAGATCGGCCAGCGTCCCCACCACATCCCCCGCCGCGAACACCCTGCGCGACATCGGTCCAAGCAGCTCCCCGCTTTTCTGCAGCGCCTCCTGCGTATCGACAAACAGCCGTGCGCCCGCAAAGCACGCGTCGTCCGCCTCCCGCATCTGCGGCGTGAAGCTGCCGATCAGGTCGAGATGGCTGCCCTCGCGCAGCCACGCACCTTGCACGACCGGCTCGGTGGCGAGCGTGGCGCAGCTCACGATGTCGGCGTCGCCCGCCGCCCTGGCAAGGTCCGGCGCCACGGCGGCGTCGATGTCCTGCGCGCGCAGGCGCGCGGCGAGCGCCGACGCGGCCGTCTCGTCGCGGTCCCACACCATCACGCGCTCGATCGGCCGCACGGCGCGGTAAGCCTCGGGCACGAGGCTGCCGACGCGCCCGCAGCCGACGACCAGCAGGCTGCGCGCTTCAGCGGGCGCAGGTAGGACGCCGCCAGTGCCGATGCCGCGGCCGTGCGGCGCGACGTGATCTCGTTGCCGTCGATCTGCGCCAGCGGCTCGCCCGTGCGCGCGTCGTACAGCACATAGGTCGAGAACAGCCCGGGCAGCCCCCGCTGCGCATTGCCCGGGAAGATGGTCACGGTCTTGATGCCCAGGTAGCGGTCGTGCTGCCACGCCGGCATGATCAGCACGGTCTGGGGCGAGGTGTCGGTCGCGGCCTGCAGCGCGTGCGTGTGCCGCAACGGCACCTCGCAGCCGGCCACGAACATCTCGCGCAGCGCGGGGATCAGGCGGTCGAAGGGCAGGGCGCGGCGGGTGCTTTCGGTGTCGATGATTTTCATGCGGGTGCGGGTAGGCAAGAGGAGGAAGAAAAAAAGCGGGCGGCGTCAGGCCTCGAGCACGACGTCTTCGAGCGGCACGGCCTGGCAGGTCAGGCACATGGCCGGGTCTTCGGGTTCGTTGCCGTGCAGATGGCGCACCTTGCCGGCCAGCAGGCGCACGGCGCAGCTCTCGCACTGGCCGACGCGGCAGCCGCTGGCCATCTGCAGGCCGAGCGATTCGGCGAATGTCAGCAGCGTGCCTTGCTTCGGCGTCCATGTCGCGGGGTCGCGGCCCGAGCGCGCGAAGCGCACGGTGAAGCGTTGGTCGCCGTCGGTGGGCGGCGCCGCGGGCGAGCGGAAGACCTCGCTGAAGATGTCGAAGCGCGGCACGCCCCGCGCCACCAGCCCCGTGGCCACGGCGTCCATCATGGCGGGCGGTCCGCACATGTAGAAGCGGGCGCGCCGCGCGATCAGCGTGTCGTCCACCACGCTCGCGTCGATGTAGCGGTCCGAGTGGTAGTCGATGCCGGGTCGGTCGTGCGGCAAGGGCGCGTTGTAGTGGTCGATCACCCGCAGCATCGGCAGCCGCGCGCGGTGTTGCGCGATGCGTTCGCGAAAGGCGTGGGTCGCGGTGTTCTGGTTGGCGTAGTACAGCCAGATCTCGGGTCCGTCCGCACCGTCGGGCAGCGACTCGAGCAGGCTGAAGAAGGGCGTGATGCCGATGCCGCCCGCGAAGAACACCAGTGGCTGCGGCGAGTGGCGCGGCAGCACGAAGCCGCCCGACGGCGCACGCAGCGCGACGGTGTCGCCGACCTTCAGCGCGCGGTGCAGGTGGCTCGACACCCGCCCTTCGTGCGGCGTGCCGTCGGCCGAGCGGCCGCGCTGGTGGCGCACCGCAATGCTGTAGCCGCGCCGGCCCGCCGCCACGGCCGCGCCGGTGAGCGAGTAGGCGCGCAGCACCTGCGTGCCGTCGTCCATCCGCAGCTGTATCTCCACGTGCTGGCCGGGGCGGTAGTCGGGCAGTTCGCCGTCTTCGACCGGCTCGAAATGAATGCCCAGCACGCCCTCGGCCTCGGGTCGCAACGCGCTGACGCGAAAGGGCCGATAGCCCTGCCACTTGCGCTGCCGCGCCTCGGTGGCCGGATCGCGTTCGACGTCGCACAGGAACGAGCGGTGTGGCACCGAGCCGCTCACGGGGTCGCAACTGTCGGCCGAGATCAGCGCGTTGAAGTTGCTGCCGAGCGGGCCTTCGGTCGGCATGCCGTCGCGGTCGAGTTCGGTGCAGCCCTGCCACCAGCCGAACTCGGCCACGATGACGTCGTCGGCCATCTGCGGCGTGACGCGCGCCACGAAGCGGGCCTGGCCCACGCGGGTGCGAATGCGCATCCAGTCTCCGTCCGCAATGCCCTTGGCGCTTGCGAGCGCGAGGCTCAGTTCGGCCACGGGGTCGGGCGCGCGCTTGCGCAGCGACGGCAGGCTGCGGTGCTGGCTGTGGCAGTAGAAGCCGTTCTTGGCCGAGCTCAGCACATAGGGAAAGCGGCCCTGCCGCGTGGCCTGCGCGTCGCGCGGCGTGTCGGCGGGCTCCACGAAGGTGGCAACGGGCGGCTGGCCGTGGCGCAGCAGGGTCTCGGAATACAGCTCGACGCGCCGGGTCGGGGTGTTGAAGCCCCGCACGCCGGTGGGCGTTGCGCGGGCGTACTTCTGCTCCCCGGCGTCGATGGCGCAGGCGATGCCTTCGGGCCTGGCGCGCAGCTGCGCAACCGTGAGCCCGAGCGGCTCGAGGATGTGGTTCCAGCCGGCGTCGAGGCTGCCGCCGAAGAAGTCGTCGCCCATGCCGAGCAGGGTGGCCAGCTCGAACAGCACCTCGTTGTCGGAGCGCGCCTCGCCGCGCGGCGTCACCATGCGCTGGCGCAGCTGTACCCAGCCGGCCGCGCGGTCGTCGATCTCGAAGCCGATGCGCAGGCCCTCGCGCTCCCACGGCGTGTTCACCGGCAGCAGGATGTCGGCGTACTTGGCGGCCGGTGTTTCGAACAGGTCGCAGTGCACATGGAATTCGAGCTGCGACAGCGCCCGGTGCGCGAGCGCCGTGTCGGCCTGCGACACCGGCAGGTTGGTGCCGAAGGCCACCATGGCGCGCACCCTGTAGGGCTCGCCTTCGAGGATCGCGCGGTAGGTGTCGCGTGCCGTGACCCAGCCGTGCGCGGGCGGGCCGATGGGGCGCTCCTGCAGGCCCAGCGCCTTGGCGCGTTGTTCGTCGGGCAGCAGCGTGAGTGCGTTGACCGCGTTGACGCGCGGCCCCACGCGCACCCGGTTTCCTCCAATGCGATCGAAGCTGCCGCACAGCGCATACAGCGTGGCGACCGCGCGCTCCGCCTGCGTGGCGTTGGTGTGCTGGCCGATGCCGGTCCACGCGTGATAGGCCACGCGGCTGCAGGTGCCGAAGAGTTCGGCGACGGCGCGCAACGAGGCTTCGGGCACGCCGGTGATGCGCTCGACTTCTGGCGGCGCATAGGCGGCGCAGCCCCGGGCCAGCAGCTCGAAGGCCGGGGCGCACGCCAGGCCGCCAACATCGACCGCGCCGCGCAGGCGAAAGTGCGCGCCGCCTTGCGCGTCGGCCGCCTGTTCGGTGTCATGAGGCTCGGCGCGGTGGCGCGCTTCGTTCCACACCACGAAGCGGTTGCCTTCGGCCTCGGGCCACAGGTCGCGCTCGCGCAGGAAGAGCCCGTTGTCGCCGCGCACCAGCAGCGGTGCGTTGGTCCATTCGCGCACGAAGCGTTCGTCGAAGCGCGCATCCGCGATCAGCAGGTGAATGAGGCCCAGCGCCAGCGCCGCGTCGGTGCCGGGCCGCACAGGCAGCCAGGTGTCGGCCTGCCGGGCCAGCGCGGTGGGGCGCGGGTCGACCACGACCATCTTCGCGCCGTTCGCGCGCCCCCGGCCGATCGCGTTGGCCTGTGCCAGCCAGGTGTTGGCGGGGTTGTGGCCCCACAGCACGATCAGGTCGGCCTGCGCGTAGTCGGCCGCGGGCATGCCGCAACCGAAGGTGAAGGCGTGCGCAAAGTCCTTGTGCCAGTTGCAGACCTCGGTCGCGTAGCAGATGTTGGGGCTGCCGAAGACGCGCACGAAGCGCTCGATCCAGTCGATGCTGTCGGTCAGCGGCGTGCCGCTCGGCGTGGTGACGGCGAACACCACCGACTCGGCGCCGCTCTCGGCCTTGACGGCGTTCAGGCGCTGCGCGGTCTCGGCCAGCGCCTCGTCCCAGCCGATGCGCACCCAGCCCGGGTCGGGGTCGGTCTTGGGGCGCGTGCGGCGCATCGGGTAGCGCAGGCGGTGCGGGCTGTGCACCAGCTCGGGCGCGGCCTTGCCCTTCATGCACATCGCCTGGCCGGTGGGGTGCGAGGCGTCGGGCCGCACCGCCACCAGCATGTCGCCGCGCACCTCGTTGAGCGTGCCGCAACGAGAGCGGCAGAGCGTGCAGTAGCCCTGCTTGATCTCCGTCTCGGCCGTTGCCGTGGTTGTCGTCACTTGCACCCCGGATTCGCGTTGCGCATCAAGGCATCACCGGCGCGACATAGCTCAGCGTGCGGCCGAAGAACCAGAGCATGAAGAGCACCAGCGGCGCGTGCACCAGCAGCTGCAGGAAGGTGAAGCCCACGATGTCGCGTGCCTTCAGCGAGAGCACGCCCAGCAGCGGCAGCATCCAGAACGGATTGATCAGGTTGGGCAGCGCCTCGGCCGCGTTGTAGACCTGCACGGCCCAGCCCAGGTGCACCTTCAGGTCGTTGGCGGCCTGCATGACATAGGGCGCCTCGATGATCCACTTGCCGCCGCCCGAGGGAATGAAGAAGCCCAGCACCGCGGAGTACGCGCCCATGACCACCGCGAAGCTGTCGACGCTGGAGATGCTCACGAACAGGTGCGCGATGCGGTCCGACAGCGTGATGCCGCCGTCGCCCTTGGCGGAGGTCAGCATGGCCGCGATGGCGCCGTACAGCGGAAACTGGATGATCACGCCCGCCGTGGAAGGCACCGAGCGCGCCACCGCGTCGAGAAAGCTGCGCGGGCGCCAGTGCAGCAGCAGCCCGATCATCAGGAACAGCAGGTTGTAGGTGTTCAGCCCCGAGATCGCGATCAGCGGGCTCTTGGCCATGAACTCCTGCGCCAACCAGCCGAAGCCCAGCGCGCACAGCAGCAGCGTGAGCAGCGGGCTGCGCTCGAACCACTCGCCAGGGCGGCGCGTGGCGGGTTCCGCCGTGGCCGGCTTCGCTTCGCCCAGGTCCACGCCCAGGTCCTGCGCCGTCACCGCGTGCGCGGCGCCGGGTGCGGACCACAGCGCGACGGCCACCGACGCCACGATCAGCACCAGCGCCATGACGGCCGACTGCCACAGGAAGATGGTCTGGCTGAACGGGATCACGCCGGTGATGTCGAGGATGCTCTTGGGCAGGCTGCTGGCGTTGGCCTGCAACTGCGCCGCCGACGAGCTGAGCCCGAGCGCCCAGGTCGCGCCCATGCCGAGGTAGGCCGCGGCGCCGGCGGCCCGGTAGTCCATGCGCAGGTCGAGGCGGCCGGCCAGCGCGCGCACATACAGCGCGCTGAAGATCAGCGAAATGCCCCAGTTGAAGAGCGACAGGATCATGCTGATGGCCGCCACGTAGGCAATGGCCTGCCTGCCCGACACCGGCACCGCGGCCAGCCTGCGGATGAGCCGCGCGGCGGGCGGCGATGTCGCCACCACGTAGCCGCCGATGGCCACCAGCGCCATCTGCATCGTGAAGACGATCAGGCTCCAGAAGCCGTCGCCGAAGGACTTGGCCACGGCCTGCGGGCTCGACCCGTTGAGCATTGCCGCGCCCGCCACCACCACCACGGCGATGGCCGCGAACACGAGGCGTCGGGGAACCAGCGCTCGGCCCAGGCCGTGAAGCGCAGGCCCAGGCGGCTCAGCAGGCCGTTGCCCGCGCTGGCGCTTTGGGGTGCGGGCGCCCCGGGGGCGTGGCCTTGGCCGATTCCGGCGGAAGTCGATGATGTCGATGGCATGTGTTGTCTCCTGCTGCCGGATGCGTGGGTGTGCTCGTCACACGCCTGACATGGCGTGCAGCGCGAATATTTGGAATCGGCATCGATAATTCATAATCTCTATTTTCAATAGAGCGATATAGGAACGGTCTATGTCGATAACCATCAAGCAGTTGCAGCACTTCACCGCCGCCGCGCACACGGGGCAGGTGTCGCGCGCGGCCCAGCGCTGCTACGTGAGCCAGCCGTCGCTCACCACCTCGCTGAAGAACCTGGAGGCCACGCTGAAGGTGCAGCTCTTCACGCGGCACTCCGACGGCCTGCGCCTCACGGTCCAAGGCGAGGGCTTTCTGCGCCATGCCGAGCACATGCTGAGCACGCTCGAGGCGGCGATCGAGGAAACGCGCAATTCGGTCTCGTCGGTGGAAGGCCGGGTGCAGATCGCCATCACCGACACCGTGTCCGAGTACATGCTGCCGAAGATCATCGGCGCCATGCGGCGGCAGCTGCCGCTCGTCGAGTTCGAGCCGGTGGAGCGCAACCGGCTCGAGATCGAGGACGGCCTGCGCGGCGGCGAGTTCGACCTGGCCGTGGTGCTGGTGTCGAACCTCTCGCGCGCGCCGGACATCCGGCGCGAGAACCTGCTGAAGTCGCAGCGCCGGCTGTGGACCTCGCTCGACCATCCGCTGGTCAGCCACAAGGCGGTGTCGCTGAAGGAAATCGCCGAGCAACCTTTCGTGCTGCTCGACATGGACGAGCACGTGGAAACCGTGGGCCGCTACTGGGGCGCGATGAAGCTCCAGCCCAAGGTCGTGTTCCGCACCAAGTCGATCGAGGCGGTGCGCAGCCTCGTGGCGCAGAACGTGGGCGTGACGATCCTGTCGGACCTGGTGTTTCGCCCGTGGTCGCACGACGGCGGGCGCATCCGGCGCACGGTGATGACGAGCGCCGTGCCGTCGATGGACCTGGGCCTGGCGTATCGGCGCGGGGCCGTGCTGTCGAAGGCCACGGCGGCCTGTGCGACCACCTTGCGGCTGCTGGCGAAGACGCTGACGCGCGAGTCGCTGCCGCGCGGCGGCGAGGCGTTGCTGGAGGAACCGGTCGGCGAGTAAGGCGAGGGCGCCTGCCGCTCAGGCGGGTTCCAGCCCGCAGCGGCGCTTGGCTTCTTCGCTGTCCTTGGAGGCCATGAAAGCGAGCAGCGCGCGCACGGCATCGGGTCGCGATGCGCGCGAGCCTGGCGCGGCGCTGAAGGTCGTGGTGATCTGGATCTCCGGCGGCAACGGGCCCAGCAGCGCGATGCCCGCGACATCGATCAGCTCGCTCCGTTGCTGGAAGCCCAAGGCGGCTTCTCCTTGCGCGATCAGCGAGGCTACCGGCACGCCGGGCGGCGCCTGCACCAGGCGGTCTTTGATGGCGCCGGCGATGCCCCAGCGCTTGAACAACGCGATCAACGCCACGCCGCTCGGCCCGGTCGAATAGGCGATGCCTTGTGCGTCCAGCACGGCGCGCCGCACCGCGTCTTCGCTGGAGATGTCGACCTGCGCGGCGCCCGCGTGCACGGCCACCGCAACGCCGGAGCGAGCCACATCGATCTTGCGCGACGCATCCACCTTGCCGGCCGCAGCGAGCTTGTCGAGCGCCTCCGAAGCCAGCACCACCACGTCGAAGGGCTCGTCGGCCAGCACGCGCCGCGCGGCCTCCACGCCGCCCACCGACTCGAAGGACACAGGCACGCCGCTTTGCCGGGTGTACGCCGCCGTCAGCACTTGCATCAGGCCGCGCGTGGCCATCGAGCCGATGCCCCGAATGGCGTGCGGCGACACATCGTTGCCCGCGGCCATGGCGCTCAATCGGGCTTGATGCCGGCGTCGCGGATCAGCTTGCCGTAGCGCGCCACGTCGGTCTTGAGCAGCTTGTCGAACTGCGCCGAGGGGCCGGGCAGCGGCACGCCGCCGGCGGCCGCGAGCTGGGCGCGCACCTCGGGCGAGTCGATGGCCTTCTGCACCGCGTCGTGCAGCTTGTCGACGACCGGCTTGGGCAGGCCGGCCGGCCCGACGAAGCCATACCAGACGCTCGCCTCGAAGCCCGGATAGCCCGACTCGGCCACGGTGGGCACGCCCGGCAGCACGGCGGAGCGCTCGGCGCTCATTACCGCGAGCACGCGCAGCTTGCCGGACTTGGCCAGCGGCAATGCCTCCAGCGCATTGACCGCGACCACGTCGACATGGCCGCCGAGCACGTCGGTGAGCGCCTGCGCGCCGCCCTTGTAGGGCACATGCCGCAGTTGCAGGCCGGCCGTGTGCTGGAACAGCTCCATGGCCAGGTGCGGCGTCGAGCCGTTGCCCGGCGTGGCGACGGTCAGGCCGCCGGGCTTGGCCTTGGCGGCGGCGACCAGCTCGGGCAGCGTCTTGATGGCCGACTCTTCGCGCACCGTGAACACCACGGGCACGCGGCCGACCAGGGCCACCGGCGTCAGCTCGCGCTCCAGGTCGTAAGGGGCCGGCTGGAACAGCGACGGGTTCACGGCCAGCGCGTTGGCGGCCAGCAGCAGCGTGTAGCCGTCGGGCGGGCTCGTGATGACCGACTTGATCGCGATGTTGGTGCCCGCGCCGGGCTTGTTCTCGACGATGACCGGCTGGCCGAGGATGGCCGACATCTTCACGCCCACCGAGCGCGCGATGGCATCGACCGCGCCGCCCGCGCTGTAGCCCACCAGCACCTTCACGGGCTTGGACGGAAAGGCATCGGCCGCGCCGGCCATGCCGAAGTGGCCGCACAGGGCCAGCGCGGCAGCGCCGAGCGCGAGGCGTCGGGAAAGGGTTTTCATTGCGTGTTGTCTCCAGAAGTAGAAAGCGGGGCGGCGTTGCCGCTGGTGTGGTCCCAGGCCTGCGGCGCCGCGTCCTTGCCGGCCACCGAATACAGCGCGCCGGGCGCGTTGCGGGTCTGCTGGAAGTCTTCCAGCGACTGGCCGCGCATGGCGGCATAGATGTGCAGGTTCGACACGCCCACCACCGCGCCCAGCTTCTCCAGCATGAAGAAGATCACGCCGTACCGGATCAGGCTGCGCCAGTCGCGCGCGCGCACCATGTCGCGCTCCTTCGGCGTCAGCGCGGCGGCTTCGAACGCGGCCTCTTCGTCCGCGAGAAAAGCCGCGCGATGCGCCGGCCGCGTCATGCCGTGCAAAAACTTGTTGAGGCGGTAGGCGCGCACGCTGGTCTCGAGTGTGAACGGGTAGGTGCCGTCCAGCGCTTCGACGCCGGCGAGTTCTTCGTCGATGTGGCGGCGGTGGCGTTTGACTCGCCCGCAATCGGCGGGCTCGCGAGGTTCTCGTAGATGGCGGTGGCAATGCCCGTCATCGAGGGCAGGTAGTAGCTCTGGTGCGTCTTGCGCACGTTGGACGACATCGCGCCGCGCATCACCAGCCACATGATGACTTCGGCGCCTTCCATGCCGCCCAGCGTGGCCAGCTCGGCCTGCGTCATCTCGGTCAGGCGCACGGGGTCGTTCTCGATCAGGTCGAGAAACCGCGCGTCCCACGCCGTGTTGTTGAAGCCCGCGCGCTCGCCGTGCACCTGGTGCGAGAGGCCGCCGGTGGCAACGATCGCCACCTTCAGGTCGTCCGGGTAGCTTTCGATCGCGCGGCGCAGCGCCTGGCCCAGCTTGTAGCAGCGCCGCGCCGAAGGCACCGGCGACTGCAGCACGCCGACCTGCAGCGGCACCACCGGAATCGGCCATGCGGGCCGGTGCGGGCACAGCAGCGACATCGGCGAGAACACGCCGTGGTCGAGCGCGCGGTCCTGGAAGAAGGACATGTCGAACTCGTCCGCCACCAGCGAGCGGCCGATGTGCCGCGCCAGCGCCGGATGGCCGTCCAGCGGCGGCAGGTCGCGCGCGCCGCCGCCTTCGTCGGCCACCTCGTGCCGCTCGCCCACGCCCAGCGAGAAGGCCGAGTAGTGGTCGAAGAAGAACGAGCTGACGTGGTCGTTGTAGATGAAGAACAGCACGTCGGGCTTCTTGCTCGCCAGCCACTGCTGCACCGGCGCGAAGGCCTCGAAGATGGGGGCCCACACCGGGTCCTGCTGCTTGTTCTTGTCGAACGCGAAGCCGATGGTGGGCGTGTGCGAGCAGGCGACGGCGCCGATGATCTGGGCCATGGTGCGCTCCCTCGCTCAGTCGATGTAGCGCAGGCCAGCCTTGGCCAGCGGCTCGCGCATCGCGTACATGTCCAGCCCCAGTTCGCCGGCCGCGAAGCGCGCGCGCTTGCCGGTCTCGTTGGCCTCGCGGGCCTCGGCCGCATCGGCCACGCGCGCGGCCAACTGCGCGGGCACCACCACCACGCCGTCGATGTCGGCCAGCACCACGTCGCCCGGCTGCACCAGCGCGCCGGCGCACACCACCGGCACGTTGACCGAACCCAGCGTGGCCTTGATCGTGCCCTTCGAGTGGATGGCGCGGCTGAACACGGGGAAGTCCATCGCGATGAGGTCGCGCACGTCGCGCACGCCGCCGTCGATCACCAGGCCCTTGCAGCCGCGCGCCTTGAGCGAGGTGGCGAGCAGGTCGCCGAAGAAGCCGTCGGTGCAGTCGCTGGTGCAGGCCGCGACCACCACGTCGCCCGGTTGCACCTGCTCGGCCGCGACGTGCAGCATCCAGTTGTCGCCGGGCTGCAGCAGCACGGTGATGGCGGTGCCGCACAGGCGCGCCTCGGGGTGGATGGGGCGGATGCGCGGCGCCATCAGGCCGAGCCGCCCGAGCGCCTCGTGCACCGTCGACACGCCGAAGCGCGAGAGCTTTTCGACGGCGGCGGCATCGGCGCGCGCGACGCGGCGATGCACGACGCCGAGCTCCTGGAGAACGGGGGGGGTCGACATGGTGTTCAAAGTCCTTTTTGCTTCAGTGCGCGGTCCAGGCGCGGGTACACGCGGCGCGCGTTGCCTTCGTAGATCTGGCGGCGGGCCTTGTCGTCGAGCATCGGCGTGGCGTCGATGTAGCGGCGCGTGTCGTCGTAGGGAAAACCGGTCTCGGGGTCGATGCCGCGCACCGCGCCGATCATTTCGCTCGCGAACAGCACGTTGTCGACCGGGATCACGCGCGTGAGCAGGTCGATGCCCGGCTGGTGGTACACGCAGGTGTCGAAGAAGATGTTGTTGAGCAGGTGGTCCTTCAGCAGCGGCTTCTTCATCTCCTGCGCCAGCCCGCGAAAGCGGCCCCAGTGGTAGGGCACCGCGCCGCCGCCGTGCGGAATGACGAAGCGCAGCGTGGGAAAGTCGGTGAACAGGTCCGACGTGAGGCACTGCATGAAGGCCGTGGTGTCGGCGTCAGGTAGTGCGCGCCGGTGGTGTGGAAGCACGCGTTGCAGCTGGTGCTGACGTGCACCATCGCGGGAATGTCGAGTTCCACCATCTTTTCGTAGAGCGGGTACCAGTGGCGGTCGGACAGGGGCGGGCTGTTCCAGTGGCCGCCCGAGGGGTCGGGGTTCAGGTTGATGCCGACGAAGCCGTACGCGTTCACGCAGCGCTCGATCTCCGGGATGCAGCTGGCCACATCGACGCCCGGCGACTGCGGCAGCATGGCCGCGCCGATGAAGTGATCGGGGAACAGCTCGCTCACGCGAAAGCACAGCTCGTTGCAGATGGCGGCCCAGGTCGACGACACCTCGAAGTCGCCGATGTGATGCGCCATGAAGCTCGCGCGCGGGCTGAAGATCGTGAGGTCGCTGCCGCGCTCCTTCATCAGGCGCAGCTGGTTGGTCTCGATCGATTCGCGCAGTTCGTCGTCGCTGATCTTCAGCTCCGAGACCTTGGGCCTTGCCGACGGGTCGCCGATGCCGGCGATCTGCCGGTTGCGCCATGTCTCCAGCGCCTTGGGCGCGGTCGTGTAGTGGCCGTGGCAGTCGATGATCATTCGCGGCGCTCCGGGCGGTGTGCAGTGGGTGCTTCAAGCATCGGAGAAGTCTGCGCGAACGGGGCCTTGCGCGGCGTGAGTTAGCGTTGCGCTGCCATCATTCTTTTTTATCGAGAAGGGTTAACCCTTGTGCTTGAAAATGCATGATCGAAGGGAACGCGATGGCCCTGAAGCAACAACCTGCACATCACAAAGTTATCGAGCGCACCGACGGCGGGGCGCTCGGCATCAACCTGCGCCACCTGCGCGCGTTCACGGCCGTGGCGGCGGCCGGCAGCATCGCCGGCGCCGCCGATGCGCTGTACCGCGTGGCGTCGGCGGTGACGCGTTCGGTCCTCGACCTGGAGGCCGCGCTGGGCCGGCCGCTGTTCGACCGGCGCGCGCGCGGCGTGGCGCTGAACGCCTACGGCGAGCTGGTGCGGGTGCGCGCCCTGCGCATCGAGCGCGAGTTCGAGGAGGCGCGCACGCAGCTGGTGGCACGCGGCGGCATCGACGGCGGCGCCGACGTGCAGTCGCTGTTCACCTCGATCCTGAACGGTCGGCGCCTTGCGGTGGTCGCAAGCCTTGCGGAAAAGCGCAACATGCCCGCGGTGGCGCGCGAGTTCGGCATCACGCAGCCGGCCATCAGCAGCGCGCTGAAAGACCTCGAAGGCGGGCTCGGCGTGGCGCTCTTCATGCGCGGTGCGCGCGGGCTGTCGCCCACGCCGGCGGGCGAGATCGTCGCCTTCTATTTCAAGCGGGTGCTGTCGGAGCTGCGGCACATCGGGCCCGACATCGCGGCCAGCGAGGGCCTGCTGCAGGGCAGCGTGAACGTGGGCGCGCTGCCGCTGGGGCGCACGCAGATCCTGCCGCTGGCCATCGCGTCGTTGCTGGCCCGGCATCCGGGGCTGCACGTGGCCACGGTCGAGAGCCCTTATGACGCGCTCGCGGCGTCGCTGCGCAGCGGCGACATCGACTTCATCCTCGGTGCGCTGCGCAGCCCCGGCGAGGCCAAGGACCTGCAGCAGCAGGCGCTGTTCGAAGACCGCATCTCGGTGATCGCCCGCGCCGGCCACCCGCTCGCGCGCGCCGCGCGCATCGACTTCAGGATGCTGCGCGAGGCGCGCTGGGCGCTGTCGCGGCAGGGCTCGCCGTCGCGCGAGCTGCTGGAGCGCTTCTTCTCGAATGCGCGACAGGCGCCGCCGCTGCCCGCCGTCGAAACCGGCGACCTGGCCGTGCTGCGCGGCTTGCTGCTGGAAAGCGACATGCTGACGGCGCTCTCGCCGCACCAGCTGCGCTACGAGATTCGCGACGGCAGCCTGGTGGTGCTGGACTTTCCGCTGGAGGAAACCCGGCGCGAGATCGGCCTGACGCAGCGCCTCGGTGCCTTCCCGTCGCCGGGGGCGCGGGCCTTGATGGACGAGATCGGCAAGGTGGTGGCGGGGTCGCCGGACTTCCTCGGCGTGTCAGGCGGCTGATGAATCAGGCTTGGCCACGAAGGCCTGCTTGCCGTGGCGGTCGAAGCCCGCGCCCTCGTAGAACCGGAGCGTGGCTTCGTCCTTGCGACCGGTCATCAGCATCACCTTGTAGCAGCGCTGCGACCAGGCGAAGGCCAGCGCTTCGTGCAGCACGGCCTTCGCGTGGCCCTGCTTGCGGTGGTCGGCGTGCGTCACGACGTTCTCGATGACGCCGTAGGGCCTGCAGCCCCGCGTAAGGTTGGGGATGACGCTGATGGTGCAGCTGCAGACCAGCGTTTCGCCCACGTAGCCGCCGAAGTAGCGGTAGCGCGGGCTTGCCAGCAGTTCGCGCCAGACCGCTTCGACCTCGGCGGCAGCGGGGAGCGGGGCGTCGGATGCGTGCAGGTGGCGGTAGAGCGCCATCAGCGCTGGGAGTTCGGGTTCGGAGATCGGGCGTATGTGCATGGGGCGCTCCTGTCTTCGCTGCATTGTTGCAGCGCCGCCCGACGCTCCCCCCGCTGCGCCCGTCAGTCGAGTTCCGCGCGCGAGAAGAGGTCGCGCATCTGCGCCTCGTCCTCGCACATGGCGTGGAAGGCGAGGGCGAAGCTCTCCAGGGCCTGCCTGTCGCCCGAATAGGCGCAGAACATGTCGCCCTCGGGGTCCAGGCGCACGATGTTCTTCAGTTGCGGCATCTTCTCTTCGAGGAACACCGTGGCCAGCGAACCCCAGTCGTAGCCGTTGCCTTCGAAGCCGTCTTCCGCGCGCTCCGCGAAGATGTTGGTGCGGTAGTCGCCGGCGTTCAGCACGACCGACGTGCTCTTGTCGCCGTAGACGACCCGGAAGGGCTTGATCGCTTCATTGGTGGTGCTCATTTCGAAGGCTCCGCTTTCGTTGAAATCGGGTGGACAAGCCTCGCGATGTTCGGCGCCCTGCATGACACGGCGACGAAACCCCCACGGCTTTACTGGAACCCGAGCTCCCGCATCGGCAGGCCTCGCGCACTGTCGCTTGCCTGCGCGCGGTGGCCCAGCCCCGCCGTGGCGCCGAGCGTGTCGTGCCCGCGCTCCAGCCTGAACTGGCCCACGATCTGCGACAGGCTGCCCGCCTGTTCCTGAAGCGACTGGGCCGCGGCCGAGGCTTCCTCGACCAGCGCGGCGTTCTGCTGCGTGGCCTGGTCCATCTGCGTGATGGCCTGGTTGATCTGCTCGATGCCCGAGGTTTGCTCCTGGCTGGCCGCGCTGATCTCGCCCATGATGTCGGTCACGCGCTTCACGCTGCCCACGATCTCGTCCATGGTGCGGCCGGCGTCGGCCACCTGGCGGCTGCCTTCCTCGACCTTCTCGACCGAGTCGCCGATCAGCGTCTTGATTTCCTTTGCCGCGGCGGCCGAGCGCTGCGCCAGGCTGCGCACTTCGGAGGCCACTACCGCGAAGCCGCGGCCCTGGTCGCCGGCGCGTGCCGCCTCGACCGCCGCGTTGAGCGCCAGGATGTTGGTCTGGAACGCAATGCCGTCGATCACGCTGATGATGTCGACGATCTTCTTGGACGAGGCATTGATCGAGCCCATGGTCTCCACGACCTGGAACACCACGCTGCCGCCCTTCACCGCCACTTCCGACGCCGACGTGGCCAGCTGGTTGGCCTGGCGCGCGTTGTCGGCGTTCTGCTTGACGGTCGAGGTCAGCTCCTCGATGGAGGCGGCGGTTTCTTCGAGGGAGGCGGCCTGGGACTCGGTGCGCGACGACAGGTCCTGGTTGCCGGTGGCGATCTGCGTGCTGGCGGTCGACACGTTCATCACCACGCCGTGCACC
The DNA here is from genome assembly GCF_016082275.1 of Variovorax sp. E3. Taxonomy (GTDB): domain Bacteria; phylum Pseudomonadota; class Gammaproteobacteria; order Burkholderiales; family Burkholderiaceae_C; genus Variovorax. The sequence goes on from NZ_MOWM01000126.1 coordinate 15,252, forward strand.
TGCGTGAGCGAGCTTTGCAGGGCGGTGCGCATCAGGTCGAGCGCGCGCAGCAGGTGGCCGGTCTCGTCGTTGGCGTAGTGCGACTGGGCCTTGCCGGTCAGGTCCATGTCGGCGATCGATTGCGCGATGGTCTCGGCGTTGCGCAGCGGGCCGGTGATGCTGCGTGCCAGGAACCAGGCCAGCAGCCCGCCCAGCACCAGGCTCACGGCGGAGCACACGATCAGCAGCGTGCTGGTCTGCGCGCGCAGCTCGTTGGCGCGCACGGCGGCGGCGTCGAGCTGCTGGCGCTGCAGGTCCACGACCTGCTGCACGCCCGCGATGTAGCTGGTCGACGTGGGCTGGAACTGCGAGTCGAACAGGCGGTTGGCGCCTTCGAGGTCGCCCTTGAGCTTGAGCTTGCTCACTTCTTCGCGCGAGGCGAGGTAGGCCTTGCGCAGGCCGCCGACCTTGTCGAGCAGCTGCTTTTCCTCGGGCTTGACCAGCTTGCTCTCGATGAATTTCTGCAGCTCGGTCGTGTCCTTGATCGAGGCGGCCGTGGCCGGCGCGAAGTAGTCGATCAGGCTGGAGTCGCTGCTCTTGGCGATGGCGGCGGCGCGCTGCACGCCGGCCGTGGTGTGGCGCAGCCAGTCGGAGCGGCGCGCTCGGTCTTGACGTTGTCCTGGATCATGGCGTCGATCTCGTCGCTCAACTGCCGCAGCTTGTAGACGGCGGCCACGCTGGTGGCCAGGAACAGCGCCAGGATGACGCCCAGCACGATGGTGAGGCGTTTGCCAATTGAGACATTGCTCAAGAACATGATCTGACTCCAGGACTCAAGGGGGAACGGAAAGACGGCCGCCGGGGCAGGGCGGCCGTCTTCGAATCTGAAAAAAGCGACCGGGTGGGCGCTCTCCTTGCTGGATATCGGCAGTTCGGGTGAAAACTTAAGGCAACTTTCGCACGCAGGGCACGAACGGCCCCGGCGCGGCCGTTCAGGCCACTTTCGATTCGGGCAGCACGGCCGTCAGCGCGAAATCGACGAGGTAGAGCCAGGTCGCCTCCAGGCCCATGATGCTGTGGTGGTCGGAGGCCGGCACGGTCTGCACGCTGATGGGCGTCGGCCAGGCGTCGATGAGTTTCTGCGAGCGCTCGGGCAGCACCACGTCGTCGCGCTCGGCCAGCAGCACCTGGGTCTTGGCCGCCACTTCCTTGCAATGCTCCAGCGAGTTGAACTGGTGCCGCAGCAGCAGCGACAGCGGAACCAGCGGAAAGCGCTTCTTGGCGACCTGCAGCATCGAGTCGTAGGGCGTGACCAGCTGCAGGCTCGCGAAGTCCTGCCGCGCCACGAGCTGCACGGCCACGCCCGTGCCCAGGCTGCGCCCGACCACGTGCAGGCGCGCCTGCGGGTAGGCGCGCCGCAGGTGGCGGGCGAACTGGCCCGCGTCTTCCACCGAGGCGACCTCGGACGGGTGGCCCTGCGAGTCGGCCACGCCGCGGTAGTTGATGGCGGCGAAGCCGAAGCCCTCGGGCAGCCAGTGCAGCATCTGCGCGGTGGCGCGGACGTCTTCGCCCCGGCCCGCGAAGTAGATGAACAGGTCGTGCAGCGCGGCTTCGCCCTGCGGGTGATAGACGTAGCCGCGCACCATGCCGCCGGGCACCGTGTGCGAGTAGGTGGAAAAGTCGTCCGACAGATGAACGACGGGGAGCTTGCGGGCGTTGAAAAGAATGTGGCCCTGGCGCGTGGCGAGCAGGGTCCAGTACGCGGCGAGGCTGCCGATGGCGGCGGCCGAGGCCGACAGTGCGATGCGGGAGACTTTGGATGACAAGTCGGGTGCTCCGGGAGAGAGGTTCGAGGCCCTAGTTTCGCCTGTTCTTCGCGTGTGAGAACTTGCGTACTCAAGAGTCGCACTGCTGACACGCGCATGCATTGCGTTCTAGGATGCTACGCATCACAGACACGAGAGAGCGCACATGTCATCCACCGAAGTCGTCATGCCCGAACAACTGTTGCGCGCGCTCGAGGTCCAGAGCCACGCGCCGATCGCGCGCATCGGCGAGGCGCTGTCTTCGCTCGGCATGATCACCGACGACCAGCTGCGCGACGGGCTGGCCCAGCAGCGGCGCGAGCCCGACGTGCCGCTGGGCGAGACGCTGGTGCGCATGGGCGTGGTCACGCGGGTCCAGCTGCAGACCGCGCTGGTGCGCAAGATGGGCTACCCGCTCGTGAACCTGCACCTGTTTCCGGCCGCGCCCGAGCCTTGCGCAAGATCGGCCACGGCGTGGCGCGGCGGCTGCAGATCATGCCGCTGATGCTGCACGAGGGGCGCCTCGTGGTGGCCATCGACGACCCGAGCAGCCGCCATTCGGCGCTCGACGAGGCGGAGTTCATCGCGCAGACCAAGATCATTCCGGTCGTGGGCCAGTGCCTGGACCTGGACACCGTGCTGAACGCCGCCTACGAGAAGATCGGCGAGACGGCCGCCGCGAGCCTGTTCGCCGCCAACCTCGACCCCATGCGGCCCTTGGAGTTCGACATGGCGGGCACCAGCGAACTGCTGCAGACGCTCGAGAAAGAAGGCCCGGCCGCGCCCACCGCCGAGGCGCCCATCGAGCAGTCGGACAACTCGCTGGTGCGCATGATCAACAGCATGATCCAGGAGGCCCACCGCGAGGGCGCCTCGGACATCCACATCGAGAGCTACCCCGGCCAGGAAAAGACCCGCATCCGGTTTCGGCGCGACGGCCTGCTCTACACCTACCTGGAGCTGCCGCCGAGCTACCGCAACGCGATCGTCGCGCGCGTGAAGATCATGTGCGACCTGGACATCAGCGAAAAGCGCAACCCGCAGGACGGCAAGATCAACTTCGCCAAGTACTCGCCGCAGCACCGCATCGAGCTGCGCGTGGCGACCATCCCGACCAACAACGGGCTGGAGGACGTGGTGATGCGCATCCTGGCGTCGGCCAAGCCGATTCCGATGACCGAGCTGGGCCTGTCGCCGAACAACCTGGCGGAGCTGACGAAGGCCGTCGAGCGCCCCTACGGCATGGTGCTGTGCGTGGGCCCCACGGGCTCGGGCAAGACCACGACGCTGCACTCGGCGCTGATGCAGATCAACACGCCCGAACGAAAGATATGGACCGCCGAAGACCCGGTGGAAATCACGCAGACCGGCCTGCGCCAGGTGCAGATCAACCCGCGCATCGACTGGACCTTTGCCAAGGCGCTGCGCGCCTTCGTGCGCGCGGACCCCGACGTGATCATGGTCGGCGAAATCCGCGACGAGGAAACCGCGAAGACCGCCATCGAAGCCTCGCTGACCGGCCACCTCGTGCTGTCGACCCTGCACACCAACAGCGCGCCCGAAACCGTGACCCGCCTGCTCGACATGGGCATGGACCCGTTCAATTTCGCGGACTCGCTGCTGGCGGTGCTGGCGCAGCGGCTGGTGCGACGCATCTGCACCCGCTGCGTCGAGAGCAGCCCCGCGAGCCCCGAGCGGGTCGAGGAACTGCTGGACGACTACATGCACGCCTTCGGCGCGCGCGAGGACCACGCGGCGCAACGCAAGGCCGTGCGCAACGACTGGCTCGCCCGCTACGGGCGCGAGGGCCAGTTGCACGCCTACCATGGTGTCGGCTGCAAGCACTGCGGCGGCACGGGCTTCAAGGGGCGCGTGGGCATCCACGAGCTGATGGTGATGTCGAAGACGCTGCGCCGCCTGGTGCAGACCGGCGCGCGCGCCGAAGAACTCCAGCAGGCCGCGCTGCAGGAGGGCATGCGCACGCTGCGCCAGGACGGCATCGAGAAAGTGCTGGCCGGGCGCACCACGGTCGAGGAAGTGCGCGCGACCAGCAACGTGTGAGGCTTTGCGCTAGCTCGCGCCGGCGCCCGGCTGCGGATAGCCGATCTCCGCGATATCGCCCTCGAGCGACGCGAGGTCGGCTTCAGGGTTGAGCCGCTCGACGAGCGCGGCGCTCAGCGGCTCATGCCGATAGATCGCGGCAACGGCGTCCAGGTCGACATCGCATTCGTAGTAGTCGCCGGCGAACTCCACGTATTGCTCGGGCCGCCCGGCAAGAATGCCCAGGAGTTGCGCGGAGCCGTCCGCGTCTTCTTCGCCCGTGGAAGCTTCGGCGGTGCCGCAAGACCAGCGCGCTTCATCGGCGAGCCGCCAGATGCAGAACGTGCTGTCCTGCGTGGTGAAGGCCGGCTCGTGCAACAGGTTGGCGTGGAAGGCCGCCGGCAGGCGCTCGAAGATCGCGGGCGAGGGGTTGCCGGGGCGAAACGTCGGGGCCTCGTGCATGAGGCCATGGAGCGCGGCGCCAGCGGGGCAGAAGACGGCGAACCAATGGTCGCCCGAGCCGTTGCGCATCGACGCCATCGCCACGCCCTCGGCCCATGCGCTATTGAACGAGTAGTAGCGGTACTCCCACTCGGGCGACAGGATGGCATCGAGCATGGCCAGCGACTGGGTCAGGCGTTGCAGGCCCTGAATGTCCGGGAGTCCGTTCAGGTTCTTCGTCGAGATGGTCATTCGGTGTTGTGCGAGCGTGGCGCTTCGTGAATGGAAGGAGCGCTCATGCTAGCGGCCCGGTCTCTTGACGACCGCAAAGCCCCGCACTAACATCCGCGCCGCAGTCGCCGCCATGGTGCTGCCGTAGGCGTTACCGTCATCCAACGCGTCCTTTGTCGAGAGGATCCCAGCTGGGAGTGTCTCGATGCAAAGAACGCTGCCGCATGACTTCACACACTGACGCCGACTTCATTCGCCCGCTCGGGCATTCCATCTTCGCGGGGCTCGCCCCCGCCATCCCTGTCTCACCCATCGTCCCCGAGGTCTTCCCCGGGGTTTCTCGCCGTGAGCATGCCGCCGCGCGCGCGAAGGTTCAACTGAAGGAGCGATCCACATGCAAATGACCGGCAACACCATCCTCGTCACCGGCGGCACCAGCGGCATCGGCCGCGCGCTGGCCGAGGCTTTTCACGACCGGGGCAACCGCGTCGTCATCACCGGGCGACGCCAGTCGCTGCTCGACGAGATCACGGCCGCGCGGCCCGGCATGGCGGGCCTGCCGCTCGACCTGGACGACCCCGCGTCCTTGCCCGGGCTGGCCGTCGAGGTGCGCGCGCGCTACCCCGGGCTCAACGTGCTGATCGCCAACGCGGGCATATCGCTGGCCGAAGACCTGGCCTCGGACGACTGGAACGCATCGGCCGCCCAGTCGCTGGTGGAGACCAACATCATGGGCGTGCTGCGGGTCGTGGCCGCGTTCCTGCCGACGCTGAAACATCGGCCGAACGCGGCCGTCATGGCGACCAGCTCGAACCTCGCCTTCGTGCCCCGCGCCGACTTCGCGACCTATTGCGCGAGCAAGGCCTTCCTGCACTCGTGGCTGCAATCGCTGCGGCATCAGCTGCGCAAGTTTCCGGTCGAAGTGCTCGAGCTGGCACCGCCCTATGTCCAGACCGAGCTCACGGGCGCGCAGCAGGCGGTCGACCCCCGCGCGATGCCGGTGGCCGCGTATGCGGCCGAGGTCATGCAACTGCTGGAGCGGCAGGAACACGCGCGGGGCGAGGTGCTGGTCGAGCGCGACAAGGCCCGGCGGTGGGCGGAGCGGGACGGTCGATACGAGGCGACCTTTGCTGCGATGAACCCCGGTTGAGGGGGGCGCGCGCCGGTGCGATCGGGCAGGGCGGCTGTTCAAGGCGTCGCGATGCCGAAACCCACCCCCACCGGAATCCGTAGAAATTACAGATTCATGCAAACAGAGGGTTTACCAAGCGGCGCGCTGGAGGAAAATCTTTGCATACAAAGACAACACCCTCCGCGCCATGACACTCGACCAACTCTTTGCCGACGACGAATCGCTTCCCACCGTCCCGAAGGTGGTCGCCGATCTGATCGATATGTTGCATGACGACAATGTGCCCTTCGCGGTCGTCGCGCATCGCATCGAGCTCGACCAGGTGCTGGCGGCCCGGGTGCTGCAGATGGTCAATTCGCCGTTCTTCGGGCTGCGTCGCAAGATCTCCTCGATCCAGGGCGCGATCCTGATGCTGGGCCTCTCGGCCATCCGGTCGTTCGTGGTGAGCTCGGGGCTCTCGGCCACCTTCAGGAAGGTGGAGGGCGTCAACCTGCCGGGCTTCTGGGCCCACAGCCTGCGCGTGGCGTCGGTCTCGCGCTACCTGGCGTCCAAGACGCGCAGCGTCGACCCCAACCTGGCCTTCACCGCGGGCAGCATGCACGCCATCGGCCACCTGATCATGGCGCAGGCCATGCCCGAGCGCATTGCCGCGCTCAATGCCATTCACCCCTTCGAAGCCCTGGGGCGCGCGCAACTGGAGCTTGCCGAGTTCGGCTATCACTACGGCGACGTGAGCGCATCCCTGGCGCGGCGCTGGGATTTCGCGTCCGACCTGGTCGGCGCGCTGTCGAGCTTCGTGACGCCGGCCAAGTCGCAGCCGGTGGACCCGCTCGCCGGCGTGCTTCACCTGGCGGTGTGGCGCGTGGCGCTGGAGCGCCAGGGCGTGGACCTGAGCCACGTCAGCGGCTTCTGGCCCAGCCAGTCGGCGCTGGCGGTCGGCATCACCGAGGACATGGTCCACGAGATGCCGGCACCGCGCGTGCTCGCCGCCGACCTGGAATCGATGATCGCCTGACGCGCCGGGCGTCAGGCGTCAGGCGTCCTCTCTCCGGATCTCAGATCTTCAGCGGCGCGAACGACTTCACCAGGTCGTCCAGCGCTTTGATCTGCGCCAGGAACGGCTCCAGCTTGTCCAGCGGCAGGGCGCTCGGGCCGTCGCACTTGGCTTGCGCCGGGTCCGGGTGGGCTTCGAGGAACAGGCCCGCCAGCCCGACCGCCATGCCGGCGCGCGCCAGGTCGGCCACCTGTTCGCGGCGGCCGCCCGATGCGGCGGCGCCGGCTTCGCGCTGCTGCAGCGAATGGGTCACGTCGAAGATGATCGGCAGGTTCTGCGTGGTCTTCTTCATGACGCCGAAGCCCAGCATGTCCACCACGAGGTTGTCGTAGCCGAAGCAGGTGCCGCGGTCGCACAGAATGAGCTTGTCGTTGCCGGCTTCCTTGAACTTCTCCACGATGTTCAGCATTTGCGGCGGGCTCAGGAACTGGGGCTTCTTGATGTTGATGACCCGGCCCGTCCGGGCCAGCGCCACCACCAGGTCGGTCTGGCGCGCAAGGAACGCGGGGAGCTGCAGCACGTCGACCACCTCGGCCACCGGGGCCGCCTGCGCGACTTCGTGCACGTCGGTGATCACGGGAACGCCGAACGCGTCTTTCACGGCCTGCAGGATCTTCAGGCCCTCGTCCAGGCCGGGGCCGCGGTACGAATGGATGGACGAGCGGTTGGCCTTGTCGAAGCTGCCCTTGAAGACGTAGGGAATGCCCAGTTTCCGCGTGACGCGCACGTACTCTTCGGCGCTGCGCAGGGCCAGGTCTTTCGACTCGAGGACGTTCACGCCGCCGAACAGGACGAAGGGGCCGTCGTTGCGGACGTGGACGTTGGGGGTGATGGTGACAGTGGTCAAGGTTTTCTCCTGGCGATGCACCGATTCTCCCTCCGGTTGGCCTAGCCGCCCGGCGTGACGGTCAGATACAGGGTCGTCAGCGTGCCCGCCACGGGCCGCAGCAGCTTCAGCAGCAACGGCCGCCCGTAGCCTTCGCCGGCCAGCCGCTTGAGCAGGTCGGACAGCTGCGCCAGCGGCGTGCCGTCGCAGCCGATCAGGATGTCGCCGCCGCGCAGTCCGTCGCGCGCCGCCGCCGAGCCGGCCACCACCTCGACCACGCGCACGCCGGTGGCCACGGGCCATTCGTTCTCGCGCACCCAGCGCCGGGGCAGGGCCATGGCGGCGCACTGCACGCCCAGCTTGCCGCGCCGCACGGCGCCGTGGCGCATCAGCTCGCCGGCCACCCAGCGCGCGGTGTCGATCGCCACCGCGAAGCTCAGGCCCTGGGCCGACGGAATCACCGCCGTGTTCACGCCGATGACCCGCGCCGCACTGTCCAGCAGCGGCCCGCCCGAATTGCCGGGGTTGAGCGCCACGTCGGTCTGGATCACGTCCTCGATCATCCGGCCGCCGCGCGAGGGCAGGCTGCGGCCCAGCGCGCTCACGATGCCGGCCGTGACGGTGAAGTCGAAGCCCAGCGGGTTGCCCACGGCCACGGCCAGCTGGCCGGGCAGCAGGGCGGCCGAGCTGCCCAGCGGCAGGAACGCGCTGGGCGGTGACTCGATGCGCAGCACCGCGACATCGGTCGATGCGTCGATGCCCACGAGGCGCGCGACGCTTTCGGTGCCGTCGGCGAAGGCCGCGCGCAGCTCGCTCGCGCCTTCGACCACGTGGGCGTTGGTGATGGTGAAGCCGTCGGGCGTGAACAGAAAGCCCGAGCCGCTGCCCTGGCCGCCCGGGTTGCCGCCCGCATTGCCGCCTTTTGGCGGTTTTCGGACCTTGATGTGCGCGACCGCCGCGCTGGCGGTCTGGGCCACCCGCGTGACGGTGGCCGAGTAGGAGTCGAGAAGGAATTCGTCGCGCGCGCCCATGGGAGCACCTCTTTCAGTCGCCAGGATCTCCAGCAGAAATGGCGGCGCGAAAGCGCTTTTCAACCCGGGCCGGAACGCCCGCGGGGCGCGGGTGCGGTCAGCCGCGCGGCACGGCCGGCGAGGCCGCCGCCGCGTTCGGCGAGTGCTGCAGCGCGGCGGGC
>NZ_MOWM01000127.1 GCF_016082275.1 Variovorax sp. E3
CCGATCGATGCGCGCGCGCTCGGCCCGCGCCTGCTGCCCGGCGGGCTGGGCGAGGCCACGGCCACCGCCGTGGCGCGCGCCGAAAGCCCCGAAGCCGCGCTGGCCCTGCTGCTGGCCTCGCCCGAATTCCTCAGGAGATGAACCGATGACTTCTTCACGCACGACCCACGCGATGCATGCGCCCTCGCGCCGCGGCTTCCTGCAGGCCGGCGCGCTGGCCACGGCGGGGCTGCTGGTGGCGCCGCGCATGGTGCTGGCCAGCGCCGCCACCGACCGCCGCTTCGTCTTCATCATCCAGCGCGGCGCGGCCGACGGGCTCGAGACCCTCGTGCCGTATGCCGACCCCGGCTATGCGCGGCTGCGCGGCGCGTTGGCCGTCGACGCCTCCACTGCATCGGCGGCCACGCGGCTCGACGGCACCTTCGCGCTGCACCCTTCGCTGGTGCAGACGGCCGGGCTCTACACCGCGAAAGAGGCGCTGTTCATTCACGCCGTGGCCTCGCCGTACCGCGACCGCTCGCACTTCGACGGGCAGAACGTGCTCGAGTCGGGCGGCATCGCGCCGTATCAGCTGAAGGACGGCTGGCTCAACCGTCTGGTGGCGCTGCTGCCCCGGCATGGGCCCGAAGCCATTGCCATCAGCAGCACCGTGCCGCTGGCGCTGCGCGGCCCGGCGGAGGTGAGCTCCTATGCGCCCGCCGCGTCGGCGCGCACGACCGACGACATGCTGCAGCGCTTTGAGCAGCTCTATGCGCAAGACCCGCAACTGGAGGCCATGTGGTCGTCGGCCATGGAGGCGCGCGGCATGGCCGGGCCGGCCACGCGGCAGAGCCCGGCCGAGCTGGGCAAGCTGGCGGCGCGCTTTCTGATGCAGCCCGCGGGGCCGCGCATCGCCATGCTCGAAACCGGCGGCTGGGACACGCACAGCGCGCAGACGCCGCGCATGGCCAACCAGCTCAAGTCGCTCGACGCGCTGCTGGCCGCGCTGAAAGAGGGCATGGGCGACACCTGGTCGCAGACCGTGGTGCTGGTGGCCACCGAGTTCGGCCGCACCGCCGCCGCCAACGGCACCGGCGGCACCGACCACGGCACCGGCTCGGTCGCCATGCTGCTGGGCGGCGCGGTGCAGGGCGGCCGCGTGCTCGGCGACTGGCCCGGCCTGGCGGCCAATGCGCTGTACGAAGGGCGCGACCTGCGGCCGACCACCAGCCTGTCGGCCGTCATCGCGACGGCAACGGGCGAATGCTTCGGCGTCGCGCCGCGCGGGTCGCCAAAGCGCTGTTCCCGACGGTGCCCGGCGGCACGTTCTCGCAGCCGCTGCCCGGCTTGCTGCGTTCATGAGGCGATAATCCACCCCGTGAAGCACGCCAGACCGCCGCTGGTGCAAGTCTCGAAAGAGCGCACTGGAGGAACGTCCGGACTGCACAGGACAGCGCAGGAGTTAACGACTCTCCACCGTGAGGTGAGGATCAGAGCAACAGAGACGAGCCGATTCAGTTCGGGTGAAACGGGCAATCTCTGCGCGCAGCAACACCAAGTAGGCCAGTATTGAGGTGGTTCCGCTGAGCTGGCGGGTAGGTGGCACCGAGCCGTTTGGCGACAAACGGCCCAGAGTAATGGCGGTCACGTCGAAGGTTTCGCAAGAGGCCTTCGATGCACAGAATCCGGCTTATCGGCGGGCTTCACACTTTTCTTTCCCCCTTTTTTGTTTTTTTCGCGTTCAGGGCCCTGGGGCCTTGAAGGTGGGCCGCCGCGTCGCCGCCTGCACGAATTGGTAGTTACCCGTACAATAGATAGCATGCTAATTAATAGGCAGCTATCGTGACCGATCCCGCCCTTTCCCCCCAGGCGCGCGAATACGCGCTGATGCGGCTCGGCATGTCGCTGTCGGTGCTGCAGCGCGGCTACCGCGCCGCGGCCGACAAGTCGGTGGCGCACGTCGGCGTGTCGCAAACGCTGGCCTGGCCGATCGTGATGCTGGGCCGCATGAACGGCGAGGTGCGCCAGGGCGTGCTGGCCGAGGCGCTGGGCATCGAAGGCCCGTCGCTGGTGCGCTCGCTCGACCAGCTGGTGGAGGCCGGTTTCGTCGAGCGCCGCGAAGACCCGGCCGACCGCCGCGCCAAGACCCTGCACCTGACCGAAGCCGGCAAGGCCGCGTGCGCGCCCATCGAAGGCGCGCTGAACCTGATGCGCGCCGCGCTGTTCGAGGGCGTGCCCGACGAAGACATTGCCGCCTGCGAGCGCGTGTTCGCCGTGCTCGAGGAGCGCCTGGGCCGCCCCGTCCTGATGCCGCCCGCGCCACAGCCGCACGCACACGCACAGGAAGGCCGCAAGTAAATGGCCGGCTTCTCTCTTCCGCGCTTCAGCCGCGCGGAGCTTCTGTTTTCCGGCAAGAGCTTTGCCGCCGCCATGCTGGCGATGTACCTGGCCAGCCGCGCCGGCCTGCCGCGCCCGTTCTGGGCACTCATGACCACCTACGTCGTTGCGCACCCGCTGGCCGGTGCCGTGCGCTCGAAGGCGGTGTACCGCTTCTGCGGCACGCTGATCGGCAGCACCGCCACCGTGCTGCTGGTGCCCGCGCTGTCGAACGCGCCGGAGCTGCTCACGCTGGTGCTCGCGCTGTGGGTCGGCCTGTGCCTGTGCATTTCGCTGCTCGACCGCACGCCGCGCTCGTACGTGTTCATGCTCGCGGGCTACACGGCGGCGCTCATCGGCTTTCCGTCGGTGCAGACGCCGCTTGCGCTGTTCGACACCGCCGTGGCGCGCGTCGAAGAAATCGGCCTGGGCATCTTCTGCGCCACGCTGGTCCACAGCCTCGTGCTGCCCGCGGGGCTCGCGTCGACCGTGCTGGGCCTGCTCGACCGCACCTTGCTCGACGCGCGCAAGTGGCTCGGCGACCTGCTGCAACCGGCCGGTCGCACGGGCGACGCCACCCCCGGGCGCCTCGACGACGACCGCCGCCGCCTGGCCGGCGACATCACGCAGTTGCGCCTGCTCTCCACCCACGTGCCCTTCGACACCACGCACCTGCGCTGGACCGCCGGCGCCATCCGCGCCATGCAGGACCGCGTGGCTGCGCTCACGCCCGCGCTGTCCGCCGTCGAAGACCGGCTGCAGGCGCTGGTGCAGGCCGAAGGCCGGCTCGCGCCCGACGTGACCGCCGTGCTCGCGCAGGCCGCGCAGTGGCTGCGCGAAGAGGCCGAGCCGGCCGGCGATGTGCCGGGCCGCGCCGAACGCCTGCAGGCGCTGCGCCGTTCCATCGGCACGCTGCACGAGGCGCAACAACAACAGCAAGCGCCGACGACCGCCTGGGGCCGCGCCCTGCGCATCGGCCTGGCCGGCCGCCTCGAAGAACTCGTCGACGGCTGGACCGCCTGCGCGCAACTGCGCCAGGACATCGACGAAGGCCTCAAGGGCGCCGCGCCGCTGCGCCGCACCGCCGCGCTGGGCAGCCGCGTGCTGCACCGCGACTACGGCATGGCGCTGCTGTCGGCGCTGGCCGCCGTCATCGCCATCTGCCTGTGCGGCGCGTTCTGGATCCTCACGGGCTGGCCCATGGGCTCGGCCGCGACCATGATGGCCGCCGTCTTCTGCTGCTTCTTCGCGACCATGGACGACCCCGTGCCCGCGATCCACGGCTTCCTGAAATGGACGCTGTGGTCCATTCCGATTTCCGCGCTCTACGTGCTGGTGCTCATGCCCACGGTGCAGGACTTCGGCATGCTGGTGCTGATCTGCGCGCCGCTGTTCCTGGTGCTGGGTTTCTACCTGCCGCGCCCCACGCACTTCATGCCGGCCATGGCGATGATCTTCGGCGTGGCCGGCACGCTCGCGCTGCACGACACCGCCAGCTCCGACCTCGTGAGCTTCATCAACAGCATGATCGGCCAGGTCGTCGGCGTGGTCGTCGCGGCGCGCGTGACGCGGCTCGTGCGTTCGGTCGGCGCCGACTGGAGCGCGCGGCGCATCCAGCGCGCCACCTGGCGCGAACTGGGCGACATGGCCGCCAGCTCGCAGCCGCAGTACGCGCAAAGCGACGCCTACGCCGTGCGCATGCTCGACCGCATCGGCCTGCTCGCGCCGCGCATCGCGCAGGCCGGCGGCACCGTCGAGGGCGTGGCCGCCAACGACGCGCTGCGCGACCTGCGCATGGGCGCCGACATCGCCGTGTTGCAGCGCGTGCGCGCGCAGTTGCCGCTGGCCACCTCGGCCGCGCTGCTGGGCGGCATCGCACGCTTTTTCCGCCAGCGCGGCGAAGGCCGCATGAACCCGCGCCCGGCCGATCTGCTGCCGCAGATCGACGAGGCGCTGGCCGCCGTGCTCGCCGCGCGCGACACGGCTTCTTCCGCAGCCTCGCGCTCGGCCGTCACCGCGCTGGTCGGCCTGCGTCGCAACCTGTTCCCCGACGCGCCGCCCATGCGGGCCGGCGCGGCACCCATTCAAGGAGCTTCCGCATGATCGGCGAAGCCAGTTTCTACGGCCTGTACCTGCCCTGGATCATGGTGCTGGCCCTCGGCGCGCTGCTGGCCCTGTGGGCCGTGCGCCGCCTGCTCGCGGCCACCGGCGCCTACCGCTGGGTGTGGCACCCGGCGCTGTTCGACATGGCGCTGTACCTGCTGCTGCTCTACGCGCTGAGCCGCGCGACCTCCTGCTTCCAATGAATAAATTACCGGGATTCCCATGAAAGCCAGTCCTTCCTCCGACAACCCCTGGGCCCAGCGCCTCGGGCGTGTTCTCCTGACCGTGGTGGTGGTGGCCGCCGCCGTGTGGGCCGGCCTGCGCCTGTGGGACCACTATGAGCTTGCGCCGTGGACGCGCGACGGCCGCGTGCGCGCCAACGTCGTGCAGATCGCGCCCGACGTGTCGGGCCTCGTCACGGCCGTGCCCATTCGCGACAACCAGTCCGTGGCCGCCGGCACGCTGCTGTTCGAGGTGGACCGCGCGCGCTACGACCTCGCCGTGCGCCAGGCCCAGGCCGCGCTTTCCGCGCAGCGCGCCATGAGCGCGCAGGTGCAGCGCGAGAACACGCGCAATGCCGGCCTCGACGACCTGGTGTCCAAGGAGTCGCGCGAACAGACCCGCTCGCGCGTCGAGCAGATGCAGGCCGCCGTCGCGCAGGCCGAGGTGGCGCTCGACTCGGCCCGCCTGAACCTGCAGCGCGCCGAAGTGCGCGCGCCCACCGACGGCCTGGTCACCAACCTCGACCTGCGCCAGGGCAGCTACGCCGCGGCGGGCCGCCCGGTGCTGGCGCTGGTCGATGCGCAGTCGTTCTACGTCGAAGGCTATTTCGAGGAAACCAAGCTGCCGCGCATCCACCTGGGCGACCGCGTGCGCGTCACGCCCATGGGCGACGGCGCGGTGCTCCAGGGCGCAGTCGACAGCGTGGCCGCCGGCATTGCCGACCACGACCGCTCCACCAGCGCCAACCTGCTGCCCAGCGTGAACCCGACCTTCAACTGGGTGCGGCTCGCGCAGCGTATTCCGGTGCGCATCAAGCTCGACCCGCTGCCGCAGGGCGCGCGCCTCGTCGCGGGCCAGACCGTGACGGTGCAGGTGCTGGAGAACAAGCCGGCGCAAAGCGCCGCAGCGGCCACGCCGCAGAAGGGATGAACGACATGACCCGCTTCGCGTTCCGCCTTGCATCGCTGGCCGCAGCCGCCGCGCTCGCGGCCTGCGCGGCGGTCGGCCCCGACTACAAGCAGCCGCCCGAAGCGCTTGCCAGCCAGGCCGCCGCCGGAAAGCCCTTCGCCGAGGCGCCCGCCAACGCCGCGCCGCTGCCCCCGCACTGGTGGCGCCTGTACCACGACCCGCTGCTCGACAAACTCGTCGAACAGGCGCTCGCGCACAACACCGACCTGCGCCAGGCCGTGGCCAACCTCGAGCGCGAACGCGCCATCGAAGACGAAGTGGCCGGCGCCAGGTACCCCACCATCGGCGTGAACGGCGGGCCGTCGTTCGGCCACGTGTCGGGCCTGTCGCTGCTGCAGAAGGGCTACGAGCCGCCGAGCACCTTCAACTACAGCGCGGGTGCCTCGCTGTCCTACCAGGTCGACCTGTTCGGCCAGATCCGCCGCGCCATCGAGGCCTCGCAGGCCAGCACGCAATCGGCCGAGGCCGCGCTCGACCTCGTGCGCGTGAACGTCGCGGCCGGCACCGCGCGGGCCTATGCCGAAGCCTGCTCGACGGGTCTGCGCCTGCAGATCGCGCAGAAGTCGGTGTCGCTGCAGCAGGACGCGGTGAACGTCACCGACCGCCTGCAGCGCGCGGGCCGCGCCGGCGCCATCGACGCGGGCCGTGCGCGCGCGCAGCTGCAGCAGCTCAATGCCGCGCTGCCGCCGCTGAAGGCCGAGCGCCAGGGCGCGCTCTACCGACTGGCCACGCTGACCGGCGCATTGCCGCAAGACTTTCCGCGCGAGGTGGCCGACTGCACCGCGGCGCCGCGCGTGGCCGGCACGCTGCCGGTGGGCGACGGCGCCGCGCTGCTGCGCCGCCGGCCCGACATCCGCCAGGCCGAACGCAACCTGGCCGCGTCGACCGCGCGCATCGGCGTGGCCACGGCCGACCTCTATCCGAAGATTACGCTGGGCCTGTCGGGCTCGTCCGTCGGCCACGCCGACGGCTTCGGCCGCAAGGACACCTTCGCGTGGAGCCTGGGGCCGCTGATCTCGTGGACCTTGCCGAACACCGGCGTCGTGCAGTCGCGCATCGCGCAGGCCGAAGCCGGCACGCGCGCCGCGCTCGCCAGGTTCGACGGCACTGTGCTCACCGCGCTGCGCGAAACCGAAACCGCGCTTGCCACCTACGCCCGCGAACTCGACCGCCGCGCCGCGTTGCAGGCCTCGCGCGACGAGAGCGCGAAGGTCGCCGCGCAGGCGCGCCAGCTCTACCAGAACGGCCGCACCGCCTACCTCGACGCGCTCGACGCCGAGCGCGCGCTGGCCGCCAGCGAAGCCGCGCTCGCGGCCAGCGAGGCGCAGCTGTCCGACGACCAGGTGGTGCTGTTCATGGCGCTGGGCGGCGGCTGGGAGCCGGACGACAACAACGCCAGCCTCGCGCAAGGCGCGACCCCCGCCACCACCGCCAAGCAATGACCGAGCACACCGCCGCGCCCGCACGCCGGCCCCACGCGCCGCTGTGGCTGCTTGCGCTGGTGACTTTCAGCGGCACGCTGGCCATGCACATCTTCGTGCCCGCGCTGCCCATTGCCGCCGCGAACCTGGGCGCCGGCATCGGCGCCATGCAGATGACGGTGAGCCTCTACATCTTCGGGCTGGCCGTGGGGCAGCTGGTGTACGGCCCGCTGGCCGACCGGTTCGGGCGCCGGCCCGTGCTGCTGTGCGGGCTCGCCATCTACTGCGTGGCGGGGCTTGCCGCCGCGCTCGCGCCCGAAGTGCATGCGCTCATCACCGCGCGGCTGTTCCAGGCCATCGGCGGTTGCGCCGGCCTCGTGCTGGGCCGCAGCATCGTGCGCGACACGGCCGAGCCGCAGGAGGCCACGCGCCGCCTCGCGCTGATGAACCTCATGGTCACCATCGGGCCGAGCCTGGCGCCGCTCATCGGCGGCGCATTGGCCACCGCGCTGGGCTGGCGCTCGATCTTCCATGCGCTGTTCGCGCTCGGCGTGGTCGGCTTCCTGTTCACCTGGCGCATGCTGCCCGAGACGGGCGCGCCCGGCGCCGCCGTGAACGCGCGCGACCTGGCGCGCAACTACAAGCGCCTGCTGGCCTCGCCGGCATTCCTGGGCTTTTCGGTGGGCGGCGGCTGCGCCACCACGTCGATGTACGCCTTCATTGCGTCGGCGCCCTTCATCTTCGTCGACCAGTTGCACCGGCCCGCGCACGAGGCGGGCATCTACCTGGCCATCCTGGTGTCGGGCGTGTGGCTCGGCAGCTTTCTCACCAGCCACCTGATCTCGCGCGTGCGTGTCGACCGGCTCATGATCCGCTCGAACGCGTTGAGCGTGGCCGCGGCCTTCGTGCTGCTGGGCGCGGCGCTGAGCGACCACCTCTCGATACCGCTCATCGTCGCCTGCATGTTCCTGTTCACGGTGGGCGCGGGCATGGCCTCGCCGGCCGCGCTCACGCAGGCGATCAGCGTGAACCCGCAGGTCATCGGCTCGGCCTCGGGCCTCTACGGCTTCACGCAGATGGCCGTGGGCGCGCTGTGCACGGCACTGGCGGGCATGGGCCATCGCAACCCCGCGCTGGCCTCGGCCATCGTGCTGGCGGGGGCGGGCATCGTGGCGCAGCTGTCGTTCGCGGTGGCGCTGCGCGCGCAAAGAGCCCGCGGGGCCATGGACTGAGTTCAGCCCTTGCAGCGTTTCTTCAGGTCCGTGCCAATCTGCGCGATCAGACCGTCCAGCGCCTTGTTGAAGGCCTCCTGGATTTCGCTCTCGGATGTGGACCAGTTCATCGAGTCGTCGAAGCCGCGGTAGGTCTTCGTTGTTTCGCCGGCGCTCGGATGGAAACTGCACGCGCACGACCAGGTTGGCCGACTTCAGGCTGTAGAGCCCGTGAATGTAGGCTTTGAGCACCGTGACCCGGATCGTCGGTGCGCTTGCATCGCGCGTGTAGCCGGGTATCGATGCGATGCCGCTGCGGAGCCACTCATCGAACCCCGCGCCGTCGACGTTGGTGCGGCCCATCTGACCAAGAGTCTGCGCGTCGCGCCGGTCGTCGATGTTGCCGAGGCTGAATGCGCAGCCCGGGGGCGCGTGCCCCTGCGCAGCGGTTGAAGCGCCCCGGCGCTGCACGCCTGCCACCCTGTCCGACGCGCAACCGGTCAGAAACAGCGGCGCCGCCAGGGCACAGCAGGCGGCAGCCCGCCAAACCCGGCGGATCACTTCGGGGCGACCTCCGTCGTGGCCTGGGCTGCGGACATCGCTGCAGTCGCCGCCGTCGCCGCCGTATCGGCTGCAGGTGCCGCGGCCTGTGCAAGCGCCACGACGCTGGTCAGTGCCGCGTCGAAGTGGAGCGAGCGTCGGGGTAGCGAAGCAGTCGACCGGTATTGCCTTGCGACACCAGGTTGGCTTTCAGGCTCGGGGGAACGTCGACCTTGGCTGTGGCCGCCGAATAGACCGGATGCTTGCTCTGCAGGTCGGAGGCCAGCAGGGCCGCGGATTGGGCGATGCCGTCGTGCAGTGCTGCCTTCAGCATGCGTGCGTTGTCTGCTTTCCAGGCCGCGATGTTCTTGATGGCGTCATCGCTCGCGCCCGGATGCTTCGCGCTGTAGACGATGCTGCTGCGGTACGCCGCGTTCTGCAGCGCCAGCGCGGGCTCCGACGATGTTGCCGGTGGTGCGGGCGGCAGCTTGGCCGCCGTGCGCGCCGCGGTGCCGCGTGGATAGATCAAGCCTCGGGCGGAGACTTCCAGCGTCGAAAAATCGACCGACAGGTGGTAGTCGAGATTGATGAACATCACTGCGTTCGATGTTGACGCCTTGAATGTCTTTTCGTACGCATCGGTGGTCACGGTCTTGGTGACATCCAGGCTCGCCAGTTGCATGCCGGGCACCGATTGCAGCGACTGCGTCAGCGAATCGCGCATGAGCTGGTCGAAGTTCAGGTCGACGATTTCGTCCTTGAGCGGGCGAACGCTTTCTTCCGCCGTCTTGGCGCGTGCGGCATTGACGCTCGCATCCACCGCGCCCATTGCGCCGCCGCAGGCGCGGCCAGCAGAATGCCCAGGCCTGGAACGGCTCCGCAGGCTGCGGCGCCGGATGCGGCCGCGGTCGATCGGACGAAGGCCGCATACAGCTCGGTCTGCGTGACGCCGACTTTCACTTCGACGGGCTGGAGAGCGCCCAGGACTTCAGGTTTGACCGGCTGCGTAGCCGGAAGGTGCGTGCAACCGGCGAAGACGAACGATGCCAACACCGGGATCGCGGCGCTGCGAAAAGCAAACATGGGTTTCTCCCTCGGACAAGTGATTCGAATGCATCGCCGGGCCCCGTTTTTTGCCGGATGTCCGCAGCGATGAGACCTTGGCCAAGGTCTGCCACCTTTCGGCCGGCAGGGATCGTACATGTTGTTACGCTTGACGCAACAGTCCTTCAGGCGCGCAGGGCCTGGAAGTGTGCGGAAACGCACGACCTTCGAGCTCGTGCCGCCAGCACACGAAGAAAACGCTCAGCGCGTGAAGAGCCAGTTGCCCTTGGGCTCGCGCACCAGCTCGTGCCGGCGCAGGGCGCGCTCCTCGCCGTCGTCGCCCACGTAGACCACCTCGAAGCGCAGCAGCGTCGGCGAGGCCAGTTGCCAGTTCTGGACGCGCTCGACGGTCACGCAGGCCGTCTTGTCCTGGTATTCCATGCCCGACATCGGCCCGCCCTGGAAGGCCGCGCCGTCGAACGGGCGGCCGTACACCGCGAAGGCATTGAGCATGGCGCCGTTGCGCGCGGTGATGCAGCCTTCGGCCTGCAGGAAGGCCTCGATGGTCGGCGCGGCGCCGGCGATCGCCTGGCCGATGGCGGAGGTCGGCGCCTTGCCGCCGATCGCTTCGCGGATGCGCGCCACCTGGGCCTCGGTGATCAGGGCGAGCCCGTCCCTGGAGATCACGGTCGGCGGCGGCGCCGTCGTCGTTCTTGTCGCCTGCCGGGGCGCGGAGGGCGAGGTGGTGGTGGCGCAGCCCGAAAGCAGCGCCAGCGACACGGCGCAGGCCAGGGCGGTGCCCTGTGTGTTGGATTTCATTCGGTTCGGTCTCCCTGTCGGCGGCGCGGGGCCGCCGGCCCCGTCGTGTTTCTTCAGAAGCGTTCGTGCGGTGCGAGGTAGCGCCACTGGCCCGGCTGCAGCCCCGCCAGCGGCACGCGGCCGATGCGGATGCGCCGCATGCCCAGGATGCGCAATTCCACGCTGTCGCAGATGTTGGCAATCTGCCCCGGTCGCGCGCCCTTGAGCGCAAAGCGCAGGCCCGTTTGCTCGTCGCTCTGGCGGCCGATGCTCACGCGCGCGGGCGAGCGCTCCAGCCGCGCCAGTACCTCGGGGCTCACCGGGCCGGCCACGTCGACCATCACCTCGTGCTCGAGGATGCCCGCGTCTTCCTGCAGCTTGCGTTCGATGCGGAACTCCTGCGTGTACGCCACCAGCCCGCTGGCGCCGGTTTCGAGCGGCGTCATGCAGTGCTGTCCCTTCACGTGCGCCGGCAGAAAGCGCATGCCTTCGCGCTCGGGCTCGTGGTGGTTCGCGGCCACCAGCAGGCGGTGCGCGTTGTCGGTCGGCATGCCCGCGGGCTTGTTCAGCAGCAGGGTGACCGGCACGATGGGCTCGGGCCTGGCGCCCGCCGCGATCTCGACCTGCTGCCCGGGCAGCACGCGCGACTGCGGCAGCATCTGCGGCACGCCGTCGACGCGCACGGCGCCGTTCTCGATCAGCAGTTCGGCTTCGCGGCGCGACACGCCGGCCATCGCGGCCACGCGCTTGGCCAGGCGGATGCCTTCGTCATTGTCTTTGTCTTTGTCGGGGGAGTTTCTGTTCATGAGGCCGCAGTCAGTTGCCGGATGCGCGCCACATGCGCGGCCAGCGAGCGTGCCGCCACCGGCCACATGCGCTCGGGCACGTCGTCGTAGGCGATGGGAAGCCATTGCTCGGGCGTGCCGTCGGGCAGCTTCTGCATGGCGGCGGCGATCTTGGCCTCGCGCTTGAGGCGGTGCGCCTTGAGCATGGCAATGGCGGTGCGCGCAAAGCCGATCACGTAGCCGTGCGCGGGCAGGATGAACTCGACGCCGCCGGCTTCGCAGGCCGCGTCGAGGTTGTCGAGCGAATCGAGGTAGGCGGTCATGTCGCCGTCGGGCGGGTCGACCACCGTGGTGCTGCCGTTGAGGATGTGGTCGCCCGAGAGCAGCAGGCCGTCTTCCTCGAGCACCAGGCACAGGTGGTTGGCCGCGTGGCCGGGCGTGTGGATCACGCGCAGCGTGTGCGTGACGGCATCGCCTTCGGGCGTGGTGCCCGAGAGCACCAGCCGCTCGCCGTCGGCCAGCTCGCGCTCGGGCGTGAAGCGCGCGGTGGCGCGCGCGGTCGGCTTGGAGGCCAGGCCCAGGATCGGCGGCTTGCTGCCCTTGCACAGCGCCTGCAGCGGCGCGGCGCCCGGCGAATGGTCGGCATGCGAGTGCGTGCACACGATCATGCGGATGTCGCCATGCGTGGCGCGCCACAGGCGGCCGATGTGGTCGAAGTCGTTCGGGCCCGGGTCGATGACGATGTAGCCCGTGGCCGCGTCGCCCACGATGTAGCTGTTGGTGCCGGGGCCGGTCATGGCGCTGGGGTTGGGCGCGGTGAGGCGCATCAGGTTCTTCAGCAGCGCCACGGGCTGTTCGCTCTGCCAGTCGAGCGCGTGCTCGATCTGGCCGTCGGGGCACACCAGCGCGAGTTCGCCATAAGGCGACTCATGTTCCATGTAGCGCGCGTCTTCGCCTTTCAGCAGGCCGGCGCGCGGGCAGCTGGTCCACAGCGGGGCCTCGCCGGCGCCACCGGGCGCGCAGGCCGCGAGCACCGCGTCGACCGTCGCGTACACCGCCATGCGCTGCAGCGTGCGCACGGTCGGGAAAATCATGAAGAAGGTGCCGGCCGCGTGGCGCGCGAGCGCGTCGGCGGGGCGCACCCAGCAGGGCTCGAACTGCTCGCTCTCGTCGGCCGTGGGCGTCTGGCCTTCGGGCATGCGCGCGACGAGAAAAGGCACGTCGAAGCGCTTGGGCAGGTCGCGGTCGGTGATCCAGTGCGCGAAGGTGAACACCTGGTCGGAATCGAGCACCAGCCCGCGTGCCGCGCACTGGTCGGCGAAGGCGGTGCCGGCCGTATCGTTGCGGTCCATCGCGGCGATGTCTTCGGCGCTCACGGGGCGGCCGTCGGTGTGGTGCGCCAGCAGGATGCCGAGTTCTTCGAAGGCTCGCGGATGGCTGCGATGGCCTGCGTGCGCTGCACGCGGCTTTGCGTCGGGCGGCGGGTGGCGATGCGCTTGGCGGCTTCGTCGGCCGCGTCGATGTGGCCGCCGGGAAACACGTAGGCGCCGGGCGCGAAGCTGGCGGTGGCCGAGCGGCGCGTCATCAGCACTTCGATGCCGGCGGCGGTGTCGCGCAGCAGCAGCACGGTGGCGGCCGCGCGCACGGGCGCGGGCTCGCGTGCGGGATAAATTTGTTGGGTGGTACGGACCATGGGGGGATTATGGGGAGCCGGTGCCTTGCGCGCATGTCGCGCATAAGCTCATAGGGATTCAGACATGAGCGCCGCGCCACAATTCGCGCTTGCACCGCTTGCCTCGAAGAAAGACAGTCATGGCCCATTCTCCCTTTTCACGCCGCGCACTGCTGCTGGCAACCGCCACGCTCGTCACCGCCGCCGCGTCACCCGCGGCGACTGCCCAGACCGACTGGCCGCAACAACCCGTCACATTGATCATGGGTTTCCCGGCCGGCTCGGGCGTCGACGTGGTCGCCCGCACCATCCAGGAGCCGCTGGCAAAGCAGCTCGGCCGGCCGGTCATCATCGACTACAAGTCGGGCGCGGCCGGCAACATCGCCAGCGAGTACGTGGCCCACGCCAAGCCCGACGGCTACACGCTGTCGTTCGGCACGGCGGCCACGCACGGCAGCAATGCCGCGCTCTACAAGAAGCTGCCGTTCGACGTGGAGGCCGACTTCATTCCGGTGGCGCCGGTGCTCGACGTGTCGAACGTGCTGACCATCAACCCCGACGTCATCAACGTCAAGACGCTGAAGGAGTTCGTCGAGCTGGTCAAGGCCAACCCGGGCAAGTACAACTATGCGTCGACCGGCAACGGCGCGGGCACGCACATGGCGTTCGCCGAGTTCAATTCGCGCCTGGGGCTGAACATGGTGCACGTGCCTACAAGGGCGGGCCGGAGGCGATCACGTCGGTGGTGCGCGGGGAAACCTGCTGCATCATGAACCAGGTGCAGACGGTGCTGCCGCACTACAAGGCGGGCAAGGTGCGGCTGCTGGGCGTGACGACGGCCACGCCGGTGCCGGCGGTGAAGGAGGTGCCCACCATCGCGTCGAGCGGGCTGCCGGGCACCAAGGGTTTCGACAGCTCGATCTGGTTCGGCATCTTCGCGCCCAAGGGCACGGACCCGCAGATCGTCGACAAGCTCAACGCCGCCGTGAAGACAGTGCTCGAGACGCCCGAGATTCGCGAGCGCTTCGAGAGCCAGGGCAATACGGTGCGCATCGAGACGCCGGCGCAGTTCAAGAAGACGGTGCACGCCAATCGCGTGAAGTGGGCCGAGGTGGCCAAGGCCGCGAACATCAGCATCGACTGACGGGTTCATTCAGGGCGCGTGTTCGGGGCGCGTGCACAGGACACCGGGTACTCCCCTCCGCGAATGTCCCCCGGGGCTTCGCCCCTCCTCCTTTATTTCGCTGCGGGGAGCACCCGATGCCCCGCGCACACTGGGCGCAGCGCTTGTGCGGCGCGATCAACGACCACACCGCACAACGCACACGTCGATGGTGTGCCTTGCGCAGCGAAATAAAGGAGGAGGCCGCAGGCCGGGGGACATTCGCGGAGCAAGGCACGCCGTCGGCGTGTGCGCGCCCTGACAACGCGGCCTACAAAGTCTTCGTCAGCGTCAGGATGAAGCGGGCCTTGTTCGGCGAGTAGGTCTGCTTGCCGAACGCGCCGAAGCCGAGGTCCACACCCGGGTTGCTCACCGAGAGGTACGCGTTCTGCTTGTTCGCGCCCTGCACCGAGCCGGCCAATGACAGGCCGTTGCCGAAGTCGTAGCTGGCGCCCACGTTGTAGTCGACATAGCTCTTGTAGCCCAGGCTGCGGATGTCGCTGGACATGTGGGTGTAGCCCACGGCCGCCTTCAGCGTGACCTTGGGGAAGATCTCCTTGCTGTAGGCCAGGTTCAGGTAGCCCGTGTTGGTGCCCTTCAGGCCCGAGCCGGCCTTGTTGCCGGCGTAGCCGAAGTAGTCCTTGGACACCGTGTGCGAATACTTCAGTGTGAAGGCGCCGATGGTCTCGTCGGTGTAGCCGGCGGCGCCGTAGACCTCCGTCGTATTGCCCGACGAATTGCCCGGATAAAGGTAGGTGAGCGCGCCCACGTCCATGTCGAAAGGGCCGGCCCTGAACTTGTAGCCGCCGTAGATGTCGCTCTCGATGCTGTTGCCCTTGAGCCAGTTGACGCTGGAGTTCCAGTTGCCCACGTAGAAGCCGCTGCCGCCGAAGGCGTAGTCGAAGCCGCCCTGGACGGCGGGCTTGAATGCCCTGGTCTTGGCGTAGTCGTTCTTGCCCAGCATGTCCTGGTCTTGCCCGCGGAACTTGTAGTTCGTCGTCAGGGAGATGTTGGCGGTGATCGCAGAGGCGTCCGGTGCTGCCTGCGCGGATGCCGCGCACGGAAGCGCCAGCACGGCAGCAAAAGCAAGCGCCGGGGGCATGGCGCGGATCGTTCTGTTCATCGAAGAATGGCTTTGGAAAGCACACGAATTGAGGAGATCGGGAGCGTAGGAGGCGGGGTCTCAAAACCGCGTAAAGATTGCAGGGCGCGGCGCAAAAATCCGAAAGCACCGGGCCGGACAATCCACTCCACCGCGCGCAAGCGGCGCCGCCCGCCCGCCGCTTGCGGGCAGAATCGAGCGCTGCTCAACAGCGCCCGCCTTGTCGGGAAGGGCGTCCAACCATCACTTCCTCCGCGTGAACACCGTGTCCCTGGAAATTGGCGAACATGACCGCCGGCTGGACGAATCGCTGTTGCGATCGCTCCATGCGCTGCTTGCCGAGGCCAGCGTTTCGCAGGCGGCGGCGAAACTGGGCGTGGCTCAATCCGCGCTCAGCCGCCACCTCAAGGTGCTGCGCCAACTGACGGGCGACGAGCTGCTGATACGGGTGGGCAACCGCATGGTGCTCACGGATCGCGCCCAGTCCCTCGTGGCGCCGACCCGGCGCATCCTGGCCGACATGTCGCTGCTCACCTCGGAGGCCCAACCCGTCGAGCCCGGCGAGTTGCGCCAGAGCTTTCGCATCGCGACCTACGACTTCCTGCCGCGTCGCTTCTTCGCGGACATCGTCGAGCGCGTGGCCCGGCAGGCCCCCGAGTGCGACGTGGTCATCCGCGGCCTGGGCTCGCGCTTCGAGCACTACCGCCAGCTCGCGGACGGCGAGGTGGACATGGTCATCACCATCTGGCCCGAGCTGCCGGGGCATCTGCGCGCGGCCAGCCTGCTGACCGAGCCCATGGTGTGCCTGATGCGCAAGGACCATCCGCTGGCGAGCCGGCCGTTGACGCTCGACGACTACCGCCGGGCGCGGCACTTGTCCTCGCTGGAGCATGTGCCGGGGCAGGGCACCATCCTGGATGCGCAACTCGCGGAACTCGGCGTCTCGGTGCATACGGCGATGCGCACCCAGTTCCTCGGCGTGGCGCCCGCCGTTCTTGCGCGCTCGGACCTGATCTTCTCGACCGGCCGGCTGCTGGCCGAGGACTTTGCCGAGCAGTATCCGCTCGCGCTCGTGCCGTTCCCCGCGAAGATCAAGCCGCACCGCTACCGCCTGGTCTGGCACGAGCGCACGCACAAGAACCAGGCCATGAGCTGGATGCGCGGCGAACTGATGGCCGCCGCCCGGGAGCTGGCCCAGCGCCCGAGGTCATGACAGCGGCGTCATAACCCACTGCACATCGCGGCGCTGGGCGCGGCCTGCGGCGCTGGATAAGGTGGCGGCATGTCCTCCAGCCCACCCCCATCCCAAAGCCACCCGGTGTCCGACGCAGCTTCTCCCGCGCAGGTGCCCGCCGGCCTGCTGGCCCGGCTCCCCAAGGTGGACCTGCACTTCCACATGGCCGGCACCCTGCGCCCCGCGACGCTCGCCGCGCTTGCCCGCAAGTACGACCTGCCCCTGCCCAGGCCGCTCGAGACGCTGTACACGTACCGCGATTTCTATGACTTCATCGACGTGCTGCGCATCGCCGCGCAGGCGATACGCGTCAGCGCGGATTTCGAAAGGGTGGCCTACGAGGCCGTGGAGGACGCGGTGCGCAGCAGCAACGCGCGCCATGTCGAGATGTCCTTCAACCCCCAGTACTTCATGCCCACCGGCGTGGCATACCGCGTGCAGGTCGAGGGCTTGGCCGCCGGCCTTCGCGCGGCACGGCAAGACTTCGGCTGCTCCGGCCTGCTGATCGCCTCGCTCGACCGCGGCCTGCCGCTCGACAGCGCCGGGCACGCCATGGACGACATCGTCGGCCAGCGCTGCGACCTGGTCGTGGGCGTGGGGCTGGACGGCCCGGAGCGCGAGGGCCCGCCGGCGAAGTTCGCGGCGCTCTTCCAGCGTGCCGGCCGCGCCGGGCTCCGGCGCACGGCCCATGTCTGCGAAGACAACCAGACGCTGGAGGAAGCGCCGCCTTCCAACGTGGAGGCGTGCATCGAGCTCCTGGGCTGCGACCGCCTCGACCACGGCTACAACCTGCTGGCAAGCGAGGACGCCTTGTGCCGCGCGCGCGAGCGCGGCGTTTATTTCTGCGTCTGCGGCGTCACCAGCGTGGCGCGGCGCCAGCGTCAGCGCATCGACGGCGTGCGGCGCATGGTCGATGCGGGCCTGAAGGTCAGCCTCAACACCGACGACCCGGCGATGTTCCACACCGATCTCGCGCACACCTACGCCACCGTGCTGGAGGGCTGCAACTGGGGATGGGCGCAAGCGCGCGCCTTCAGCCTTGCGGGCGTGGACGCATGCTGGCTCGACGAGCAGGCCAGGCAGAGCCTGCGCCACGACTTCGAGCGCGAGATCGCATTGCTCGACAACGAGATGGCGTCCATGGACTGACGCCCGCAGACATCCACCGAAGCCCCAAACAAGGACCCACCATGCGACTCGCATCCCCTGCACGAACCTGTCGCCGGCAACTGCTTGCGGCGCTGGCCTTCGCGGCCCTGGCGTCCACGGCGCTCCCGGGCATGGCCGAAGGCGCGTGGCCCGCGCGGGCGATCACGCTCATCGTGCCGTACGCCGCGGGCGGCAACGTGGATGTCATGGCGCGATGGATCGGCCCCGAACTGGCCGCGCGCCTCGGGCAGCCGGTCATCATCGAGAACGTCTCGGGCGCCGGCGGCGTCATCGGCACCGAGAAGGCGGTGCGCGCCAGGCCCGACGGCTACACCTTGCTGCTGTCGGTGGAAAGCACCATCGTCATCGCGAAGATGGTGACGCCCTCCACCGTTCGCTACGACGGGCTCGTCGACCTGGTGCCCGTCACGCTGCTGGGCTCGCAGCCCCTGGCGTTGGTGGGCAAGCCCGCGATGCCGTCGAAGACGGCGCAAGCGCTGTATGCCGAGCTGAAGTCGGCACCCGGCAAGTACAGCTATGCCAGCTCGGGCGTGGGCACCTCGCTGCACCTGGGCGGCGAGTTGCTCAAGCAGCAGGGCGGCGTCGATGTCGTCCATGTGCCTTACCGCACCGGCACGCAGATCGTGAACGACCTGAGCGGCAACCAGCTGGACCTGGCCGTCCTGCCGCTGTCCATGGTGATGCAGCAGGCGCGGGCGGGAAAACTGCGCGTGTACGGCGTGATGTCGCAGGCGCCGTCCACGGCCATGCCCGAGGCGCTGCCCCTGGCGAGCGTGCCCGCCTGGCGCGGCGCGGACGTGTCCGTGTGGCAGGGCGTCTTCGTGCCCAAGGGAACACCGCCGCAGATCGTGGAGCAGCTGAACGTTGCGCTGGGCCAGGTGCTGACGAACCCCGGCGTGCGAAAGAACTTCGAGGACGGCGGGGTCACGCCGATCGGCGCGGGCCCGAAGGAGTTCGCTGCTTTCCTCCGGCAGGAGGAGACCAAGTTCGGTGCGATCGTCACCAAGGGGAACATCAAGGCCGAGTAGGACCGGCAGGCTTCGTCATGGCGACGACGCCGGCCACCACGCAGGCCAGGCCCACCCATGCGGTCGACGCCAGCGTTTCGCCGAGAAACACCATGCCGATCAACACGCCGATGGGCACGCGCAAATAGGCTTGCGCGGAGGTCGACATCGGCCCCAGCGTCTTGATGAGGCGAAAGTAGATGCTGAAGGCGAGTGCGGTCGACAGCACCGCGAGCGCGAGCACGGCGAGCATCGACGGCGCGGAGGGCGCGAGCGTCCAGGGCCGGTCGATCAGCAGGCTCGCGGGCAGCAGCATCACCGCGCCGCTCAGCAGCGAGCCGGCGGCCGGCACCATCGGGTCCAGGCCCTTGAACACGCGGCCGAACATGGCGGCGCAGCCGTAGCACACCGCTGCCGCCACCAGCGCGAGTTGTGCAAGAAGCGAGTGCCCGAGCCCGTTGAAGGCCTCGAAGCCGACGATCAGGCAGATGCCCGCCAGCCCCGCGCCCACGCCGAAGAAGCGCCGCAGCGTCGGCTTCTGCGCGCCGCCCAGGCCCAGCCCGAGCAGGAAGATGAAGATCGGCGAGGTCGAGTTGAGGATGGTCGCCAGGCCCGCGTCCACGCTGCGCTCGGCCCACGCGATGAGCGTGAACGGCAGCACGCTGTTCAGGCAGGCCTGCACCACGAAGCGCCGCCACACGGCGGGCTCTGTCGGCAGCTTCACGCCGCGCATGCGCAGCACCGCGAGCAGCAGCAGGCCGGCGATGAGCGTGCGCGCCGCGATCAGCGTGACGGGCGGGATCGTCGCCACGCCGATCTTGATGAAGGTGTACGAAGCGCCCCAGCAGGTGGCGAGCAGCGCGAGCAGCGCCCATTCGAAGGCGAGGTTGGCTTGCGCGTGAGGTTTGTCGGCGAGGGAGGGCGTCGGTGTGTGCATGGTGCGCCGATCATCCCGAGGCCGGCGCGCCGACACTTCGCCCGCGGGCGAAGCGTGGCAGCTGTTCAGTGCTCGTGCGAATGGGTGTGCGCGTGCGGCTTGGCGGCGCCGCCATTCAGCAGCGTCGCC
The DNA here is from genome assembly GCF_016082275.1 of Variovorax sp. E3. Lineage (GTDB taxonomy): Bacteria > Pseudomonadota > Gammaproteobacteria > Burkholderiales > Burkholderiaceae_C > Variovorax. The sequence continues at coordinate 19,862 of NZ_MOWM01000127.1, forward strand.
AGGTCGACTTCCTGCTCCGCCGCCGCACCCGCGATCACGCGCTGCTCCAGCTCGTCGAGGTGTTCCATCGCCACGGCCAGTGCCTTGTCGAGCGACTTGCCGGTGGTCAGCGCGTCGATGATCTGTTCGTGCTCGCGCGGCGCGCAGCTCGCGGCCTCGGCCGAGTCGTACAGCGCCTTGTACAGCTCGGTGTTCGAAATCAGCCGCTGGATGTACGACAGCAGCTCGTCGCTGCCCGCCATCTGCGCCAGCAGCAGGTGGAAGTCGCCTGCCAGCCGTATCGCGTCTTCGCGCCGGCCCTCCTTGAACGCCTTCTGCTCCGCCTGCACGTGCTTGCGCAGCGCGGCCACCTGCTCGCGCGCGAGCGTGCCGAACAGCGTGGTGATGAGCCCCGCCTCCACGATGCGGCGCGCGCGGTAGATGCCGCGCATGTCGTCGATCGACGGGTTGGGCACGAGGCGCCGCGGTTGTGCTCCAGCACCAGCCGTTTTTCGGAGCCCAGCCGCGCCAGCACCTTGCGCACCGCGCCGCGCGTGCAGCCCAGCGCCTCGGCCAGCGCGCGCTCGCGCAGGGGCGTGCCGGGGCGCAGCTTGCCGCTCAGCAGCGCCTTCGACACGGCGGCATAGACCCGCTCGTCCACGTTGGCGTCGTCGGCTTCCTCGGGTTCCGAAGCGGTGGCAAGGGCGGGGGATTTGCGTGCGGTGGAAGGCATAGGCGTGCCGATTATTGCCCGTGCCCCGTCGCGTCCGGGAAATCCCCCGGATTGACGCGCCCGCCCCGGCTCCGTACCATTCGCCTCGTTTGGTTAACCAAATTAAATAAATATGGTCAACCAAAATGCATATTCATTCTCAACCAGAACCATGAATCGAGGCATCCGATGAAATCCGCCAAATGGCTGGCCGCGCTGCCGGTCGTCGCTTTCTTCAGCGGGGGATGGCTGTCGTCCGTCGCGCCCACCTTCGTGCTCGGCATGCCCTTCCTGATGGTGTGGAACGTGAGCTGGCTGGTGCTGACCTCGCTGATCATGGTGGTCATCGACCGCGCCGAAGGCGACATCGACGCACCGTCCGCCACGGCCTCCACGGCCGCCGGAGACGCGCGATGAACGCCGCACTGGCCGTGATCGCGCTGTTCGTGGTCGGCGCGCTGGGCCTGGCGGTGCTCGCGCGCCGCGGCCGCACCATGAGCCTGGAGCAATGGGCGCTCGGCGGGCGCGGGCTGGGCGCCATCATGGTGTTCCTGCTGATGGCGGGCGAGTCGTTCTCCACCTTCACCTTCCTGGGCGCCAGCGGCTGGTCTTACAGCAAGGGCACGCCGGCCTTCTACATCCTGGCCTACGGCGGGCTGGCCTATCTCATGGCCTTCTGGATGCTGCCGGCCGTGTGGCGCTACGCGACCACGCACAAGCTGGTGTCGTTCTCGGACTTCTTCGCGCACAAGTACGACAGCCGCCCGCTCGGCGTGCTGGTGTCGATCGTGGCGCTCATGGGCATGGTGGCACTGCTGACCATCCAGTTGCGCGGGCTCGGCATCATCGTGTCGGAAGCCTCGTACGGCTCCATCGCGCCGCAGGTGGCGATCTGGATCGGCACCGTGGTCATGGTCAGCTACATCCTGTTCTCGGGCATCCACGGCTCGGCCAGCATCGCCATCGTGAAGGACGTGCTGATCCTGGCGCTCGCGGTGTTCCTCGGCATCTACCTGCCGTGGCACTACTACGGCGGCGTCACACCCATGTTCACCGCCATCCACGCGGCCAACCCCGGCTTCTTCGAGTTCCCCAAGGAGGGCCTGAACCTCACCTGGTACAACTCGACCATCCTGCTCACGGCGCTGGGCTACTACCTGTACCCGTTCAACCTCACGTCGGTGTACGCCGCCAGGAGCGCGAGCGCGGTGCGCCGCAACACCATCCTGATGCCGCTGTACCAGGTGGTCATCGCCTTCCTGTTCCTGGTGGGCTTCGCGGCCATCCTGCAGGTGCCGGGGCTCAAGGGCTCCGAGGTCGACCTGGCGCTGTTCGGCCTGGTCAAGCACACCTTCGATCCGTGGTTCGTCGGCGTCATCGGCGGCACGGGCGTGCTCACCGCGCTGGTGCCGGGCTCGATGATCCTGCTGACCGCATCGACCGTGATCGGCAAGAACGTCTACAAGGAAGGCTTCGCGCCGCACGCCACCGACAAGCAGGTGTCGCGCGTGGCGCGCGGCGTGCTACCGGTGTTTGCGCTGGTGGCGGTGTACTTCGTGCTGCGCGGCGGCACCACCATCGTGGCCGTGGCCATCTTCGCGTCGAGCCTGCTCACGCAGCTGCTGCCCTCGCTCTTGTTCAGCCTCATGAAGAAGCCCTTCGGCAGCAAGCACGCGGCTTTCGCGGGCATCCTGGCGGGCGGCGCCGTGCTCGGTTTCATGATGACCACGGGCTCGAACCTGGGTACGCTGTTCCCTGCCGCGCCGCTGGCCTTCAAGTCGCTCAACACCGGGCTGGTGGCGCTGGCGACCAATGCGCTGGTGTTCGTGATCGTGGCGCTCTTCACCCCGCGCATCGCACCGCGCCACGTGGCCGCGCAACCCGCCTGATGCTTTTGAAAGAACCCGACCCCATGTCCTCGCTCCTGATCCGCAACGTGCGCCCCATGGGCGGCCTGGCCACCGACGTGCGCGTGCAGGACGGCCGCATCGCCGAACTCGGCGCCGCGCTTGCCGCGCCGGCCGGCACCCCCGTGGAAGAGGGCGGCGGCGCCTTGCTGCTGCCCGGCCTCGTCGAAGGCCACACCCACCTGGACAAGACGATGTGGGGCCTGGACTGGTATCGCAACGAGGTCGGCACCCACCTCACCGACAAGATCGAGAACGAGCGCGCCTTCCGCCACGCCAGCGGGCACGACGCGGCTGCGCAGTCGCTGGTGCTGGCCAAGGCCTTTCTGGCGCTCGGCACCACGCGGCTGCGCACGCACGTCGACGTCGACACGCAGGCCGGCCTGCGCCACCTCGAAGGCACGCTGCGCACGCGCGAGGCGCTGCGCGAGGTGCAGCAGATCCAGGTGGTCGCGTTCCCGCAGTCGGGCCTGCTGGGCCGGCCAGGCACGGCCGAGCTGCTCGACCAGTCGCTGGCCATGGGCGCCGACGTGCTCGGCGGGCTCGACCCCTGCGCCATCGACGGCGACCCCGTGAAGTCGCTCGACGTGCTGTTCGGCATTGCCCACAAGCACCAGCGCCCGGTCGATATCCACCTGCACGAGCCCGGCGCCATGGGCGCGTTTTCGCTCGACCTGATCCTGCAGCGCACCGAGGCATTGGGCATGCAGGGCAAGGTCGCGATCAGCCACGGCTTCTGCCTTGGCGACGTGAGCGAACGCGAGCGCGACGCGCTGCTCTCGCGCATGGCCAGGCTGGGCGTGGTGCTCGTCACGAGCGCGCCGCCGTCGCGCATCGTGCCTCCGCTCATGGCTTGCCGGCAGGCGGGCGTGACCGTGCTCGGCGGCAACGACGGCATCCGCGACACCTGGTCGCCCTATGGCAACCCCGACATGCTCGAGCGCGCCATGATCATCGGCCTGCGCTACAACCTGCGCCGCGACGACGAGATCGAAGTGGCGCTGGACACCGTCACGCATGCCGGTGCGCGCGGCTGCGGCTTCGAGGCCTACGGCCTCGTGCCCGGCAACCGCGCCGACCTGGTGCTGGTCGATGCGCAGACCGTCGCGCAGGCGGTGGTGTCGCGGCCCGTGCGCAGGCTCGTGGTCTCGGGCGGCCGCATCGTGGCGCGCCACGGCGTGCTGCAGGCCGACGTGGCCGCGTTGTGACGCGGCAGGCCCGCGGCCGGGGCGCGGGCGCGGCCTTCGCGTTCGTCATCGTGCTGGTCGCGCTGAACCTGCGCGCCTTTCTCACGTCGAGCAGCCCCTTGCTCGAACCCATCCGCCTGGCGACGGGCATCAGCTTTCACGCGGTGGCGCTGCTCACCGTGCTGCCGATGTTCGCCATGGGCGCGATGTCGCTGGTCGGCGCGGCGATCGGCCAGCGCATCGGCGCGCGGGGCGGCATCGCGCTCGGCCTGGCGGCCATCGCGGTGGCCTGCGCCAGC